>NZ_DASSCL010000115.1:0-32715 GCF_035697785.1 Nocardioides sp.
GGGTCATCTGAGTTGACCGTCACCATGAGGCCACGCTCCAGCATCGTTGCAACGGGGTGGGAGCCGATCTCGCTGACGACTTTCAGGCGGACATTCGAAAGCGGGCACACCGTGAGCGGGACTTGCTCTTCCGCGAGACGCCGGACGAGCTGGTCATCCTCGAGGCACCGGTTCCCGTGGTCGATTCGGCTGACGCCAAGAACGTCGAGCGCCTCCCAGATGTAGCTTGGCGGGCCCTCCTCGCCCGCGTGGGCGACACAGTGGAGGCCCTCGGCGTGAGCCCGATCGAACACCCTCGCGAACTTCGACGGCGGGTAGCCCACCTCGGCGGAGTCGAGGCCAATCCCGATGATCGGCACGCCGAGGGCCAGGACTGCCTCGAGCGTCTCCATGGCCGACGCTTCACTCTCGTCACGCAGGAAAGCCACGATGAGTCCGGTGCTAACGCCGCGGTTCCTCAACGACTCGGACAGCGCACTGGAGACGCCTTCCATGACCTCGCGCAGCGGAACGCTACGGGCCGTGTGGGCTTGGGGGTTGAGAAAGACCTCTGCGTGCCGGACACCCGCACCACGGGCGCGATCGAGGTACGCGGTCGTCATGTCTGAGAAGTCTTCGGCGGTCCGCAGGACGGCGACGTTGGCGTAGCAGAGGTCTAGAAAGGACTGCAGATCGGTGAAGGCATACCGAGATCTCAAGTCGTCGAGGTCTGCGTAGGGCAGATTGACCTCGTTCCGTTCGGCAATGGCGAAGATCGTTTCTGGCTCGAGAGTGCCCTCAAGGTGAAGATGCAACTCTGCGAGCGGCAACATGCAGAACTGCATATCACCTCCTTGGCCGGCTGGACTCGATCAGCCACGGCGTCCCAACCGCACTTGCCGAGATCGTCACCTTGCGCGACCACCCGAGGGGTCTCGACGTGGACGGTCGGTCGACTCGCCTCACCTCGAGTGACTAGCCTCGCGGCAGGACGGCGAGGGCGACCAGGAGGTACGTCGTGAAGGTGTCGGTGCTGACCCGGGAGTACCCGCCGGACGTCTACGGCGGTGCCGGTGTCCACGTGGACTTCCTGGTGCGCGAGCTCGAGAAGCTCGTCGACGTGGACGTGCAGTGCATGGGCGCCCCGCGCGCCGGCGCGACGGCGCACTCCGAGGACGACCCACGCCTGGCCGACGCGAACTCGGCACTGCGCATCCTGTCGGCAGACCTGTCCATGACAGCGGCGGTCAGCCGGTCCGATCTCGTGCACGCGCACACGTGGTACGCGGCCATGGCCGGTCACTGGGCGAAGCTGTTGTACGACGTACCGCACGTCATCACCGCACACTCACTGGAGCCGCAACGGCCCTGGAAGGCCGAGCAGCTCGGTGGCGGCTACCAGCTGTCCTCGTGGGCCGAGCGGACCGCCATGGAGGGTGCCGACGCGGTCGTCGCCGTGAGCAAGGGCATGCGCGAGGACGTCCTCGCGTCGTACCCGGTCATCGACCCCGCCCGCGTGCACGTGATCTCCAACGGCATCGACGCGGACTTCTACCGCCCCGACCCTGGCACGGACGTGCTCGAGCGGCTCGATGTGGACCTCGATCGTCCCTACGTGGCCTTCGTCGGCCGCATCACGCGCCAGAAGGGAGTGCCGCACCTGCTTCGCGCCGGGCTCCGGCTCGACCCGGCGGTCCAGCTCGTGCTCCTCGCCGGCGCCGCCGACACCCCTGAGCTCAAGGCGGAGACGGACACCGCGATCGAGGACCTGCGGGCGTCCCGGGACGGCGTCTTCGTGGTGTCCGAGATGCTGCCGCGCGAGGACGTCCGGCAGGTGCTGACGCACGCGCTCGCCTTCTGCTGCCCGTCGGTGTACGAGCCGTTGGGCATCGTCAACCTCGAGGCGATGGCGTGCGAGACCGCGGTGGTCGCGAGTGCGGTGGGCGGCATCCCGGAGGTCGTCGACGACGGCGCGACCGGGCTGCTCGTCGACTACACGCCCGACGACGCCACTGGGTTCGAGGAGCGGTTCGCCGACGCGGTCAACCGGCTCGCCGCCGAACCGGCCGAGGCGGAGCGGATGGGAAAGGCCGGTCGGGCACGGGCCGTCGGTGAGTTCGGCTGGGACGCGGTCGCGGCCCGCACGGTGGAGCTGTACCGCTCGCTGCTCTGAGCTGCTACTCGGCCCGGTGCGAGCGTGGCCGGCTGCGCTGCTCGGGCACCTCTCGACGCGCGACGCGGACCTCTTCCTGGTGGGCGAAGATCTCCTCGAGCGGGGAGAACGACTCGGCGTACTCCTCGTCGTTCCACAGCGGCACCTCGGCCGCGACGGCCCGCTGCGGCGGGACGGGAGGAGCCGGCGGCTTGCGGAGCTCCTCGACCGGCGGCGCCGCCTCCACGAGGGCGGGGTCGACGCTCAGCGTCAGGGTGACCCGCGGCCACCAACGATTGCGGTCCTCGCGCGCGACCACCACTGCCTCGGGGGGCAGCACCTCCGCGGCGAAGCTCACGACGGCGTCGTACGACGCGCCGGTGACACGCCAGGTGGGCGCATGCCCCGACATCTCGATACGCCGGGGGATCGCCTCGAGGACTTCCAGGATGCCTTGCCCGAGCGGCATGGTGTCTCCCTCTCCCTAGGTAACGGCACCCTAGGGGATCGTTGCTCACCGGTGGCAGGTCGGCCCCGGCGTTTTGGACATCGGTCCAGCCCGGCCGCTACGACACCTGCAACTGCCGCCGGCCGAGCGCGCTGCCGGGCACGTCCGGCAGGCCGAGCAGGCCGGTGACGACGTTGGCCACCTCGGCGTTGCGGACCGGCTGGCTGCCGTCGTACGACGAGCGCGCCCGACCGGGTCGCGTCCGGCGGTCTTCGTTGAGCGCGTAGAGGTCGGCGCCACGGGCGACGCCCGGACCCCACACGACGAACGGCACGGTGAAGTCGGCGGCCCGCGTGGCATCGGAGTGGCTTCCACCCAGGCCGCCATGATCGGCGGTGAGCACGACGGCGACCTGATCGCGCAGGTCGCCGTCGGCGCTGACGGCGGACAGGATCCGGCCGATCTGCCGGTCCGCGGCGCGCACCCCGTCGAGGTACGCCGAGGACATGAAGCCCGAGGCGTGCCCGGCGGCGTCGGGCTCGGCGAGGTGCACGAAGCTCAGGTCGTCCGGGACGCTGCCGAGCCTGGAGACCAGCCGGGACACGTTGTCAGGCTCGGTGTCGAGCCGGTAGCGGTCGATCTTGTCGCGACCGTCGTCCGCACCGGTCCGGTCCCGGCTGCCGTGGGCGGCGTCCCAGCTGCGGTCGATCAGGTCGAGCTTGTCCTTGCTCGAGTAGAGCGCCGTGCTGCCACCGTGGTCGTGGACCACGTCGAAGACGCTCGCGACATAGCGACCTGCGGACGCGTGCACCGTGCTGCCGTTGTCCTCGTTGACGGTGACACCGTGTCCGTCCGGGCCGAGGATCGGGCGCCCGGTGACCATCCCGGTGTGGTTGGGCAGGGTGCGGGTCAGCTCGCGCTCGGTGCGCGCGTTCAGGGTGCCCGCACCCTGGGCGAGCAGGCGGTGCAGTGCGGGCGCACCGGAGGGGCCCAGCCGCCGGATCGCGTCCGGGTTGAGCCCGTCCACCGAGATCGCGATCACGTGCTCGACCACCCGGGCCGTGCGCACCTCGGTCGCCGGTGCGTCGGAGGCGCCCGCGAGCGTGGAGGCCTCGGGATCGTCGGACGGTCCGGGGCAGCCGGCCAGCATCACGACGGCGAGTGCGGCAGCGACGACGGTCGGTCGGGTCAGGGGCATGGTGCCTCCAGGGTGGCACGCCGGGGTCACCGGTCGGCGGCGACCGGTTCCGTCATGACCAGGTGATGGTCAGCGGATCTCGCGCTCGGTCTTCTCGGTCACCACCGAGTGCGTGGGCCCATGGGGATCCTTCGGCGCCTCCACCCGCTTCACCCGCTCCTCGCGAACGCGGCCGTGGCGCGCGTGTGCGATGACGGCGGCGCCGGCGATCATCAGGATCAGGCCGACCACCTGGATGTCGATGCCGGGGAGCTCCTTGCGGATCGCGAACGTGAAGATCGCGCCGACGACCACCAATGCCACGCCTGGTCCCACGTCCAGCTCCCTGTGCCGGGTCCGAGCCGCCGCTCGCTGACGAGACTCACCGTGCCCGATGCGCAGCGAGCGAAACCTGGGCCCGTACGCCGCGGCGGGTCAGTCGGCGACGGCCCGCAGCTTCGCGGGCGACGCCCCCTCGAGCTGAGCCAGCTGCTCGGTGAAGTGCACGCGAAGGCGGTTGCGGTTCTCGCTCTCCTGTTGGCGCAGCGTCTCGATCTTCCCCTCGAGCTCGCGCCGCACGTCGGCGATCTCGGTCAGCACCTTGTTGCGGTGCTGGTCCAGCTCCACGGCCGCGCGCTCGGTCTCGACGCGGCTGGCGGCGAGCAGCTGCTCGGACTCGACCCGGGCCGCGTTCACCATCGAGTCGGCGGCGACCCGGGCCTCGGCGACGAGCTGGTCGGCGTTGACGGCGGCCCGCTCGAGCAGCCGAGCGGCGTACACCGAGGTCTCGCGCCTGTTGCCGTCGGACCGCTCGCCGTCCCCGTGGTCGGCGGGGGAGAAGCTCGGCTCGGGGCACTCGTGGCGGTCGACCTCGGCCAGCCGCACGCGGACGGCCGCCAGCTCCTCCTGCATCTCGCTGATCACGCGGTCGCGGAGGCTGAGCGCCTCGACCACCTCGATGCGGAACTCGTCAACCTCCGCGATCTCGTACCCCTCACGCAGCCGGGTCGTGGTGAAGGTCTTGTCTGCAACGTCGTCGCTTCTCAGCATGGTCCCCCCAGTTCGAGTGCGGTTCGGTGCATCTCAGTGTGCTCGTTCACCCTCGATCGCGAAGGGAAATGCGAAATTCGTCCGATTCGGTGGTTTCGCATGACGGGCGGCCGGGCCGGGTATGCATGCAAGGTGAACGGACTGCGCTCGTGACGGCCGCCATCGTCTACCTGATCCTCGGTGCGTCGCTGCTGCTCGCGGTCGCCCTGCCGCGGTTGCTGCACCGCCAGGCCGTCTCGGCGCCCCTGGTGCTGGTGGCGGTGGGCGCGGTCATCGGGCTCCTCCCCTTGCCCGGCGACTTCTCTCCCTCGCCGGTGGACAACCGGGCCTTCGTGGAGCACCTCACAGAGTTCACCGTCCTCGTCGCGCTGATGGGTGTCGGCCTGGCCCTCGACCGCCCGTTGGTCCTCCGCCGGTGGTCGACCTGGCGCCAGTGGGGCGTCACCTGGCGACTGCTCGGCATCGTGATGCCGCTGTGCATCCTCGGCACGGCGCTGCTGGGCTGGTGGGTAATGGGGCTCGCCCCGGCCGCTGCCCTGCTGCTCGGCGCCGCGCTCGCTCCCACCGACCCGGTCCTGGCCTCCGACGTCCAGGTCGGCGGTCCGACACCCCTGGAGACCGACGAGGAGGAGCACGACGACCTTGACGAGGACGACGAGGTCCGGTTCGCTCTCACCTCCGAGGCAGGACTCAACGACGGTCTGGCCTTCCCGTTCGTGTACGCAGCGGTGTTCCTTGCCTCGGTCGGCGGGGTGACCGAGTGGGGCCTGCGATGGCTGGCCTGGGAGCTGGTTGGCAAGGTGGCGCTCGGGGTCCTGGTCGGGGCGCTGCTCGGCTGGGGCCTCGGCAAGGTCGCGTTTCGCTCGCCCGCCCCGTCGCTGCGGCTGGCCGAGACCGGTGAGCCGTTGCTGGCGCTCGCCGCCGTCCTGACGTCGTACGGCGTGGCCGAGATCGTGGGCGGTTACGGGTTCCTGGCGGTCTTCGCCTGCGCGCTGGCCCTGCGCTCAGCCGAGCGCGGCCACGACTACCACGTGCACATGCACCAGGTCGTCGAGCGGCTGGAGCGGCTGTTCACCCTGATCGTGCTGCTGCTGCTCGGGGTGTCCTTGACCAACGGGCTTCTCGAGCACCTCTCATGGCGAGGCGTGCTCGTGGGCGTCGTGCTGGTGCTGCTGCTGCGTCCGCTGGCCGGCATCGTCGCCCTCGGCGGGGCATCGGCCGACCGTCGCGAGCGGCTCGCCATTGCCTTCTTCGGGGTCCGCGGAGTCGGGTCGTTGTACTACCTGGCCTACGCCACGGGCATGGCCGAGTTCGGCCGCGTGGACGAGCTGTGGGCGACGGTCGGGTTCGCCGTCGTCCTGTCCGTCGTGGTGCACGGGGTCGCGGCCACGCCGGTGATGGGCTGGCTCGACCGGGTCCGCGACGTCCGACGCGAGGGCGCAGCCACCACCTGACTCGGAGCCAGTGTCGGTGACGAGTTCGGGCCTGTTCGCACCGATTTGACGTCGGTGCGAGACGATCGGTTCATGGATCAGTGGAGGGCTGGAGCCGGGCTGCGCTGGATGCGCGCCGCGGTGCTCGCTGCCTCCGGCGTGCTCGGCGGCTCGCTGTTCCACGTGGCCGCCGACGGCGGGCTCCCCGGCCCGCCGGGCCTGCTCGCCATCTGGGTGGTCTCCACCGTGGCCGTGGCACCGCTGCTGGGCGCCGAGCTCGGCCCGTATCGCGTCGTCGCGCTGCTGGTGGCGTGGCAGGCGGGGGTCCACGCAATTTTGGGAGTGCTCGCTGACCGGGGTCCCGGCGTTCAGGCCGTCGCCTCGACCTCCACCGCCACGACCGGCGGCCACCACGCCACGCACGCCGCCCTCATCGAGGCCCCGGGAGCGATGGACGTGGTCCTCGCGACGATGATCGGCCACGCCCCGATGGCACTGGGACACGCGGCGGCCGCGGCCCTTGCCGGGCTCTGGCTCGCCGCCGGAGAGCGCGCCCTGTGGTCGCTGCTCGCGCTGTCGCATCAGCGGGTGTGCGTCCCGGCCGGCGCCAGGCTGCGGAGCTGGTTCTGGCTGCCCGGCGACGCCCCTCTCCCGCTTCGCACGCGTGCGGTCCGGGAAACCGCCGACGTGCCCCCGGCTCGACTCCCGGTCCGGTTGCTGGCGGGCTGCTTGGGCCGCCGCGGACCGCCCGTCTTCTGCTGATCGTGCCCATCGGCGTCCACAGCCGCCCTGTCTGGGCGGCTGCCGCCCCGGTCTCTCGCACTCCAAGGAACGGGTGACTCGCGTGCCGCCCTTCCGGGCGCACGCCGCCCGGCCCTGGGTGCATCACATCGACAGCAGGAGAACCCATGCGTAGTAGAGCAGCGACCGCTGCAGCCGGTGCGAGCCTTGCGATGCTGGTCGCCGGCTGCGCGGCGACCCCCGCCGCGGCGCCCGCAGGCACGGCGAACCCGGACACGAGTACGTCGCAGCCAGCCGGTGGCGGCGCACCCGTGGAGGTCACGGTCCAAGGCGCGACCGTGACGCCGAACGGGAAGCGCGTCGAGGCGACCGTCGGTGAGCCGGTCACCGTCCGCGTCACCGCGGACCGAGCCGGTGAGCTGCACGTGCACGCGACGCCGGAACAGACCTTGCCGTTCGACACGGGCCGCACCACCGTCCAGATCACGATCGACCAGCCCGGCGTCGTCGACGTCGAGGAGCACAAAGCCGACCTGGTGGTCCTGCAGCTGCAGGTCAGCTGACCACCTCCGAACCTCGAGAAGGACACAGACATGACCACAGCCATCCAGTCAGCGCCTCCCGGGCGCCCGCGTCGTACGCTCCGTCTCACCTCCGCGGGACTGGCCGGCGTCGTCGCCTCGATCGTGACGGCCACGGCCGCGCAGGCCCACGTGACGGTGCAGCCCGGGGAGGTCGAGGGTGGTGGCTTCTCCGTGATCTCGTTCCGGGTCCCCAACGAGCGTGATGACGCGGGTACGACGCGGCTCCGGGTGACCCTGCCCGCGGACCAGCCGCTGGGCTCGGTGCGGACCACGCCGGTCCCGGGGTGGGAGATCAGCACCAAGACCCGTCAGCTCGACCAGCCCATCGAGCTGTTCGGGGAGGAGCTGGACACGGTGGTCTCCCAGATCACCTGGAAGGCCACCGGCGACGGCATCCAGCCGGGGCAGTACGTCGACTTCGACGTCAACCTCGGTCCGCTGCCCGAGTCCGGCGAACTGCTCTTCCAGGCCCAGCAGACCTACTCCAGCGGCGAGCGGGTGGACTGGAACCAGGTCGCCATCGGCGACGCCGCTGAGCCGGAGCACCCGGCCCCTGTGCTGTCGGTGACGCCCGCGGCCGCCGAGGGCGGCACGGCCGACCCTGCCGCCACCTCGACCGGTGACGACGGCGACGCGTCCGAGGGGGCGGACGACACCGTCAACGAGGCGGCCGCGGACGCGGACCCGTCCAGCCAGGCCCTGCCGCTGACGCTGTCGGGGCTGGCGCTGGCGCTCTCGCTGGTCGCGGTCGGTCTCGCCTGGAGCCGGCGGCGCGGCTGATCGTGAGCCGTAGCGAGACGCCGTTCCGCGCCGGGGCCGGCACATCCCCGCCCGGCAGGTCCCGTCGAAACCGGCGGGGCCTGCTGGCAGGGCTTCTGCTCGCCTGGATCGGCCTGCTCGGGGCGGCGCAGCTGGCCGCAGCCGGAGCCGCCGCCGCCCATGCGGAGCTGGTCTCCACCACACCGGCGGACGGTGCCCAGCTTGCCGCCGCCCCGGCGGAGGTGGAGCTGAGGTTCACCGAGGCGGTCCGGCTCGTCGACGGCGGGCTCAGGTTGCTCGACGACTCCGGTGCCGAGGTTGGCACCGAGGACCCCACCGCCGACGGCGACACCGTGCGGTGGACCATGCCGGCCGAGCTCCCGGACGGGCGCTACCTGGCGAACTGGCGGGTGGTCTCGGCCGACGGTCACCCGGTGGCCGGTGCGTTTGCCTTCGGGGTCGGTGTCGCCGCCGAAGCGGTCGGCGCGGACAGCAGTCCCGAGAGGGTGGCCCCGTGGCCGGTGTTGGTCGCCAAGTTCGGCGGTTACCTCGGCTTCGTGGTGGCCGCCGGTGCGGTCACCGTCGCCGTACTCTGCTGGCCGGAGGCCCGCGACGATCGTCGTCTGCACGCCCTCCTCCGCGGCGGGCTGTTGGTCGCAGCGGCGTCGACGCTGGCGAGCCTGCTCCTGCAGGGGCCCTACACGGTCGGGCAGCCACTCACCGACCTGGTCGACAGGACCTTGCTCGCCGAGGCCGCGGGCTCGCCCTTCGGCGCCTGGACGCAGGCCCGGCTCTACGTGCTCCTGGCGGCCACCGCCGTGCTCTGGCCCGTGGACGCGTTGACCTCGCGGATGCACCAGGTGCTCGCCGTCGCCGCGCTCGTGCTGGTCGCTGTGACCTTCACCGGCACCGGTCACGCCGCGCCCGACGGGCTGATGGCCCGCGCCGTCGATTCGGCGCACGTCGTCGCGGCCGGTGTGTGGGTCGGCGGGCTGGCTGTGCTGGCGGTGACCAGCGTCGCCGACGGTCCGCGGCCGCCGGCCACCGCGTTCGCTGCCTTCTCCCGGCTTGCCCTTGGCGCGGTGCTCGTCCTGGTCGGCACCGGTGCCGTCAACGGCGTCCTGCGGCTGGCGTCCTGGTCACAGCTGTGGTCCACGGACTACGGCCGGGTTCTCCTCGCCAAGCTCGCCCTCGTCACCGTCGCACTCGTGGCGGCCGGCGGCTCCCGCCGGCACGTGCAGGAGCACCGCTCCGCGATCGGCACCGTCCGGATCGAGGCACTCGTCACCGTCGCCGTGGTCGTCGTCACCGCCGCACTGTCCACGATCCCGCCGCCCGCCAATACCGGGGGCGCCGTCACGCAGCCAAGCGTCGAGGTGGTCACACTGGACCTGGCCGAGGGGCGCGCCGCCGAGCTGCACGTCGACCCGGCAGGCACCGGGGGCAGCGCCCTCCACCTCGAGCTCCGCAACGGGACCGGCGCACCGCTGCGGGCACGAACGGTCGAGTTGCGCGCCGTCCTTCCCGAGCAGGACCTCGGACCCCTCGAGGTCCCGCTGTTCGGCAGGGGTTCTGTCTGGGAGGGCGACTTCGCGTTCCCGTTCGCGGGGGAGTGGCAGCTCACACTGACGGTCGCGAACCCGTCGCTGGGCGGACTGGTGACGACCGGCAACCTGGCGATCCGCTAGCAGCGACGACCTCGCGGCGTCGGGCCGGCGATGACTTTCCGGCCTAGCCGAGCGAGTCGGGCAGACCGAATCGGCGGTGAAGATCGTCGTCCAGGAAGCGGGCGATCCCGACGACTCGTGTCGCTGACGGGTTCGGGACGAGGACCAGGAGTCCACGTGCCCGGTTCTCGAGATAGCAGCCGAACGCCGGGTGTCCGCCGGCCCGGGTCGGGAGCAGCGTGTAACCGCCACCGGGTCGCCCCGCGGCACTGGCCCGCAGGAAGGCCGCTATCGCTGGCGGTCCGTCGTACCGCTCCGTGGCCGGCGGCATCGTCAGCCACGCCTCATCCGTGAGCAGCGCGACGACCCTCTCGACGTCATCGGCCTCGTAGGCGCTGGCAAACTCTCGAGCCAGCTTCGCTTCCGCTCCGGCATCCGTCGCTGGAGCCGCCGCGGGCATCGCCGCCCGGGCCCGTTGCAGCAGGCCTTTGACCGCGGTCGGCGCCACGTCGAGCATCTCGGCGACCTCGGCGAGGCGGAAGCCGAGCACGTCGCAGAGAACGAGTGCTGCCGTCTGCCGTGGCGGCAGTGTCTGCAGCGCCGCCACGAAAGCGAGCTCGACGCCTTCGCGGGCCAACGACCGAACCGACGGCTCGTCGGCCCCGAGCAACGCGTCGGGGTAGGGCTGCAGCCACGGGACCTCGAACCGGGCGGAGGGGGTCGGTGGCTCGAAGGGTGGTGCCGGAGCCGGAGGCGGACGGCGTCGACCATCGCGGATCGCGTTGAGGCTTCGGGTGGTGGCGATGCGGTAGAGCCACGTCCGCACCGACGACCGCCCCGCGAAGGCGTGCAGACCTCGCCAGGCCGCCAACAGCGTCTCCTGCACCAGGTCATCGGCGTCGTCGAGAGAGCCGAGCATCCGGTAACAGTGCACGTGCAACTCGCGCCGGTGCGGCTCGACCAACGCCTCGAACGCCCGCTCATCTCCCGCACGGGCGGCCGGAAGCTCGGAGGCGACCACGCCCGAATCTTCACAGATCCGGGCCGGAGGTCGCCGCGGACCGTTCCGATTCGCGATGTCTAGGTGTCTGTCCATAGGTCAGACCACGACCGAGAGGAACTGCCTTGAGTGCCCTGTCACAGCCGATCGAGATCGCTCTTGCCTACCACCACGCCTGGACCGCCGGCGAGATGGACCTGGCCCTGAGGTTCGTCGCCGAGGACGTCGTGTGCGACGCCCCGCCCGGCCGGTTGACCGGGAAGGGGACGTTGCGCGCGTTCATGGAGCCCTTCGCTGCAACGCTCACCTCTTCCGAGGTGCTCGCGGCGTACGGCGACGAGAGTGGCGCGGTGATCATGTACGACACCGCAAGTCCTGCCGTCGCCAGCGCTCCGGCCGCCGAGCTGTACGACGTGCGCGACGGTCACATCACCAAGGTGCGGATCGTCTTCGACCGCCTTCCGTTCGCGCTTGCCCGTGGCGAGGTCGTGCCGCGCACGCAGTGAGCGCCGACCACGTCCTGGTCAACGGACGGCGTAGCGCACGTGGGTGGCGTACGGCGAGCTCCAGGTGCCGAGCACTTCGAGGTCGAGGTCCTGCTCGAATCCCTCGAAGAGCCGTTTCCCGCCTCCCAGCACTACGGGCGCCGTCGAGATCGCGAGCTCGTCGACCACACCCGCCGTGAGCCCTTGGCGAATCAGGTCGGCACCACCGCCGAGCGAGACGGCGCCGTCACCGGCGAGCTCGCGCGCCTTCGTCAGGGCGGTGTCGAAGCCGTCGATGAACAAGAAGCCGGTGCTCGGGTCGGGCTGGTCCTGCGTGCGGTGGGTCAGCACGATCAACGTGCCGGGGAACGGGTTGGTGCCACCCCACGCGCCCGCGGCGTCGTACATATTGCGTCCGACGATCCCGCAGCCCAGCCCCTCGGTGAGCGCCTCGAAGTACTCCCGGTCCGCGCCCTGCATGCCGTCGGTGTCTCGGCCGTCGTCGGCATACGTCCACGGCCCTCCCATCACCCAGTAGTGGAGACGCTCGCCTCCGATGCCGAGGCCGTGCTCCGGCCCGTCCTGCGGTCCCACAATGTAGCCGTCGACCGAGGTGGTGATGGCTGCGATGACCTTGCCCATGGTTCCTCCTGTGCTTGGGTACGGCGGATCAGACCGTCGCGCGCGCCCAAAGTCATCGGTCCAGCCGAGCCGTTCGGCCAAGGGCGGAGTGCCGTCGCCTTAGGATTGACGTCCCGAGTGAAGGAGTCGCACGTGAACCTGGAGAAGGTGGTCTTCGGCTTCTTCGTGCTCCTGGCAGCAACCCTGAACTTCGGCTTCTTCATCGGTGATCTCGGTGATCCGGAGATGCACAGCATCTATGAGCTGTTCGCGGCCGTTGTCGTGAACCTTGTGGCGACCGTTCTGAAGTTCGGTGACCGGACCCAGATCGGTGCGGTCCATCTCGCCACGAGCCTGGTGGCGAGCCTCCAGCTCATCGCCGCGGCGATCGTCTGGACCTACGCGGCCAACGTGCTGTCAGACGGTGTCCTGTCGGCTGAGCAGACGGCGACGGTGGTGTCCCTGTCTGGCGGCGCACTGTTCGCGAACGTGGTCTCCGTGACGTTGCTCGTGGTCGAGACCGTCTCGTTCCATCGCCGTTAGGGGACGACGTGTCCCCCAGCCCCTTGCCGGATTTTCGAAGCGAGATCGCGTCTCCGGCCGTGTTCCTGGTTCTGCGCAGGATGCGCACGCCCCTGATAGTCCTCATCCTCATCTTCGCTGTCAGCGTCCTCGGGTTGTCGTTGATACCGGGACAGGATGCGAGCGGCCAGCCGCATCGACTGGGCCTGTTCGACGCCTTCTACTTCATGAGCTACACGGCGACGACGATCGGCTTCGGGGAGCTCCCCTACGCCTTCTCCGCTGCTCAGCGGATGTGGGTGACGCTGAGCATCTTTCTGTCCGTCATCGGTTGGGCCTACGCCATCGGCTCCCTTCTCTCCCTGATGAGGGACCGTGGGTTCCGGCGGGCGCTTGCACGACGGAGCTTCATCCGTTCGGTGAGCCGGATCACTGAGCCGTTCCTTCTGTTGGTCGGCTACGGCAACGCCTCGAGGATGCTGGCTCGCTCGCTCGATGACATGGGACGCAGGTTCGTGGTCATCGACAGGCAGGACTCGAGGGTCTCCGCAGTCGAACTCGACTCCTACCGAGCAGACACCCCTGCTCTGCTCGGCGATGCCCGCGACACCGGGTTGTTGGTGCTGGCCGGCCTGGGACACAGGACCTGCGAGGGAGTCGTGGCGCTCTCCGGTGACGACGAGACCAATCTGGACGTCGTCGTCACCACCTCTCTGCTGCGTCCTGACCTCCCCGTGATCGCGCGCTCGAACTCTCGCGCCGTGGGGGACCGGATGCGCGCCTTCGACGCCCAGGAGGTGGTCAACCCGCTTGATCGCTTCGGCGACCACCTGCGCATCCTGCTGCGCTCTGCTGCCGCCTATCAGCTGATGATCTGGCTGACGAGCGCGCCCGGCACCGAGATGCCGGTGCGGGGAGAACGACCCCGCAAGGGTCGATGGGTGGTGTGCGGGTCCGGGCAGTTCGGCGAAGAGCTGAGCGCGGACCTGCGCGCCGAGGGCCTGGACGTCACGGTGGTCCATGTGAGCGGCGGACGGGTGCTGGCCGGGGAGGGCGACAGCGCCCACGTGGTCGAGAGCGGCCACGTTGCCGATGCCGTCGCGTTCGTGGCCGCCACCGAGAGCGACACGACCAACCTGTGGCTGATCGACGCGGGACGAGCCGCCAACCCGGACGCGTTCATCGTGGCGCTCCAGAACCGCCGGGCCAATGCTTCGCTCTATGCCGCCATCGGGGTGGACTTCGGGCTGTTTCCTGCTGAGGTCATCGCTCACGAGACCTTGGCGCGCCTCGCCAACCCGGTGCTCATGCGGTTCCTGCCGCAGGTGCCCCATCAGGGTGACGACTGGGCGTGCGCCCTGTTGGACAGACTCGTCGAGCGATGCGGTATGGGCACCCCGGACATGTGGGTGATCCGCCTCGACGACGCCAGCGGTCCGGCGCTGAGGCCTCGGCTCGACGAGGGCGGCGTGCGACTGGATGACTTGTTGCGGAGCCCCTCGGATCGAGATGACGTCTTGGACATCGTCCCGCTGCTGCTGATCCGTGGCGGCGAGCACGTCCTCACGCCTTCAGGCGAGACGTTGTTGAACGCCGGCGACCAGCTCCTGTTGGCAGGTCGTCTTCACGCTCGAGCCGCTCTCGACCTCACGATGTCGGACGTGCCCACCGCGTCGTACGTCCTCGACGGCCGACGACTGTCGTCCAGCTGGCTGTGGCAAAGGCTCGGGTAGCCGACCGCGCGGTCAGCTCACGCCGACAAGCGCACTCCGTGCAGCGTGGTGGATCGTGTCGGCGACCACGTCCGGTTGAGTCAGGTAGGCCGCGTGGCTCGCCGCGACCTCGGTCACGGTCGCTCCGATCCGCTCGGCCATGTGGCGAAGCATGGCCAGGTCGAACGCCCGGTCCTCGGTGGCGATCACCGCCCAGCTCGGCTTCGTCTGCCATGCCGCCTGCTTCAGCGGGGTGGCGAAGACCGACATGTTGATCGGCACCTGGGAGTCCCGCAGGAAGGCTGCCTCCGCGCTGCCGGCGTCATGGGCGAAGCCGGCCTCGAACTTGTCCGGGTTGAGGAAGCCGTAGCCGTCTTCCCCGGTGTCGATGACGAAGTCCGGCGTCGCTGCGAATCCTTCGTACTGCTGCGACGTCGTCTCGCCCGCGTCGGGCGAGAGCGCAGAGACGTAGACCAGCCCGACTACACGGGGGTGAACCCCCGCCTCGGTGATCACGGTGCCGCCCCAGGAGTGACCGACCAGGATCGTGGGGCCGTCCTGCCGGTCGAGCACGCGCCGGGTCGCCGCGACGTCCTCCGCGAGTGACGTCAGCGGGTTCTGGACGATGCTGACTCGGTAGCCCTGGGCCGTGAGGCGTCCGTGCACGCCGCGCCAGCCGGAGCCGTCGGCGAACGCGCCGTGGACCAGCACGACGTTCCGCGCGGCCTGGTCGTCGGGGATCGGCTCCCTCGAGTACGTCGCGTTGCCGGAGTGGGCCTGCGTGTCCGCAGTCATGGCGAGCTTCCTTTCGTTGTCGTGGTCCCGTCCCCCGAACGTACGAAGAACGGCTTCGCCCGTCTTGAGTCAGATGACGCAATCGCGGGATCGGGACTCGGTCGCGGCGAGCCACCAGCCGTGCACAATCAGGCATGCCCCCGTCGACCCTTGTCGGACGAGACGAGGAGGTCGCCGTGCTGGGGGAGTTCGTGCGCGCGATGACGCAGCGCGGAGCGGCCACGGTCCTGCGGGGCGAGGCCGGCGTGGGCAAGTCCTCGCTGCTGGGTGTCGCAGCTCGACACGCGGCAGACGCAGGAAGGGCTGTGCTGCGGGTCACCGGCGTGGAGTCGGAGGCCCAGGTCCCGTTCTCGGGGCTGCACCGCCTGCTCAGGCCCGTCCTCCCAGGAGTCGATGCGCTCCCCAAACGGCAACGTGAGGCGCTGCTCTCGGCGTTCGGGATGGCGGAGCCTGCCGCCGAGTCGTACATGGTGAGCTACGCCGCCCTCGAGCTGATCGCCGAGCGTGCATCGGACGTGCCGGTGGTGCTCATCGTCGACGACGTCCAGTGGATGGACCCGCCCAGCGCCTCGGCGTTGGCCTTCCTGGCGCGACGGATCGAGTACGAACCGGTGGTCGCTCTCTTCGCGCTGAGGGAGGGATTCGAGTCGCCCCTCGCGGACGGCAGCATCCCCGAGCTCAACGTCCCGGCGCTCGACGACCAGCAATCGACGGAGATGCTGGATCGCCACGCCGCCCACCTGCCCGAGACCGCGCGCCACCAGATCCTCGAGCTGGCGGCCGGGAACCCACTGGCCCTGGTGGAGCTCTCCAAGGTCTGGTCGCCGACGGACGGCAGCGTCCTGACGCCCGGAGCGCTGACGAACCGGCTGGAGCGTGCCTTCGCGCGTCGCATCGAGGCCCTCGCGGACGATGTTGGCCGGGCAACGCTGGTCGCCGCCGCCAACGACACGGACGATCTGGCAGAGGTCGTCCGGGCCACGGAGGTCCTGACCGGGTCCACCCGAGGCGAGGACCTCCTGACGGCGGCGGTGGAGGGTGGGGTGTTGGTGATCGAGGATCCGAAGGTCCGCTTCCGGCATCCCCTCATCAGGTCGGCGTGCTGCCAGATCGCGCTGCCCTCCCAGCGGCGCGCCGCCCACGCGGTGCTCGCCGACGTGCTGTCCGCGTCCGCGGAGCGGCGGACCTGGCACCGGGCGGCATCGACCCTGGGCCCCGCGGACGACATCGCCGCCGACCTGGAGGCGGCGGCCGGCAGCGCCACCAAGCGAGGCTCGGCACAGGTCGCGGTAGCGGCGTTGGCTCGAGCGGCCGACCTGAGCGGGTCGGGGTCAGAGCGAGGGCGACGACTGACGGCAGCTGCCGAGCTCGCCTTCGACTCCGGAATGCACACGCAGGGCGTTGACCTCCTGCACCGGGCGGATGCCTCCGATCTCGCAGAAGAGGATCGGCTGCGCCTGTCGTGGCTGAAGGAGGCGTTCGGCGATCGAAGCTGGTCCGGAGCGACCAAGGTCCGCTCGCTCTGCCTCCTGGCGAGCCGGCTGGCCGAGCGAGGGCAGCTCGACCGGGCCTTGAAGATGCTGCTCAACGTGGCTCTGCGCTGCTGGTGGTCCAACCCGGACGACGACATCACCCGGACGGTGCTCGACACCGTCGAGGGGATCGGGGCCGACTCCCACGATCCGACGTTGATCACGGTCCTCGGGTACGGCGCCCCCCTCGAGCGGGGGCGGGTGGTCGCGGAGAGACTCGCCTCGTTCTCGCCCGAGTCCCTCGGACACCCGGGCGACGCCCTGAACCTCGGCACCGCCGCCACGGGTATCGGGGCCTTCCCGCTGGCGGCACCGCTGCTCGACAGCGCCGTCGCGCGCTTCCGGGCCCGGGGCGAGATGGCCGCGCTGCTCCAGGCTCTCGTCGCCCGCATGCTGACCGACTACCACCTCGGGCGGTGGGAAGCGGCGCGCGCCGCCGGCGAGGAGGTCCGCCAGCTCGCCGTCGACACCGCACAGCCGATCTGGGGAATGGCTGCCGCGGCCACGGAGGCGCTCGTCGCAGCGGCACAAGGCGACGAGCAAGGCGTCGACGTCCTGGGCAGGAAAGCGGAGGCGTTCTTCCTGCCGCTCGGCGCCACCACGTTCCTGGCGCCCGTCGAGATCGCGCGAGGCCTCTCCGCATTGGCGCGAGGACGTCACGAGGAGGCGCTCCACCATGTTCGACGCGTGTTCGATCCGGGCAAGCCCGGCGTACCACCGATACGCCTGCCACTGGGCAGCCCTCGACTACGTCGCGGCAGCAATGGCGCTGGACCACCGCGACGAGGCCCGGCAGGTCGTCAAGACGATGGAGCTGCTGTGGGACACGTCAGGATCTCCCTTGCTCGGTGCGTCGCTCCTTGTCACGCGACCGCTGGTTTCCGATGAGGGGGAGGCCGAGGCGCTGTACCAAGAGGGACTGGCGGGGGACCTGCTGTCCTGGCCGTTTCTCCACGCGCGGCACCTCCTGGCCTACGGCACCTGGTTGAGACGACACCGAAGGGCTCGCGACTCCCGTTACTTCCTCCGGTCGGGCCGGGACATCTTCGACGGCCTGGGTGCGGTCCCTTGGTACGAACAGGCGACCCGGGAGCTGCGCGCCTCGGGCGAGACCAGTCGCGAGCGAGAGCTGGGACCGGGTCATCAGCTGTCACCGCAGGAGCGTCACATCGCGCAGCTGGCCGCGACCGGCCTGACCAACCGCGAGATCGGCCAGCACCTGTACCTGTCGCACCGCACGGTCGGATCGCATCTGTACCGCATTTTCCCCAAGCTGGGCATCACGTCCCGAGGGCAGCTGAGCTCGGTCCTCCTCGGCGATTCCCTCGGTGACACCGCGAGCTGACTTCGTCGAGGCGCGGCCCGTAGCCCCGTGACAACGACGCGACGCGGATATGCGCGTCGAGGGGCGACTGTGCGATCGGAAAATACCGTCTGACCTGCGATTTCGCGTGGTGCCCCCGGCAGGATTCGAACCTGCGACGCACGGTTTAGGAAACCGACGCTCTATCCCCTGAGCTACGAGGGCGGAGCACGGCCGAGACCACGTTGCTACCGGCTGCGGTAGCTCGGGGGCCATGCCATGCCGCTGCGAAGCAGGGTAGACGAACCCGGGCCCGCTCACCTCGCCGGCTGGTCCGAGAGGGTCAGGCCTCCCCTGCAGCGCCGCCGAGAGCGCCGCGGCAGCCGCTACGAGGGCCTCCGCCTGCGGGCCGTCGACCGGCTCGCTCAGGGTGTGCTGGGTGCCGAGGACGGCCATCACGCCTGCCAACCGGACCGGTCGAAGACCGGCGCCGCGGCTCGCGGCCTCGGGGCGTTCGTGCGCATTCCCGACCACGGCCCGACCTGGGTCCAGCGTTGCCTCGACGCCGGCGCTCACGGGGTGATGGCGCCGCACGTCGACTCGGTCGAGCAGGCACGGGCCCTGCAGGTCGCCGCGCGGTTTCCGCCGCACGGCTCTCGGGGCTGCGGCCCCACGACTCGCGCCGGTGGTTGGGGGCTGGTGCCGCAGTCGGACTACCTCGCTGCCGAGTCGTCGGTGCTCGGGCAGGTGGATAGCGACAGCGGTGTCGAGGCCGCCGACCGGATGGCGAAGGGGCGTCTGGTCGACTCCCTGTTCGTCGGGCCCGCCGACCTCGGACTGTCCCTCGGTGTCGAGCCCGGCTCCGACGAGCTCCGGGCGCGGATCGACCGGGTCCGCGCGGTCGGCGCCGCCCGCGAGGACGCGCATGGCACCAAAGGGCAGGTTGTGCCTCTCGTGACGGAAGTAAAGGATGGCTAACGGCGGCTGCTCGTTGCCATCCACGGGAGGGGAAGTCATGTCACGTCGTCTGGTACCACTTGCACTCACGCTGGCGCTGGGGCTCGCCCCGGTCGTCGCGGTCACGACCGGAGCCACCGCCGGCCAGGCGGAGCGGCGCGCCGCGCCCTCTCGCACGGTCGACCTGCCTGACGGGTGGCAGCCGGAGGGCGTCACCACCGGCCGCCGCGGGAAGGTCTACTCCGGCTCCCTGGCCGACGGCTCGATCCTCCGGCTGAACCCACGCACCAACCGGACGGTCGTCCTGCCCGACAGCGCGGTCGGCAAGCCCAGTGTCGGACTCGACTACGACAAGCGTCGCCGCATCCTGTGGGTGGCCGGCGGACCCGAGGGCGAGATCCGCGCCGTCCGCCTCGGCACCGGCGAAGTGCTGCGCACCTACACGCTGCCGGCGGCCGCCAACGACCGCTTCGTCAACGACCTCGTCGTGACCAGTGGAGCGGTCTATGCCACCGACTCCGCCAACCAGGAGCTCGGCGTGGTCGAGCTCCCCGCCGGGCTGACCCTGCCCCCATCCGGAGCGGCGACGTTGCTGCCGCTCACCGGCGAGCTCGTCTACCAGGACGGCTTCAACGCCAACGGCATCGTCGAGTCCAACCGCGGCAACTGGCTGGTGCTGGTGCAGAGCAACACTGGTCGGCTGTTCCGGGTGAACGCAGCCACCGGAAGGACCCTGCAGATCGACCTCGACGGCCGCCGTGTCCGCAACGGTGACGGCCTGGAGGCGAAGGGCGACCTGCTGTACGTGGTCCGCAACGCCAACAACCGGATCGACGTCTACGACCTGAAGCGCAACGTGCGCTCGGGCGACCGGGTCAAGGTCATCCGCACGCCCGACTTCGACACGCCGACCACCGCAACCGTCGTCCGGCGCTCCCTGTGGGTGGCCAATGCGCGGTTCGGTGTCGACGACCCGGAGACGGCGTCGTACTGGCTGACCAGGGTGGACCGCTGAGGCCTGCGTCACTCGATTTTCGCTGCGGCGCTGCGTTCGGCATCATGGTGAGCGCGAACCTGGGTACATGACACCCCGTCACGACGAGATCCGTACCCTCCCCGCGGCCCGCCCTGGCGGTCCGCGGGCGCTCACCGCTGTCTACGAGCAGGACCTGCATGTCACACACACCTCGCCACCGCGATGAGGTGCACAAGCACCGCGTGCTGCGGGCCGTCGCCGTCTCCCTGGCCACGGTCCTGGTCGTCGCGCTCACGGCGGGGTTCTTCGCCTACCGGCACCTCGACGGCAACATCGACTCCCTGGACGTGGCCGAGGCACTGGGCACGGACCGGCCCGAGGAGATCATCCCCGAGGACGTCGAGCACAAGCCGCTCAACATCCTGCTGCTCGGCTCCGACACGCGTGAGGGCCAGACCGGCGGCATCGGGGGAGAGACTCCCGGCCTGTCCGACACCACGATCCTGCTCCACCTGTCCGGTGATCGTGACCGCGCCTACGGCGTCAGCATCCCGCGCGACCTGATGGTCCAGCGGCCGTCCTGTCTTCGCAAGGACGGCCAGGGCACCGACCCGGGTGGGCTCGACATGTTCAACGCGGCGTACGCCATCGGTGGCCCCGCCTGCACGATGAAGACCGTCGAGCAGATGTCGAACATCAAGCTCAACCACTTCGTCGTCGTGGACTTCAACGGCTTCAAGGCCATGGTCGACGCCCTCGACGGCGTGCCGGTCTGCGTGCCGCAGGAGGTCAACGACGACATCGGCAAGATCTACCTGCCGGCCGGCTCCTACGAGATGAGGGGCCAGCAGGCGCTCGGCTATGTGCGGCTGCGGCACGAGCTGTCGGAGAACGGCGACATCGGCCGGATGAAGCGGCAGCAGGCGTTCCTGGCGTCGATGGCCAACAAGGCGATCTCGGCCGGCACCCTGGTGAACCCGGTGCGGCTGTACAACTTCCTCGACGCCGCCACCAACTCGCTGACCACGGACCCCGGGTTGGCCAGCCTCAAGAAGCTCGGTGGGCTCGCCAAGCAGCTCAAGGACATCGGCCTGGAGCGGATCCAGTTCCTGAGCATCCCCTTCGAGACCTACGAGCCCGATCCGAACCGACTTGCCCTCGCGCCGGCCGCCGACAACATCTGGAGCAAGCTCCGGAAGGACGAACCGCTGAGTCGCCGACAGAGCCTGGGCATCACGACCGCGGCCCAGGACCCCGACGGCGACAAACCCCGCAAGTCCGGCGCCGGACCGTCACCGTCCGATGACGCCGATGCAGCCGCCCGTGCCCAGTCCGCCACCGAGAACGGGCTCTGCGCCTGACGCTGTCGCGGCGCGTCGTCCCGGGAAGACGTCCGCTGAGCGGACGGGTGGGCCGGAGATCTGCCGGGAAAACGGTCCCATGGACTTGCCGTTACCAAGCCGTTATCGGAGACTGGGCACGATGCCGCCGGGTGGGGAGCCCCGCGGTGGAGGGAGCGGGGGTTTCCGAGATGAGAGAAGGCCGCGTGTGAAGGTCGCCGTCACCGGTGCCACCGGCGTGATCGGCAGGTCCGCGGTCGCGGAGCTCGTCGCTGCCGGTCATGAGGTCGTCGGCCTGGCTCGCACCGAGGAGAAGGCGGACCTGCTCCGCTCACTGGGTGCCACTCCGCGGGTCGGCCGGATCGGTGACCAGGACTTCCTCGTCGACCTCTTCTCCGGTGCCGACGCGATCGCGAACCTCGCCACCCACGTGCCCATCGGCTTCGCCGGTGCCCTCCCCGGTGCCTGGCGCGCCAACGACCGGCTCCGCACCGAGGGCGTACGCCGGGTTGTGGAGGCCGCCCGCGTGGCGGGAGTCCGTCGCATGGTGCAGGAGAGCGTCTCGTTCCTGTACGCCGACCAGGGCGACACCTGGGTCACCGAGGGGTCCCCCCTCGACATCACGCGAGCCACCGAGCCGGCCTCCGTCGCCGAGGCCCAGGTGCAGGACTACGTGTGCGACTCCCGCACCGGTGTGGTCCTGCGTTTCGGGTTCATCGTGGGCAACGACCCGATGACCTGCTGGCAGCTCAAGGCGGCCCACCAGGGACGCTCGATCGGCTCCGGCGACCCGGACGGCTGGCTGCACCCGGTCCACACCGACGACCTCGGCTCCGCCGTGGTCGCCGCCCTCACGGCCCCGAGCGGCGTCTACAACGTCGGTGCCGAGCCGGTGCGTCGGGCCGACTACGTGCAGGCGTTCGCGGATGCGGTCGGCCGGACGAGCCTCTCCTTCATGAGTGCACTGATGACCCGGCTTGCCGGAGGCCGGGCCGAGCCGATGACGCGGTCTCTTCGCGTCTGCAGCGATCACTTCACGGCGTCGACGGGCTGGACCCCGACCCGGGGACGCCTCGACGCCGACTGGCTGCACGATCTTGCGGTCACCCAGGTGCTCCGGTGACAGCCGCGCACCCGCCGGTCGACGAGGCTGCGCGCGAGGCCGAGCGTCGCAAGCGTCTGGCGCACGTGTTCGGCGACGTACTCCCTGACGGTACGTCGGACGATCGCGATGACGGTCGTGAACGCAGCGAGGGCGACACCGACGACTGGTTGCGTCGTCAGGTGCCGCCCCATCACGGCTGAGCCGGAACTCCGGCGAGGGATCAGACGGTCGGACCGCCCGTGCGCTGCGCCAGCAGGTCGCGGATCTCGGTGAGCAGGGCCACGTCGGCGGGCTCGCCGGGCTCCTCGGTCGGGAAGTAGCGCTCCTTGAGCTTGGTGTAGGGAACGACGACGACGAAGTAGACGACTGCGGCGACGATGATGAAGGACACCAGCGCGTTGAGGAACGCGCCGCTGAGCGTGGAGCCGTCGAACGCCTCGTCGAGACCTGGGATCAGGCTGAACAGCCAGGCCGTGAACGTGCTGACCACCGTGGCGAACGAGAGGGCCAGGATCAGCCCGACGGCGATCTCGACCAGGTTGCCGCGGAGCAGGAAGTTCTTGAAGCCGGTCATGCGTTACTCCCCTGTCTGATGAGGGCCCCGCGGGGGCCCTGCAGATGAAGCGATCAAGCGCACGTTAGCGAACAACCACCGCGGTGAGGTACGACGCGGCCGCGTGCCCGGCGAGCTCGCGCGCGGTGTCCGGCGGCACCGCGACCACCAGCAGGCCCCCCGTCGTGAGGTCGGACGCCGAGCCGGGCCGGGGGCGGGGGATGGCGATGACCGGCACCGCGGCGGCCACCTCCACCGGCGCGACCTCGCCCTGGGGATCGGCGGCGATCAGGCTGATCCGGTCGCCGACCCGCAGCAGCCGCACCGCATCGGGATCGCCGATCCGCACCGGCGCGGCCACCTTGCCGGGGTAGCCGGCGAGCAGGTCCGGGGCAACGAGGCGGGCGTCGGTGAGGGGCTCGCCGGCGCGGACCGGACCCGTGGTCGTGCGACCGACGGCGGCGGCCGGCCGCGGCAGCACCCCCGCGGGCACGCTGTCCGGGGCGAACTCCACCGGCAGCAGGTCGTCGGCAGCCAGCACCGCGCCCGCGGGCAGGTCGTGTGCGGCGGTCAGCACGGTGGCCGTCGGGACGGGCGGGGCCGCGTTGGCCCGCACCGCCACGAGGACGGCGAGCCCGGCCAGCGCGGCGGCCAGCATCCGGCGTCGGGCGAGGACGGCGCGTCGGAACCGGCGCCAGGGACGGAGGAGGGCGGGGCGGCGGGCTCGGCTCATCCCCCGAGGCTAGGAAGGATCGCGCACCAGCGTCGGCGCCCGTCCACAGGCGCCCGGGGAAGCCCGGCGGGGGTCAGGCGGCGGGGGACTCGCTCTTCGCTGGAGCGGGGGTGGACGACGACGAGCCGGCGTCGCCGCTCGGCTTCGTCGAGGTGGACTCCTTCGACCCGGTCGGCGTCTTCTCGGCGGCCGCGGGGGAGTCGCCGTTGGAGCGGCTGTCGTTGCGGTAGAAGCCGGAGCCCTTGAACACGACGCCGACGGCGTTGAAGACCTTGCGAAGCCGGCCCTGGCACTCCGGGCACACCGTCAGCGAATCCTCGCTGAAGCTCTGGAACTGCTCGAAGGCGTGGTCGCATGCGGTGCATGCGTACTGGTAGGTCGGCACGGGTCCTCCACAGATCCTGGCACTCGAGTGCTTCGACTGCTAATTATGACCAACGCGACCGCGATTCGTAAACTTCCCGCCCGGCGCCCTGCCGGCGCCGGGCGCCGGGCACAATGTCCGCCGTGTCCGACACCTCCACCGCCGCCGCGTCCGCCGAGGTCGACACCCGCGATGACGAGGCCTCCGACGCGGGACGTGGGCCGGGGCCGAGGGCCCGGTTCCGGGCCTGGCCCCGTGCCGGTCGCTGGGCGACGTACGCCGCCATTGTGGTCGTCCTGGTGATGGTCGCCGGCCTGGTCACCGGGGTGGTGGTCGTGCGCAGGTCGTTCCCGCAGACCGACGGTGAGATCTCCGTCCCGGGGCTCAACGGCGAGGTCGAGGTGGTCCGCGACGCGCAGGGCATCCCGCAGGTGTACGCCGGGACCAGCCACGACCTGTTCTACGCGCAGGGGTTCGTCCAGGCACAGGACCGGTTCTACGAGATGGACGTCCGCCGGCACGTCACGGCGGGGCGGCTCTCGGAGATGCTCGGCGAGGACGCCCTCGACACCGACAAGTTCATCCGCACGATGGGGTGGCGCCGGGTCGCCGAGGAAGAGCTGTCGATGCTCGAGCCGGAGACGCTCTCCTACCTCGAGGCATTCAGCGACGGGGTCAACGCCTACATCGAGGGGCACACCCCCTCCGAGATGTCGCTGGAGTACTCCGCGCTGGCGCTCAACGGCCTCGACTACACCGTCGAGGAGTGGACCCCCGCCGACTCGGTCGCCTGGCTCAAGGCGATGGCGTGGGACCTGCGCAGCAACATGGAGGACGAGGTCACCCGGGCCATCATGGCCGGCCGGCACAGCGAGGCCGACATCGCCGAGCTGTTTCCGCCGTACCCCTACGACCGGCACCGCCCGATCGTCGAGCAGGGCGCTGTCGTCGACGGCGTCTACGAGCAGGGCGCCGAACAGGGCGGCACGC
Organism: Nocardioides sp.; assembly: GCF_035697785.1. GTDB lineage: Bacteria > Actinomycetota > Actinomycetes > Propionibacteriales > Nocardioidaceae > Nocardioides_B. The sequence goes on from NZ_DASSCL010000115.1 coordinate 24,979, forward strand.
GCAGGCCCTCGCGACCGCCGTTCGACGACTCGGTCGTCGCGGCGCTGGAGGACCTCAAGGCCGGGATCGACGCGATGCCCGAGCTGATGGGGCACGGCGACGGGATCGGCAGCAACGGCTGGGTGGTCGACGGTGAGCACTCCACGACCGGGCAGCCGATCCTCGCCAACGACCCCCACCTCGGCATCTCGGTCCCGGGTATCTGGTACCAGATGGGCCTGCACTGCACCGAGGTCACCGCCGAGTGCCCGTTCGACGTCACCGGCTTCACGTTCGCCGGACTCCCCGGGGTGATCATCGGCCACAACCGCGACGTCGCCTGGGGGTTCACCAACCTCGGCCCCGACGTGGTCGACCTCTACCTGGAGAAGATCGAGGGCCAACGCTACGAGTACGACGGCCGCACCCGCCGCCTCGACCTCCGCGACGAGACCATCGAGGTGCTCGGTCGGGACGAGCCGTTCACGTTCACCGTGCGGTCCACCCGGCACGGGCCGCTGCTCTCCGACGTCTCCGCCGAGCTCAGCACCGTCGGCGCCAACTCACCGACGGGCGAGGACGCGCCCGAGCGAGGCAACGGCTACGGGGTCGCGATCTCCTGGACCGCGCTGCAGCCGAGCAACACCGCCGACGCGATCTTCGGCATCGACACCGCGAGCAGCTGGGACGACTTCCGGGCCGCGGCCGCCGACTTCGCGGCCCCGTCGCAGAACATGGTGTACGCCGACCGTGAGGGACACATCGGCTACCAGGCGCCCGGCCTCATCCCGATCCGCAAGTCCGGGAACACCGGTGACTACCCGGCCGAGGGCTGGCTCCCGTCCGACGACTGGACCGGCAAGTACGTCCCGTTCGACGCGCTGCCCAGCGTCCTCGACCCCGACGACGGCTTCGTGGCCACCGCCAACCAGGCCGTCACCGGCCCGGCGTACCCCTACTTCCTCGGCGACTCGTGGGCCTACGGCTATCGCAGCCAGCGGATCGTCGAGCTGCTCGAGCGCAAGGAGAAGCTGAGCGTCGCCGACATGGAGGCGCTGCAGCTCGACGACCGCAACGGGTTCGCCCCGACGATGGTGCCGTACCTCCTCGACGTGCTGATGCCGTCGGAGTACCTCGGCGCCGGCCAGCGGCTGCTCCTCGGCTGGGACTACGAGCAGGACGCCGACTCGGCCGCCGCGGCGTACTTCAACGCGGTCTGGGACAAGACCCTGGAGCTCACCTTCCACGACGACCTCCGCGAGGCGGTCTGGCCGGACGGCGGCGGCCGGTGGTTCGAGGTGATGCGCACCCTGCTCGCCGACCCGACCAGCCACTGGTGGGACGACGTGGAGACCGAGGGTGTCGTCGAGACCCGCGACGACATCCTGGCCGGCGCGATGGCCGCCGCCCGGGACGACCTGGTGCGGCGGCAGTCGCGCCGCGCCGTCGACTGGACCTGGGGGCACCACCACCGACTCAACCTCGAGAACGAGACCGTGGGCCAGTCACCCGTGCGTCTGGTGCAGTGGCTGTTCAACCGCGGCGGCTACGAGGTCGGTGGCGGTGGCGAGATCGTGAACGCGACCAAGTGGGACGCGGCCACCGACTCGTTCGAGGTCACCGCCGCCCCGTCGATGCGGATGGTCGTTTCGATGGCCGATCTCGACGACTCGCGGTGGGTGAACCTGACCGGAGTGTCCGGGCACGCGTTCAACGACCACTACGTCGACCAGACCGAGCTGTGGGCCGAGGGCCGGTCGCTGCCCTGGTACTTCTCGCGCGAGGCGCTCGGCGAGACCGCCGAGCAGACGCTCACCCTTCGCCCAGCCGAATGACCCCCGACGGCGTCGCCACCGCGTTGACGGCACGGTCGTGGGGTGCGGCCGGCACCCGGTCGACCACCTCGGTGTCGAACAGCAGGGCGCACACCAGGGTGCCCACCGGCACTCGGGTCAGTGCCCGGTCGTAGCAGCCGCCGCCCCGTCCCAGCCTGAGCCCGGTCCGGTCGACGGCCAGCCCCGGGACGAGGACCACGTCGGCGCCGGCGACCGCGTCGACGCCGAGCGACGGCCCGGCCGGCTCCAGCAGTCCCATCCGGGCCGGCACGAGGGCGTCGGGACCGTCGTACCTCGCCCAGTCCAGGTCCTTGTCGGGGAGCACCACCGGCAGCAGCACGTGCCGGCCGGCCTCGTGCAGCCGGTCGATCAGCGGCCCGGTGCCCGGCTCCTGACCGATCGACACGTACGCCGCGACGGTCGCCGCCCGGCGTACCTCCGGGAGCTCGAGCACGTGCTCGGCGATGGCGCGCGCGGCCTGACCGATCTCGAGCAACGACCGGCGTCGCCGCGCCGTGAGGAGCTGGTCGCGCAGGGCGATCTTGGCGCCGTCGACCGCACCCGCACTCATGGGGCGAGCCTACGGGGCGTACTAGATTCGCCCCCATGAGCGACAAGGGACTGCGGTTGGCTCGGGACAAGATGGCCGCCGCCGGTGTCGACCCGGTGGCGATCGACGTGTTCGCCCACTACTACCGGCTGGTGGAGAGCGGCGAGACGGGCATGGTGCCGGAGTCGACGATCGAGCCGATGGACATGGAGGCTCTCGCCGACGTCGACGTACCCGACGACGTCGCCCGCGAGGCGCTCGCCGGCACCGCGGTCATCAAGCTCAACGGCGGCCTCGGCACGTCGATGGGCATGGACCGGGCCAAGTCGTTGCTCGAGGTGCGCGACGGCTTGAGCTTCGTCGACATCATCGTCCGCCAGGTGCTGGCGCTCCGGAAGCAGCACGACGCCGCGCTCCCGCTGATCTTCATGAACAGCTTCCGCACGTCCGCGGACACGCTCGCCGTGCTCGAGCAGTACCCGGACCTGGTCTCGACGGGCTCGACCACCGGGACGACGGGCTCGACCACCGGTACGCCGAGCCTTCCGCTGGACTTCCTGCAGAACAAGGAGCCCAAGCTCCGCGCCGACGACCTGACCCCGGTCGAGTGGCCGGCCGACCCCACCCTCGAGTGGTGCCCGCCGGGGCACGGCGACATCTACACCGCGCTGCGCGGCACGGGGCTGCTCGACCGGCTGGTCAAGGCGGGTTTCCGGCATGCCTTCGTGTCCAACTCCGACAACCTCGGCGCAGTTCCCGACCCCCGGGTGGCCGGCTGGTTCGCCGCGTCGGGAGCGCCGTTCGCCATCGAGGCGGTGCGCCGCACCGCCTCGGACCGGAAGGGCGGCCACTTCGCGATCCGCAAGTCCGACGGGCGGATCGTGCTGCGCGAGACCGCGCAGACCCTCGACGAGGACAAGGACGCGCTCGGCGACCTCGACCGGCACCGCTACTGCTCCACGAACAACCTCTGGTTCGACCTCGCGGCCATGCAGGCCGAGCTCGACCGGCGAGACGGCATCCTCGGGCTGGCGCTGATCACCAACTCCAAGAACGTGGACCCCGCCGACCCCAAGTCTCCCGAGGTCATCCAGATCGAGACGGCCATGGGTGCGGCGATCGAGGTGTTCGACGGGGCCACCACCATCGAGGTCTCGCGCGACCGGTTCGTCCCCGTGAAGACCACCAACGACCTGCTGGTGCTGCGGTCGGACTGCTACGAGCTCACCGACGACTACGTGCTCGACCTGGTCGCCGACCGAGTGCCCTTCGTCGACCTCGACCCTGCCCACTACAAGCTGGTCGGCGACTTCGACGCCCGCTTCGGTGAGGGCGTGCCGTCGCTGCGGCGGGCCGAGCAGTTCGTGGTCAACGGGGACTGGTGGTTCGGCCCCGGGGTCACCGTGGTCGGGGAGGCGGTGCTGGACGACCTGGGGACGTCCCGAGTCGAACCGGGGGCGACGCTGGGCTGAGCGTTAGGGTTCGACGCATGGCTGCCTCCCTGATGCCGACCGACCGGCTCAGCACCGTCGACGAGCACGTCGAGCGGATCGTGGAGTCACTGCGGCCACTGCCGCCGTACGCCCAGCCGCTGCTCGAGGCCGTGGGGCTGCCGGTCTGCGAGGACATCACCGCCACGATGGACCTGCCGTCCTTCGACAACTCCGCGATGGACGGCTACGCCGTCTACTTCGACGACGTCGCGACCGCCTCTCCCGACCACCCCGTCCACCTGCCGGTGGTGGGGGAGATGGCCGCCGGGCAGACCAAGCTGTTCGCGCTCTCGCCCGGGACCGCGGTGCGGATCATGACGGGGGCGCCGGTGCCGCAGGGCGCCGACTCGGTCGTGCCGGTGGAGTGGACCGATGCTGGCGTCGCCAACGTACGGATCACCCAGGCGCCGCAGCGCGGGCAGCACGTGCGCTACCGGGGCGAGGACGTACGCCGCGGCGACGTGCTGCTCGAGGACGGTGCGGTGCTCGGCCCCCGCCAGCTCGGGCTGCTCGCCTCGGTGGGCCGCTCGCAGGTGCAGGCCCGGCCGCGGCCGCGCGTGGTGATCATGTCGACGGGGTCGGAGCTCCGTGAGCCGGGCGCTGGCCTCGACCACGACAGCATCTACGACGCCAACTCCTACATGCTGGCTGCCGCCGCGCGGGCCGCCGGTGCGATCGCCTACCGGGTCGGGATCGTCTCCGACGACCCGCAGGAGTTCCGTGACGCGCTCAGCGACCAGCTCGTCCGAGCCGACCTCGTGGTCACCAGCGGCGGGGTCAGCAAGGGCCAGTACGACGTGGTCAAGGAGGTGCTCGCCGAGCTCGGCACCGTGTCGTTCGGCGAGGTGTCGATGCAACCCGGCAAGCCGCAGGGGTTCGGGTTCGTCGGCGAGGACGCGACCCCGATCATCACGCTGCCCGGCAACCCCGTCTCGTCGTACGTCTCGTTCGAGGTCTTCGTGCTGCCGGCGATCCGGCGGATGATGGGAAAGGTGCCGTACCGCCGGCCGAGGGTCAGGGCCCTGCTCGACAAGGGGATGACGTCGATCAAGGGCCGGCAGCAGTACGCCCGCGGCTGGTTCGAGATCGACGGCAAGGGTGCCCACGTGACACCGGTGGGCGGACACGGCTCGCACCTGATGGGCGACCTCTCGGACGCGAACTGCCTGATCGTGCTCGGCGCCGACGTCACGTCGGTCGAAGCGGGGGAGCAGGTCCAGGTGCTCGTGCTCGACCGGGACTTCTGATGGCCGACCCGAGCGATCCCCGCCTCACCCACGTCGACGAGGCCGGCGCCGCCCGCATGGTCGACGTCTCGGGCAAGGACGTGACCGCGCGGCAGGCGGTCGCCACCGGAAGGGTGCTGGTGTCCGCCGAGGTGGTCGGTCTGCTGCGCGGCGACGGGGTGCCCAAGGGTGACGCGCTCGGTGTGGCCCGGGTCGCCGGCATCATGGCGGCGAAGAAGACTCCCGACCTGGTGCCGTTGTGCCACCCGCTCGCCATCTCCGGCGTGACCGTCGACCTCTCCGTCGCCGACGAGGCGGTCGAGATCACCGCCACCGTTCGCACGTCGGACCGCACCGGCGTGGAGATGGAGGCGCTGACGGCAGTCTCCGTCGCGGCGTTGACCGTCGTCGACATGGTCAAGGCAGTCGACAAGGCCGCGGTCATCACCGACGTGCGAGTCGAGTCCAAGACCGGCGGCAAGTCCGGCGACTGGTCGCGGGACGACGCATGAAGGCGACGGTGATCGCGGCGTCGAACCGTGCAGCCGCGGGCGTCTACGAGGACACCACCGGGCCGTTGATCGTGAAGGCCCTGGTCGACGAGGGCTTCGACGTCACCGGCCCGGTCGTCGTACCCGACGGGGATCCGGTCGGCCGGGCGATCCAGGAGGCCGTCGACGCCGGCGCCCGCGCGGTCATCACCACCGGTGGCACCGGGCTGACGCCCACGGACCGCACCCCCGAGGTCACCCGGGCGTTGCTGGACCGCGAGGTTCCCGGGATCGCCGAGGCGATCCGCGCCCACGGCATCTCCCAGGGCGTGCCCACCGCGGCGCTGTCGCGCGGGCTGGCCGGGGTGGTCGGGCAGGCGCTCGTGGTGAACCTGCCCGGCTCCCGCGGCGGGGTGAAGGACGGCCTCGCGGTCGTCGTACCCGTCCTCCGGCACGCCGTCGACCAGATCGTCGGGAGCGACCACTGACCAGGCCGTGGCGGGTCGAGCTCCGCGCGGGACGCGTGGGGGTCAGACCCCTGCTCATGTCGGACGCCAAGGCGTGGAGCGAGGTGCGCCGTCGCAACGCCGCCTGGCTGACGCCGTGGGAGGCGACGGTCCCACCCGGGGACCGGACCGCGCCCAAGACCTTTCGAGGTCTCGTCCGCGACCTGCACCGGCAGGCCCGCGACCGACGCGCGCTGCCGTTCGCGGTGACCGTCGACGACCGGTTCGCCGGGCAGCTGACGGTCACCAACATCACCGGCGGCTCGGCGCGCTGGGCGCAGATGGGCTACTGGATCGACGAGCGGTACGCCGGGCAGGGCGTGATGCCCACCGCGGTCGCGCTGGTCACGGACTACTGCCTGTTCGAGCTCGGTCTGCACCGGGTCGAGGTGGCGATCCGTCCGGAGAACACCGCGAGCCTCCGCGTCGTCGAGAAGCTCGGGTTCACCGAGGTCGGCTACGCCAAGGGTTACCTGCACATCGACGGCGACTGGCGCGACCACCGGCTCTTCGCGTTGACCGTCGAGGAGTGCCAGGGCGGGGTGCTGCGCAGGTACCGGCAGGGCGGCGCCGCGGCCGGGAACCTCTGATCACACCAGTCACAGGAGACATCTGGCGACACACCGAGCCGCCTGCGGGGCCGAAGTGCGGAGCGCTCCTATCGTTCCCCTCGTGGACCTGTCTGGAGTCATCTTCGTCGTGCTCGCCCTCGCGTGGGCCGTCTACCTGATTCCCAAGGCGCTCAAGCACCACGACGAGGTCGCCCGCACCCGGTCCGTCGACCGGTTCTCCCGGTCGATGCGGGTGCTCGCGCGTCGGGAACCGGTCAGTCGCAGCGATGCCCGGCTCGTCGTGTCGCCGGCACGGGCAGCCGACAACCCGCGGGTGCTGGCCCCCACCCGGCGTACCCCGCCGGCGGCCGCCCGCCGCCTGGCCGCTCGCGCAGCCGCTCGCCGGCGTCGTCGCATCCTCGGTCTTCTGGTCCTCTCGACCCTCGTGGTCACCGGGCTGGCAGCGTTCGCGATCGTCCCGTGGTGGTCGGTCGCGATCCCGGTCTCGTTCACCCTGCTCTTCCTGCTGCTGTGCCGCACCCAGGTACGCCGCGCCCGCGACGCGACGTGGGAGGCCGACCTGGCCACCGCGATCGAGGAGGAGGAGCCGGTGCGGGTCGAGCCGACCCTCCCGGCGGTGCGCAACGCGCAGGGCTTCGAGGAGGTCGCGCCCGAGGAGGACACCATGGCGATCCCGGTCGCCGTCCTCGACGCGGTCGCGGTGCCCACCGTCGACGGCGGATCGCTGTGGGACCCACTGCCGGTCACGCTGCCGACGTACGTGACGAAGCCGAAGGCCCGTCGCACCGTCCGCACCATCGACCTGTCGGAGCCCGGCACATGGAGCTCGGGCCGCTCCGAGGACGACACGCAGCTGGTCGCCGACCAGACGGAGCAGTCCACGCCCGCCACCGAGACGGACGCCGCGGAGGCAGCCGTCGAGCAGCAGCGCGCGGTCGGATCCTGATTCGGCGGCTCCCGCACCCGGCTGGTATCTTTTCTGCTCGCGCCGGTTCGTCCGGCGCACCCGGGGCTGTGGCGCAGTTGGTAGCGCGTCTCGTTCGCAATGAGAAGGTCAGGGGTTCGAATCCCCTCAGCTCCACCAC
>NZ_DASSCL010000116.1:0-36473 GCF_035697785.1 Nocardioides sp.
CGACGACCTCGGCCTTGACCCGGATCGCACGCTCGACCAGCTCGGCGAGAACGGGCGAGGACGCGGTGATCTTGTCCGTCTCGTCGACCAGGCGCAGGATCTCGGGATCGGCGATGAAGCCGCACTTGACGACCTCCGCCAGCCCGGCGACGAGGTCCTCGCGCGGCAGCGAGTCGAGGGTGGCGAGGTCGCACAGCACGCCGGCGGGCTCGTGGAAGGAGCCGACGAGGTTCTTGCCGGCACCGGTGTTGATGCCGGTCTTGCCGCCGACAGCGGCGTCGACCATGCCGAGCAGGGTGGTCGGCACGTGCACCACCCGGACGCCCCGCAGCCAGGTCGCGGCCACGAAGCCGCCGAGGTCGGTGACCGCGCCGCCACCGAAGGTGACCACGGCGTCGGAGCGGGTGAAGCCCCGCTCCCCCAGGGCCTCCCAGCAGTCCGCGGCGACCGCGGCGGTCTTGGCCGCCTCCCCGTCGGGCAGGCCGAGGGCGAGCACGTCGACGTGGTCGACGAGCGAGTCGACCAGCGGCTGGGCGAGACGGGCGAGCGGGTCGGCGTACATGACCGCGACCCTGCGGACGCCGGGTCCGAGGATGCCGGGCAGGTGGCCGGCGAGGTCACGGCCGATGACGACGTCGTACGGCGCGGCGCCACCGACGTGGATGACGGTCTCGCTCATCGCAGCAGCCCCTCCACCTCGTGCGCGACGTCCTCGGGGGTGCGGCCGTCGGTCTCCACGACGTGGGTCGCGACCGACTCGTAGACCGGGGTGCGCTCGTCGAGCAGCGCCTTGATCCGGCCGCGCACGTTGCCGAGCAGCAGCGGCCGGCCGACGCCCAGCCCGACCCGCTTGACCGCGTCGGAGAGCCCGACCCGCAGGAACACGACACGGTGGTCGGCGAGCAGGGTCCGGGTGCCCTCGTCGAGCACTGCTCCCCCGCCCAGCGCGAGCACGCCGTCGTGGGAGCCCAGTGCCTCGGCGACCGCGGCCACCTCGAGCGCCCGGAAGTGCTCCTCGCCGTCGTCGACGAAGATGTCGGAGATGCTGCGTCCCTCGGCGGCCTCGATGTCGGCGTCGGTGTCGCGCACCGGCAGCCCCCAGGCCTCGCCGAGCAGGGTCGCGACCGTGGTCTTCCCGGCGCCCATCGGACCGACCAGGACGACCCTGGGGCTCACCGGAACCTCAGCGTGTCGAGGTAGGACTCGGCGTTGCGCTTCGTCTCGGGCAGCGAGTCGCCGCCGAACTTCTCCACCACGGCGTCGGCCAGCACCAGCGCGACCATCGCCTCCGCGACGATGCCGCTCGCGGGGACCGCGCAGACGTCGGAGCGCTGGTGGTGGGCGGTGGTGGCCTCGCCGGTGGTGACGTCGACGGTGCGCAGCGCCCGCGGGACGGTCGCGATCGGCTTCATCGCGGCACGGACCCGCAGCACCTCGCCGGTCGTCATGCCGCCCTCGGTCCCGCCCGAGCGGCCCGTCGTGCGCCGCAGGCCGTCCTCGGTGGACACGATCTCGTCGTGCGCGCGGGACCCGGGGGTGGCGGCGGTCTCGAAGCCGTCGCCGACCTCGACGCCCTTGATCGCCTGGATGCCCATCAGGGCGCCGGCGAGCCGAGAGTCGAGACGGCGGTCCCAGTGGACGTGCGAGCCGAGGCCCGGCGGCAGGCCGTGGACGACCACCTCGACGACCCCGCCGAGCGTGTCGCCGTCCTTGTGCGCCTGGTCGATCGCCGCGACCATCTGCTTGCTGGCGTCGGGATCCAGGCCGCGCACCGGGTCGTCGTCGAGGTAGGCCACGTCGGACGGCGACGGGACCGACCCGTCCGGAGCGGACACGCCGCCGAGTCCGACGACGTGGGAGACGACGTCGGCGCCCACCGACTGCCGCAGGAAGGCCCTGGCCACGGCGCCGAGCGCCACCCGGGCCGCGGTCTCACGCGCGGACGCGCGCTCGAGGATCGGTCGGGCCTCGTCGAAGTCGTACTTCTGCATGCCGACCAGGTCCGCATGACCGGGGCGGGGGCGGGTGAGCGCGGCGTTGCGGGCCAGCGCCTCGAGCTCGACCGGGTTCACCGGGTCGGCGGACATGACCTTCTCCCACTTCGGCCACTCGGTGTTGCCGACCCGGATCGCGATCGGGCTGCCGAGGGTCCGGCCGTGCCGGAGCCCGCCGATGACCTCGACCTCATCCTGCTCGAACTTCATCCGGGCGCCGCGGCCGTAGCCCAGCCGGCGCCGTGCGAGTGCGTCGACGATGTCGGCCGAGGTCACCGCGACGTGGGCCGGGAGCCCCTCCAGGACGGCGACGAGGGCGGGGCCGTGGGACTCGCCCGCCGTGAGCCAACGCAACATGCGGTCAGTCTTTCACGCGGCCAACGGCCGAAAGTCAGGCGTACCACGCAGCGACATACGGCCCCAGCAGGACGCCGAGGACCGCCCCGACCAGCATGAACGGCCCGAACGGATAGGCCTTGCGGTCCACGATCCGCAGTAGCGACAGGCCGAGCCCGCCCAGCGCGCCGACGACGAACCCGGCGTACACGCCGACCAGCAGCTCCGCCCAGCCGAGGTAGCCCAGCGCGATGCCGAGCACGCCCGCCAGCCGGACGTCTCCGTAGCCCATCCCGCGCGGGTAGATGAACCAGAGCAGGAAGAACGTGCCGCCGGCCACCAGCCAGCCGAGCCCCGCGGTGACGAGCGCGTCCAGATCGCCCTCGGCCCAGGCGGACAGCGCCGCCAGGACCGCGACGACGGCGTACGACGGCGCGATCACCTTGGTCGGCAGCAGCCGGGTGTGCCAGTCCACCACCGCCAGCGCGACCCCGACCGGGGCGAGGTACAGCAGGAACGACAGCGCCGGGGACCACCCGACGGCGCCGCCGAGGAGACCGGCCACCACGGCGGTCGCGATCGACGCCCGCCAGCGCAGCCCGCGACCTCGGGCGATGTCGGCGTACAGCTCCTTCTCCGGTTGGTCGAGCTTCTCCGGGTCCGACTTCGGTTCCGGGATCCGCGCGATCAGGGCGGGCACCAGCTGGCCGACGAGCAGCCCGTAGAGGGCGCAGGCGAGCGCGGTGTCGAGATGCACGGGGCGACCCTAGGCCACGGGCGTGGCGTACGGTGGGAGGACGAGCCTCCCTGGACCCCGGTGGCGGTGTCCACCGACGCAGGGAAGCCCCATGACCACTGCCACACCCGCCCCCGCACCCGTACCTCAACGCGCCGGATACGCGGAGCTCGCGGCCGAGATCCGCAGGCTCGGGTTGCTGCGCCGTCGACCCGACTTCTACATCCCCATGATCGCGGTCAACCTGTGCGCCCTGGTCGCGGTGGTCACCGTAATGGCGCTGGCCCGGGACTCCTGGTGGCTGGTGCTGGTGGCCGCAGCCTTCGCCGTGGTCTCGGCGCAGATCGCGTTCGTCGGCCACGACTCCGGGCACCGTCAGGTGGCCCGCCGATCCGGACCGAGCCGGTTGCTCGGGCTCTTGCACGCCAACCTGCTGAACGGGATGAGCTACGGCTGGTGGGTGGACAAGCACAACGCCCACCACGCCCACCCCAACGACCTCGACGAGGACCCCGACGTGCGCGCCGGTGCTCTGGTGTTCGACCGGCAGCAGACCGCGGACCGGCGAGGGCTGAAGGCCTGGTTGGCCCGCCACCAGGCATGGCTGTTCTTCCCGATGCTCCTGGGGGAGGCGGTGAACCTGCACGTGGCGAGCGTGCGGGCGCTGATGCGACCGGGAGTCCGCCACCGTGGGGTCGAGGCGGTCCTGCTCGGCGTGCACCTCCTGGGCTACGCGGCGCTGCTCGTCACCACGATGACGCTGCTCCAGGCGGTGGCCTTCGTCGCCGTCCACCAGTCCGTGCTGGGCCTGTACCTCGGCTGCTCGTTCGCGCCGAACCACAAGGGCATGCCGATGCTGGACGAGACGCAGGCCGCGGACCCGTTCCTGCGGCAGGTGCTGACCAGCCGGAACATCCGCGGCGGCCGCCTGGTCGACCTGGCCCTCGGCGGCCTGAACTACCAGATCGAGCACCACCTGTTCCCGAGCATGCCGCGCCCGAACCTGCCCAAGGCACGCCCCGTCGTGCAGCAGTTCTGCGAGCGCAACGGGGTGCCCTACATCGAGCTGTCGCCGCTCGCGTCGTACCGCGAGGTGCTCCGCCACCTGCACGACGTCGGCACCCCGCTGCGGCAGGGGGCGAAGGCATGACGATCGGTGTGCCCGCGCACTCAGGCAAGGAGAACGAGCTGCGGCTGCCGCTGCATCCGGCCCACCTGCCCCGGATTCCGGAGGACCTGCGTCGTCAGGTGTTCCTCGAGCACGGCTACGGCGAACGCTTCGGTGTCGGCGACGACGTGCTGGCCGGCCACGTGGGGGGCCTGCGCACGCGGGACGAGCTTGTCGCGGAGTGCGACACGATCCTGCTCCCCAAGCCGCTGCTGGACGACGTCCGGCGGCTCCGGGAGGGCCAGGTGCTGTGGGGCTGGCCGCACTGCGTCCAGGACCCCGAGCTCACCCAGGCGGCGATCGACCGTCGCCTCACCCTGATCGCCTTCGAGGCCATGAACCACTGGCACGACGGCGGGTTCGGGCTGCACGTGTTCCACAAGAACAACGAGCTCGCCGGATACGCCTCGGTGCTGCACGCGATGCAGCTCGCCGGCAGCACGGGCGACTACGGTCGTCGGCTCCGGGCCGTCGTGATCGGCTTCGGGGCGACGGCCCGGGGCGCGGTCACCGCCCTCAACGCCCTCGGCGTACACGACGTCGACGTGCTCACCCATCGGCAGGTGCCGGCCGTCGCCTCCCCCATCCACTCCGCCCGGATCATCAGATTCGACCACGACGGCAACCTGCCGCGGGTGGGCCACGCCTACCCCGAGGGTCTGGACGTGCCGCTGTCAGGGTTCCTCGCCGAGCACGACCTGATCGTGAACTGCGTCCTCCAGGACACCGACGCCCCCATGCTCTTCCTGGCCGACGAGGACCTCCACCTCCTCGCGCCGGGCACGGTCATCATCGACGTCTCGTGCGACGAGGGCATGGGGTTCGCCTGGGCCCGCCCGACCTCCTTCGACGAGCCCGCCTTCGTGGTCGGTGACCACGTCCTGTACTACGCGGTCGACCACAGCCCGTCCTACCTGTGGAACTCGGCGACCTGGGAGAACAGCCTGGCGCTGCTGCCCTACCTCCGGACCGTGCTCGCCGGGGAGTCCGGGTGGGACTCCGACGAGACCATCCGCCGCGCGATCGAGATCCGGCACGGCGAGATCGTCAACCCCCGGATCCTCTCGTTCCAGTCGCGAGAGGCGGAGTACCCGCACCGCCACCTCGCCCGGGTCGGCGTCTAGGCGGTACGCCCCCTGCGCTCGACGGCCCGCTCACCGGCGAGCCGCATCGCCGCCACCGGGGCCGGCTCCCCCGTCATGAGCTCGACCTGGAGCGCGGCCTGGTGCACGAGCAGGTCCAGTCCGGTCACCAGCCGGCGGCCGACCTCCCGCGCGCGGGCGGCCAGCGGTGTCGGCCAGGGGTCGTACAGGACGTCGAAGACCACCGAGACGGCGTCGACCAGACGCAGCTCGTGGTCGGTGTGGGCCGACGCGGGGATCGTGGAGACCAGCACCTCCGCCGACGGTACGTCGGAGCCGAGGGGACGCACCTCCACCCGGGGCGGCGCGGCGTGCCGGGCCACGGCCGCCAGCGTGTCCGCGGCCCGCGCCTCGTCACGCACCAGCAGGGTCGCCGAACCACAGCCGAGGTCCGCAAGCCCGAGCAGCACCGACGCCGCCGTGGCGCCGCCGCCGAGCACGACGGCACGGTCGAGCGGCCCGTCGTAGCGCTCGCGCAGCGCCGCCGCGGCACCGGGGATGTCGGTGTTGTGACCGACCCGGCGTACCCCCTGGCCCACGCGGTCGAGGACGACCGTATTGGCCGCGCGAGCCTGGTCGGCGCGCGCGGACACCTCGTCGAGCAGGGGCACGACCGCACGCTTGAGCGGCATCGTCAGCGACAGTCCGCGCCAGGTCTCGTCGAGGCCGTCGAGGAACCCGGCCAGGTCGTCCTCGCCGACGTCGCGGGCGTCGTACTCCCAGTCCAGCCCGAGGGACGCATAGGCCGCACGGTGCAGCACCGGTGAGAGGGAGTGCGCGATCGGGCTGCCGAGCACCGCGCACCGCACCGTCACGCGGTCTCCCGCGGTCCGGTCAGCACCGGTCGGAGCCCTCGCAGTACTCGGCCAGCTCGACGTTCTTGAACCGGAGGAACTCGTTGTAGTCCTCGGTGAACTTGGTCTCCCCGGTGTCGAGGTTGACCGTCACGTAGTAGACCCACGGGCCCTCGGTCGGATGTGCCGCCGCCTCGATCGCCGCGTCTCCCGGGGCCTCGATCGGCCCGGGCGGGAGGCCGGGGTTGATCCGCGTGTTGTAGGGCGAGTCGACCTGCAGGTCCTCCTCCGTCAGCGCGAGGCCGAGGTCGCGCCCGAGCGCGTAGTTGACGGTGGCGTCGATCTGCAGCAGGCCGTCGGTCGCGTCGGTCTCGAGCCGGTTGTAGATCACCCGGGCGACCTTGCCCCGGTCCTCGTCGCGGTTGGCCTCGGACTCGACCAGGCTGGCGATGGTCATGAGCTCCCCAGGCGTGTAGCCGAGCTCCTCGGCGGCCTGCTCGAGACCGGCCTCGTCGGCCGCCTGCCGCCAGCGGTCCACCATGACGGCCAGCATGTCGGCGGGCTTGTCCCGGGGGCCGAACGCGTAGGTCGCGGGGAACAGGTAGCCCTCGGCGCTGCCCTTGGCGTAGCCGGGCAGGCCCAGCCGGTCCGGCCGGTTGAGGGCCCGGCGGAACTGCTTGGCGCTGAAGTCGGTCTCCTTCGCGAGGATCTCGACGATCTGCTCCACCCGCAGCCCCTCCGGCACGGTGACCGTGCTCTGGATCAGGTTGTCGGGGTCGACCAGCACCTCGAGGGCGTCCGCAGCCGGCATCTCCTTCTGCAGCTCGTAGAACCCGACCTGGATGCCCGTCGAGTCCGGGTTCGCCCGCGCCTCGTCGGTGAACGCCTCCAGGCTGGCCACCACACCCTTGTCGACCAGCACGCTGCCGATGTCAGAGGCGTTGTCGCCCTCCTCGACCTCGACGAGCACGCTGCCGGACCCGGGCCCGGCGAAGTCCTCGGGGTCGCTGAACCGGTCCTGGAAGGCGTCGATCCCCTTGGAGGCACCCCAGTACAGACCACCCATGATGACCGCGAGCACGGCGAGGGCGGCCAGGCAGCCCAGACCCCGCCGCGGGCGGCGGGCCCGGTGGGACTTCAGTTCTAGTCCGAGTTCGCTCAACGGCCTGGCTCACACCTATCCATGGTCTGTCCCCGTCGATGAAACCGCTTCCCCCGGCGCGGCCCCGGTGCTGCGCTCTGTCTCCAGGGCATTCTGCAAGATCACCACGGCGGCCGCCTGGTCGACCACCGCGCGTCGCTTCTTGCCCTTCTTACCCCGCTCGCGCAGAACCGACTCCGCGGAGACGGTACTCAGTCGCTCGTCGCACAGCCGCACCGGGACCGGCGCGACGGCATCGGCGAGCCGCGCGGCGAAGTCGCGGACCTTGGCCGCCGCCGGACCCTCGCCGCCGGACAGGCTGCGCGGCAGTCCCACGACGACCTCGACCGCCGCCTCCGCGTCCACGAGGGCACGCAGGCGGGCCAGGTCGCCGGCGCCGCGCGCGACCGTCTCCACGGGCGTGGCGATCAGGCCCGCCGGGTCCGACCGCGCCACTCCGATGCGCACGTCCCCCACGTCGACGCCGAGACGTACGCCCGGCCTCATCGACCGGTCACCGGTGCGTGGCCGCCCGGCCGACGGCGTGCTCGACGTCGACCAGAGCCTGGTCGACGTGGGCCACGTCGGCGCCGCCACCCTGCGCGACGTCGTCCTTGCCGCCGCCACTGCCGCCGAGCACGGCCGCGGCCACCTTGACCAGCTCGTTGGCCGAGATCCCCCAGCCGCGGGCCTCGTCGTTGACGGTCACCACCACGGCCGGCTTGCCCTTGCTGGAGCCGATGATCGCGACGACCCCGGGCCGTCCGGCCGGCATCCGTCCACGCACGTCCAGCGCCAGCTTGCGCACGTCACCCGCACCGGCACCGTCGACCCGGTGCCCCACGAAGGCGACGCCGTAGACGTCCTTCGCCTGGGCGGCCAGCTCGCCCGCCGCCGCCAGCAGCTGGGACATCCGGACCTTCTCGATCTCCTTCTCGGCGGTCCGGAGCCGCTCGACCAGGTCGTTGACCCGGTCGGGAAGCTCCTCGGGACGGGCCTTCAGCGCCTCGCTCAGCTGGGCCACGAGCACGTGCTCGCGGGCCAGGAACCGGTAGGCGTCACCGCCGACGAGCGCCTCGACCCGGCGTACGCCGGACCCGATGGACGACTCGCCGAGCAGCTTGATCACGCCGAGCTGCCCGGACCGGCCCGCGTGCGTGCCTCCGCAGAGCTCGCGGGCCCAGTCGCCGACCGAGATCACCCGGACCTGGTCGCCGTACTTCTCGCCGAACAGCGCCATCGCGCCGCTCCTGCGCGCCTCGTCCTGGGTCATCAGCTCGGCGTGCACGGCGAGGTCGGCCAGCACCAGGTCGTTGACCCGTGCCTCGACGTCGACCATGGCGGACTGCGGCACCGCGCCGGTGGCTGAGAAGTCGAACCGGAACCGTCCGGGGGCGTTCTCCGAGCCCGCCTGGGTCGCGGTCTCCCCCAGTGCCTCGCGGAACGCCTTGTGCACCATGTGGGTCGCGGTGTGCGCGCGGCTGATCGAGCGACGACGCTCGACGTCGACCACCGCGTGCGCCTGCTCGCCCACCGTGACCTCGCCCGACACGACCCGGGCCTGGTGCACGATCATCCCGGCGATCGGCGACTGCACGTCGAGCACCTCGACCCGCGCGCCGTTGGCGAGCTCGAGCACGCCGTGGTCGGCGAGCTGGCCGCCGCCCTCGGCGTAGAAGGGGGTGCGGTCGAGGACGAGCTCGACCTCGTCTCCCTCCCGGGCGGACCGCACGGACGCGCCGGACGCGTCGATGAGGCCACCGACGACGGCCTCGGTGACGACCTCGTTGTAGCCGGTGAACTCCACGGCGCGGCCGAGCCCGTCGGACACCTCCCGGTAGGCGCCGATCGCGGCGTGCTGGCCCTTCTTGGCCCTGGCGTCCGCCTTGGCACGCTCGCGCTGCTCGGTCATCAGCCGGCGGAACTCACCCTCGTCGACCGACAGCCCCTGCTCGGCGGCCATCTCCAGGGTCAGGTCGATGGGGAAGCCGTAGGTGTCGTGCAGCGCGAACGCCTTGGCTCCGGAGAGTCGAGTCTCGCCGGCACCCTTCGCCTCCTGGGCGGCCACATCGAAGATCGTCGTACCGGTGCGGAGCGTCTGCCGGAAGGCGTCCTCCTCGGCGTACGCGATCGTGCTGATCCGCTCCCAGTCGGACGCCAGCTCCGGGTAGGACAGCTTCATCTTGTCGCGGCTGACCGGCAGCAGCTCGGGCAGGATGCGGTCCTCGACGCCGAGCAGGCGCATGGAGCGGACCGCGCGGCGCAGGAGCCGACGCAGCACGTAGCCGCGGGCCTCGTTGCCGGGCGTCACGCCGTCCGCGATCAGCATCATGCCGCTGCGGACGTGGTCGGCGACGACCCGGAAGCGCACGTCGTCCTGGTGGTCGGCGCCGTACCGCCGGCCGGTGAGCTCGGACGCCTTCTCGATGACCGGAAACACCTCGTCGATCTCATAGAGGTTGTCCTTGCCCTGGAGCAGGTAGGCGACCCGCTCGAGCCCCATCCCGGTGTCGATGTTCTTGGCCGGCAGCGGCGCCTGGACGTCGAAGTCCTCCTTCGCCCGCACCGCGGACAGCGACTCCTGCATGAAGACGAGGTTCCAGAACTCCAGGTAGCGGTCCCCGGCCTCCCAGTCCCGGTCCGCGCCGTACTGCGGACCCCGGTCGATCAGGATCTCCGAGCAGGGCCCGCCGGGACCCGGCACGCCCATGTGCCAGTAGTTGTCCTTCTTGCCCAGCCGCACGATCCGGTCGTCGGGCAGACCGGCGATCTTCTTCCAGAGGTCCACCGCCTCGTCGTCGTCCTCGTAGACACTGGCGTAGAGGACGCTCTCGTCGAAGCCGTAGCCGCCGTCGGCCTGGCTCTTGGTGACCAGGTCCCAGCCGGCCTCGATCGCGCCTTCCTTGAAGTAGTCACCGAACGAGAAGTTGCCGCACATCTGGAAGAACGTGCCGTGCCGGGTGGTCTTGCCCACCTCCTCGATGTCGAGGGTGCGCACGCACTTCTGGACGCTCACGGCGCGCTGGTAGGGCGGCGTCTCCTGGCCGAGGAAGTATGGCTTGAACGGCACCATGCCGGCGTTGACGAACAGCAGGTTCGGGTCGTCGAGCAGCAACGATGCAGACGGCACCACCTGGTGGTTCCGCGCCTCGAAGTGCGCGAGAAACCGTCGGCGGACCTCCGCGGTGTCCATCAGTCGTTGCCCTCTCTGTGGTCATGGGAGTGGTCGGGGCCACTCGTGATCGTCTTCTGCTGCTCCTCATGGAGCGCGAGGCCGAGCCGGCGCCGCAAGTCGTTTTCCTTCTCGTCCATGCCGGCGCGGACCTCTTCGCCGAACAGGTGCAGCCCCAGGGACAGGCCGGCCAACCTGTCGGCGAGGCCCTCGGGCGTGAGCATCTCGGCGGCCCGACGGGCCTTGACCAGGCCATAGGCCCCGGCGCCGGCCCCGGCGACGAACCAGAAGGCGCGGCTCATCCGGGGTCCCCGCGAAGGTGCGAGCGAAGCGAGCAGCGTCGTGGGGTGTTCATGCTGCGTCCTCGTCGAGCGACTGGGCGCGGAGGTGCCGCTTGGCCTCCTTGAGGTCACGGCGACGCTGCTTGCGGGCCCTGCGCACCTCCCGGCGCATCTCGAACGCGATCCGGTTGCGGTTCTCCGGGGACAGCGCCCGGCGCACGCCGTACCCGAACGAGGCGATCGTCACCAGGGACTCGCCCAGGGCGACCGAGGCGAACTGCCGCGCCGACAGCTCCTGGCGGACCAGCGGAGCCGGCGCGGACTCAGTCGGTACGTCGGGGCTGCCGGCGGTCGTGATGACGAACTCCTGTGACGGGGTGGCCGGCGGCACACGCCGCGCCAGACCGTCGAGCCGTCTCTGCACCGCAGCGAGCTCCTCGCGCGACGCGGCCAGCTCGTCCGCGAGCCGGCGCCGGGCCCGGGTCGCCGAGACGGTCACGCGCCACGCGGTCAGGACGGCCACGAGCACGACGGCGAGGCCGGCCAGCAGCAGCCACCAGAGCCCGGAATCCATGGTCACCGACCCTACCGCGGGGCCGACGGCGAGCCGCCGTCCCCTCGGACCCGCCGGCGGACCCGCTCCCAGCGGTCCTTGAGCGCGGCCTCGGCGCCGAGCGACGTGGGCTGGTAGTACTCCGCGTCGGCGACGACGTCCGGGGCGTACTGCTGCTCCGCGATGCCGAACGGCTCGTCGTGGGCGTAGACGTACCCCTGGCCGTGGCCGAGCTTCTTCGAGCCCCCGTAGTGGGCATCGCGCAGGTGGCTCGGGACCGGACCGACCTTTCCGGCACGCACGTCGCTCGACGCGGCGGAGATGGCCGTGGTGACCGCGTTCGACTTCGGCGCCAGCGCCAACGCGATGGTCGCCTGGGCCAGGTTCAGCCGGCCCTCCGGCATCCCGATCAGCTGGACCGCCTGGGCGGCGGCCACGGCGGTGGTGAGCGCGGTGGGATCGGCCAGACCGATGTCCTCCGAGGCCAGGATCACCAGGCGGCGGGCGATGAAGCGCGGGTCCTCCCCCGCCTCGACCATCCGGGCCAGGTAGTGCAGTGCGGCATCGGCGTCGGAGCCGCGGACGCTCTTGATGAAGGCGCTGATCACGTCGTAGTGCTGGTCGCCCTGCCGGTCGTAGCGCACGGCGGCCCGGTCCACCGCCTTCTCGGCCGTCTCCAGGTCGACGGTCGACACTCCGGTCGCGGTCGCGGCGCCGGCGGCCGCCTCGAGGTAGGTGAGCGCCCGCCGGGCGTCTCCGCCGGCCAGCCGGACGAGGTGCTCGCGCGCGTCCTCGTCGATCTTGACCTCGCCGGCGAGCCCGCGCTCGTCGACCAGCGCCAGCTCCATCACGCCGCGGACGTCGTCGTCGGTGAGCGACTCGAGCGTGAGCAGCAGGGAGCGGGACAGCAGTGGTGAGATCACCGAGAAGAAGGGGTTCTCGGTGGTGGCGGCGACCAGCGTCACCCAGCGGTTCTCGACACCTGGCAGCAGCGCGTCCTGCTGCGCCTTGGTGAAGCGGTGCACCTCGTCGACGAAGAGCACGGTCTCCGATCCGCCCCGGGTCAGCTGGGCCCGCGCCGCGTCGATGGCGGCGCGCACCTCCTTGACCCCAGCCGCGACCGCGGAGACCTCCACGAACGTCCGGTTGGTCTGCTGCGACACGATCGAGGCGATGGTGGTCTTGCCGGTGCCCGGAGGGCCCCACAGCAGCAAGGACATCGGCTGGTCGCCCTCGACGAGCCGACGCAGGGGCGAGCCGGCCGCCAGCAGGTGCTGCTGGCCGACCAGCTCGTCGAGCGTCCGCGGCCGCATCCGCACCGCCAGCGGGGCCGAGGCGTGCGTGTTGCCGGCGAGAGTGCCGCCGGACCCCGAAGTCGGGGCAGGGCCCTGAGCACCCATGTCGAAGAGACCGTCCACCCGGTCAGCCTAGGTCTGTGAGGATCAGGCATCCCTGTCGGGCGGAGTCGTCGACGCGCCGCCGGAGCCGGTGCTCGGACGGTTGACCGTCCCGGTCGGGTTGTCCTCGTTGATGCGCGACGACGCCGCGGAGTGAGCCGACAGGTCGGTCCACTCGTCGGCGTACCCCGGGTTCTGCAGGTCCTCGGCGCTGATGCCGGCCCCGGGCACCTGGTTGCCGTCCCGGTCGACGCCGAGGGCACTGAGCGTGATCGGCGAGCTCGGCGCCTCGCCGAGCGGTGCCGCGAAGTGGCAGGCGACCTTGTGGGTCTTGCCGATCTGGAGCAGGGGCGGCTCGACCTTGGCGCAGATGTCCTGGGCCATCCAGCAGCGGGTCCGGAAGCGGCAACCCGAGGGCGGGTTGATCGGGCTGGGCACGTCGCCCTCGAGACGGATGCGCTCGCGCCGGCCACCCACGGCGGCCTGCTTCACGTCGGGAGCCGCCGAGAGGAGGGCCTGCGTGTAGGGGTGGTGCGGGCGGTTGTACAGGGTCTCCCGATCGCCGATCTCGACGATCTTTCCGAGGTACATGACCGCGATCTCGGGGCAGAAGTGTCGGACCACCGCGAGGTCGTGGGCGATGAAGAGGAAGGCGATGCCGAACTCACGCTGGACGTCCTGCAGGAGGTTGACGACCTGGGCCTGGATCGACACGTCGAGCGCGGAAACCGGCTCGTCCGCGACCAGCAGCTTCGGCTGGAGGGCCAGCGCCCGGGCGATGCCGATGCGCTGGCGCTGACCGCCCGAGAACTCGTTGGGGTAGCGGTTGTAGTGCTCGGGGTTGAGGCCCACCACCTCGAGAAGCTCCCGGACCCGGCCGAGGACCTGCTTCTCCGGCACCATCTTGTGGACCCGGAGCGGGGTGCCCACGATCGTGCCGACGGTGTGCCGCGGGTTCAGCGAGCTGTACGGATCCTGGAAGATCATCTGGATCTCGCTGCGAAGCGGCAGCATCTGCTTGTTGCTGAGCTTCCCGATCTCGCGACCGTCGAACTTCATCGACCCCGACGTCGGGTCGTAGAGCCGGGTGATCAGCCGACCCGTCGTCGACTTGCCGCAGCCCGACTCGCCGACGAGTCCGAGCGCGCCTCCCCGCGGCACCTGGAACGACACCCCGTCGACGGCCTGGACCTGGCCGATCGTGCGGCGCACGAGCCCCGAGGAACGCACCGGAAAGTACTTCTTGAGGTTGGTGACCTCGAGGATCGGCCCGGCATCCCCGGAGCCCGAGCCTCCCGCGCGCTTCGGCGCAGGCGTGACGTCAGTGTCAGTCATGGCTGTCATTGTTCCCTACCGGGGTTCCGGGGTGGTCTGGTCGTCGCCGGCGGTGGCACCGTTTTCGATCGTGTCGGCGACGACGATCTCGACGAGGTCGGGCGCGATCTCGGGCAGCACCTCGGCCTCGTAGATCGAGTCGGCGTCAGCGAGGTGGCAGCGCTTGAGATGCTCGGGTCCACGGTTGCCCGGGAGCAGCTCGGGCAGCTCGGTCCTGCAGAGGTCGCCCGGCACCTTGTCGCGGTGCGCGCAGCGTGGGTGGAAGGCGCAGCCCGAAGGCGGGTCGAGCAGGCTCGGCGGGTTGCCGGCGATCGGGATCAGCCGCGCGTCCGTGTCGGCGCTCACGTCCGGGACACTCGAGAGCAGGCCCCACGTGTAGGGCATCTCCGGGTGGGTCAGCAGCTCCTTGGTCGGGCCGTGCTCGACGCACCGGCCCGCGTACATCACCAGCACCTCGTCGGCCATCTCGGCGACCACCCCTAGGTCGTGGGTGATGATGATGATCGCTGAGTTGAACTCGCGCTGGAGCTCCTGGAGCAGGTCGAGGATCTGCGCCTGGACCGTGACGTCGAGCGCCGTGGTCGGCTCGTCGGCGATCAGCAGCTTGGGGTCGTTGACCAAGGCCATCGCGATCATCGCGCGCTGCCGCATGCCGCCGGAGAACTGGTGCGGGTAGTCGTCGACCCGGTTGCGCGCCTGCGGGATCCCGACCCGGTCGAGCATCTCGATGGCCTTGGCCCGCGCCTTGGACTTCGAGACGCCGTGGTGCGCCAGGTAGGCCTCGGAGATCTGCTTGCCGACCGAGTAGAACGGGTGCAGCGCGGTCAACGGGTCCTGGAAGATCATCGCGGCGTCGTTGCCGCGGATGCTCTGCATCTGGTTGTTGGAGAGACCGACGACCTCTTTGCCGCCGACCCTGATCGAACCGGACATCCGGGTGCGCTTGTAGTCGTGGAGACCCATGATCGCCATCGACGAGACGGACTTGCCGGAGCCCGACTCCCCCACGATGCCGAGCGTCCTGCCCTGCTCGAGCGAGTAGCTCAGGTCACTGACCGCCTGGACGACGCCGTCGGCGGTCGGGAAGCGGACCGTCAGGTTGTCCACCACCAGGTAGGGCTCGTTGCCGGGCGTCGCCGCCGACAGCGTCTGCTGGCTCAAGGTGTTCTCGGTCATGTCAGGCGCACCCTCGGGTCGATCACGCTGTAGACGACGTCCACGATGATGTTGGCGACCACGATGAAGGCCGCCGAGATCAGGACGGTTGCGGAGATGATGGGCAGGTCCTTGTTGCCGATCGCGTCGAGCGCGGTCAGTCCGATGCCCTGGATGCCGAAGATGCGCTCGGTGAAGATCGTGCCGGCCAGGAGGTAGGCGAAGTCGAGGCCGAAGATCGTGACGACCGGGACGATCGCGGCGCGGAGCCCGTGCCGCATCACCACCCGGCGCTCGTTGAGCCCCTTCGCACGGGCGGTGCGGACGTAGTCCTCGTTGAGCGACTCGATCATCGACCCGCGGCTGAACCGGGCGTACTGCGTGGAGTAGGCGAGCCCGAGGATGATCCAGGCGAGCAGCATCCCCTTGATCCACGCGATCGGCCCGTCTTCCAGAGGCGGGAAGTAGCCGCTCTCGGGGAAGATGCCCCACTGCGAGATCAGGAAGAGGTAGGCCAGCAGCGCCAGCAGGTAGTACGGGATCGCGTTGATGATCAGGCTGGCGCCCACGATGCCCTTGTCAGCGGTGGTGCCTCGCCTGCGGGCCGCGAGGATCCCCAGGGAGACGCCCACGGTCAGGAAGATCGCGGCACCACCGAGCGCGATGGAGAGGGTGGCCGGGAACCGTTCCTGCAGCATCTCGCGGACAGGTTCGCGGAACTTGAAGGAGACGCCTAGGCACGGGGCCGGGCAGTCGATGCTGATCGAACCGAGCTCGAACGAGCCGCCGGTGACGATCTCCTTCATGTACTTGCCGTACTGCTGCGCCGCCGGCTCGTCGAGCCCGAGCGTGGTCCGGATCGTCTCCAGCCGCGCCGGGTTGCACCGGGTCTCGGGACAGTAGGCCAGGGCGGGGTCGGAGGGCCCGTAGAAGAAGAGGGCGAAGGTGGCGATGGAGACGGTCACGAGGACGAGCAGTCCTGTGATCAACCGCCGGATGATGTAGCCGAACATGAGGCGGGGCTCCTCGGTCCGAAAGGATGTGGCCAGGGTACCTGCGGGCCGATGGGGGGTGGGATGTCCCACCCCCCATCGGGTCCAGAATCACTCAGCCGAGGCTGAGCTCTCGCAGACGCACATCACTGAGTGATGTACATCCTGGAGAAGGTCGGCATGCCGCGGACGTTGTCGTTCGCCATGCCGCCGACCAGGGAGCCGTGCATCATCGCCGTGCCGTCGTAGCCGAGCACGACCGCCGGGTACTCCTCGGTCTGCATCATCTCGTCGAAGTCACCCCACGCCGGGGCGGCCTCCTCCGGGGAGAGCGTGTCGAGGATGCGGTCCTGCTCGTCGTCGAACTTCTTGACCTTGAAGTTCGCCGGGTTGGGCATGCCCTCGAGGCCGACCAGGCTGCCGGCCCACTGGGCCGGGAACCACGAGCCACCCGACGGCCAGTCCGAGCACCAGCCGCTGGAGCGGACGTTGATCGGGCTCTCGTAGACGGTGCGGTCGGTGCGGATGGTCTCCGTGGTCGAAGCGATCGGCGTCGCCTTGAAGCCGGCCTCCTCGAGACCCTGGACGATCGCGTCCTTGCCGGCCACCGCGAGGTCGTCGTCGGTGGAGAACAGGAACTTGATCTCGAAGCCCTCAGCACCGGCCTCCTGGAGGAGCTGCTTGGACTTCTCGATGTCGGTGTTCACGCCACCGATACCCAGCGGGTCGTACTCCTTACGACCGGCGGTGCCGGGCGGCAGGATGGAGGTACCGGGGACGCGGGTGACGCCGATGATCTCACCGGTCGCCTTCCAGTAGTCCTCGTACGGGAAACCGTAACCCAGCGCCTGGCGGACCTTGAGGTCCTTGATCTTCGTCATGTCGATGTACCACATGAACGTGCAGGGCGAGGTGCCGGTGACAAGGCGCTCCTTGTCCTCTGCGATCTGCCGGTACGACGAAGCAGTGACGTCGTCGTAGGTCAGCGTGGTCTGCGCCGAGCCGTTGTCGTTGATGATGATGTTCTCGAGCTTGGCGGTGTCCTGGGCGAACTTGAACTCCCAGCCGTCGACCATCTGGATACGACCCGGGTCGGTGTTCGGGTCCCACTGGTCGTTCTTGACCAGGGAGAGGCTCGAGCCGGCCTTGTAGTCCGAGAACTTGTACGGACCGGTCGCCAGCGGGTGCTGGCCGTAGTTCTCCGCGTTGTCCTTCGCCTCCGGAATGGCGGTGAAGGCGGGGAACGACGCGTAGTAGTCCATGTCGGAGAACGGGCGGCGCATCTTGATGGTGATGTCCTGGCCGTTCACCTCCACGCCCGCGTAGTCGGTGCCGTCCGAGAACGGACCCTTGTACTTGTCACCGTCCAGGAAGAACGTCGTCTGGTACGTCGGGCCGTCCGGAAGCTCCGCGATCGCGAAGGAACGCTTGACCGCGTAGGCCACGTCCTCGGCGGTCACGTCGGTGCCGTCTTCGTACTTCAGACCCTCACGCAGCGTGAACGTCCACTCGGTGTTGTCCTCGTTGGGACGGCCGAGGTCCGTCGCCATGTCCGGGATCAGCTGCATGTCGTTGGTCTCCTCGTTGTACGCGTACTGCGTCAACGAGCGGGTGACCAGGTCGGACAGGATGGCTGTTGAGTCGGTGAAGTAGGCCTGCGTCGGGTCCAGGGTCGACGGAGCGACCGCGGTCAGCACGGTCAGCGTGCCGCCCTCGGAGGCGTCCTCCGGGACGGCCAACGGGGCCTCGACGTCCGGGTTCTTGAAGGAGCCGGCACCGCCGCCCGCCTCCAGTGTCGGTTCTTCGCCGGCGGAGTCGCCGCCGGAGTCCCCGCTGCCCCCACCACAGGCAGCGAGCGTCATCATTGCCGCCACGGCGAGAGCCGCGGCTGGTTTCCTCATGCGCATCTAGGTGTACCCACCTCTCTTGGCTGGTCGATGCATCCCTCCGGTGTCAGATTCACCGGCGAGTCTTTGGGTCGAAGGCGTCGCGCACGGCGTCGCCTAGGAGGTTCAGCGCCATCACCAGGAGGAAGACTCCGACGATCGGCGCGTACAGGTAGAGCGGGTAGGTGCTGAAGAACGGCACCGCTTTGTCGATGGTCTGGCCCCACGAGGGCTGTCCGGTCGCGCCGATGCCGAGGTAGGCGAGGCCCGCCTCCGCGGCGACGAAGGCGGGCAGACCGAGCGAGATCGACACGATGATCGGCGCCACCAGGTTGGGCAGCAGCTCCTTGAACAGGATCCGGCGCGTCGGCACGCCGATCACGCGGGCCGCCTGGACGAACTCGCGCTCGCGCAGCGACAGCACCTCGCCGCGGACGAGCCGGGCCAGCAGCATCCAGCCGAAGAAGGACAGGACCATGAGCAGCGAGATGAACTGCCACGCCTGGAGCGTCGCCGGCTGGTTGCCGAACCGGCTCACCAGGATCGGCGCGATGGCCAGCGCCACGATCAGGAACGGCAGCGAAAGGAAGACGTCGATGACGAAGTTGATGGCCCTGTCGAACCAGCCGCGGCTGAACCC
Source organism: Nocardioides sp. (assembly GCF_035697785.1). GTDB lineage: Bacteria > Actinomycetota > Actinomycetes > Propionibacteriales > Nocardioidaceae > Nocardioides_B. The sequence goes on from NZ_DASSCL010000116.1 coordinate 18,723, forward strand.
GGCGAGCAGGCCGACCGTGACCCCGATGAGCGTCGCGGCGACGGTCGAAACCGTGGCGACGGTCAGCGAGGTGCGCGCGCCGTAGAACCACTCCGCGAGCAGGTCGTTGCCGGTGCCGGGCTCGAGCCCGAGCGGCGCCTCCCAGGTGAAGCCGTGGTCGGGCGGGCCGATGACCGGGAAGTTGAACTGGTCGGTGTCCTCGGAGGTACCGGCCCGGAGCTCCACTCCGAACAGGTCGCTGAGCAGTGGCGCGAACACAGCGATCAGGAAGAACAGCACGACGACCAGGGCGCAGGCGACAGCGATCTTGTCGCTCTTGAGCCGGCCGAGCGCGATCTGCATCGGCGAGCGTCCGGCGATCTCCTGCTTGACGACGACCGGGTCGGTCGAGATGTCCTGCTCCGAGAGCTCCGTGGGTGAGATACCCATGGTCACCTTTCTGATCGAGGCCGACGACGCGGCCCCGTCAACGCTTCCGGGTCAGGCGCGCCACAGGTCTGGCCGCGAGGCCGATGTGACTGTAGACGACGCGGGGCGTCGGTTTGGGTCACAACCGGTAACGAATTGATACCGGCTGCCCGGAGCGGAGAAGGACCCTCAGACGACCGATGTGCCCGGTGTGTCCCGTGGTTCGGGCGTGGCGTCGACGCCCGCCTCGGCGCGCTGCGCCGCGGTGATCGGGGCCGGCGCGGCGGTCAGCGGGTCGTACCCGCCACCCGTCTTCGGGAACGCGATCACCTCGCGGATCGAGTCGGTGCCGCTGAGCAGCGCGCAGATCCGGTCCCAGCCGAAGGCGATCCCGCCGTGCGGGGGCGCGCCGTACTTGAACGCCTGGAGCAGGAACCCGAACTTCTCCTCGGCCTCCGCCTCGCCCAGCCCCATGACGGCGAAGACCCGCTTCTGGACGTCCTCGCGGTGGATACGGATCGACCCGCCACCGATCTCGTTGCCGTTGCAGACGATGTCGTAGGCGTAGGCCAGCGCGTTGCCGGGGTCGTCGTCGAACGTGTCCAGCGACTCGGGCTTGGGCGAGGTGAAGGCGTGGTGGACCGCCGTCCACGCCCCGCTGCCGACCGCCACGTCGCCGGCCGCGGTGGCCTCGTCGGCGGGCTCGAACAGCGGCGAGTCCACCACCCACACGAAGCTCCAGGCGGACTCGTCGATGAGGCCGCAGCGACGTCCGATCTCGAGCCGGGCGGCGCCGAGAAGGGCGCGCGACGACTTCACCGCGCCGGCCGCGAAGAAGACGCAGTCCCCGGGGGCGGCACCGACGTGGGCGGCCAGGCCCGCCAGCTCCTCGTCGCTGAGGTTCTTCGCGACCGGCCCGCCCAGCTCTCCGTCCTCCTTGACCAGGACGTAGGCGAGTCCCCTGGCGCCGCGCTGCTTGGCCCACTCCTGCCAGGCGTCGAGCTGCTTGCGAGGCTGCGACGCGCCGCCCGGCATCACGACGGCACCGACGTACGGCGCCTGGAAGACGCGGAACGGCGTGTCCTTGAAGTAGTCCGTGCACTCGGTCAGCTCGAGGTCCATGCGCAGGTCCGGCTTGTCGCTGCCGTAGCGGGCCATCGACTCGGCGTAGGTGATGCGCTCGATCGGGCTCTTGACCTCGTGGCCGACCAGCGACCAGACGGCGGCGAGGATCTCCTCGGACAGCTCGATCACGTCGTCCTGCTCGACGAAGCTCATCTCCACGTCGAGCTGGGTGAACTCGGGCTGCCGGTCCGCGCGGAAGTCCTCGTCGCGGTAGCAGCGGGCGATCTGGTAGTACCGCTCCAGGCCTCCGACCATCAGCAGCTGCTTGAACAGCTGGGGGCTCTGCGGCAGGGCGTACCAGCTGCCCGGGCGCAGCCGGGCCGGCACCAGGAAGTCGCGGGCCCCCTCGGGCGTGCTGCGGGTGAGCGTCGGGGTCTCCACCTCGACGAAACCGCGACTGCCCAGCACCTCCCGGGCCGCCCGGTTGACCTCGGAACGCAACCGGATCGCGGCGTTCGGGGCACTGCGACGCAGGTCCAGGTAGCGGTGCGCCAGCCGGGTCTCCTCCCCCACCTCCACGTGCTCGTCGATCGGGAAGGGCAGCGGCGCACTGGCGCTGAGGACCTCCACCTCGGTGGCGATGACCTCGATCTCGCCGGTGGGCAGGTTCGGGTTCTGGTTGCCCTCGGGTCGGGCCGACACGTCGCCGGTGATCTTCAGGCAGTACTCCGCCCGGAGCTGGTGGGCGACCTCCTCGTCGCGGATCACCACCTGGACGACGCCGGACGCCTCGCGGAGGTCGATGAAGGCGACCCCGCCGTGGTCACGGCGGCGAGCCACCCAGCCGGCGAGGGTGACGGACTGACCGACGTTCTCGGCGCGAAGGCTGCCGGCGTCATGGGTGCGGATCACGAGAGCTGCTCCTTGATGTTCTGGTCGAGCTGATCGAGGGGGACGGCCACCTGTTCGCCGGTGGACATGCGTTTGACCTGGGCCTCTCCGGCCTCGAGATCTCGCTCGCCGAGGACCACGGTCAGGGCGGCGCCGGACCGGTCCGCCCCCTTCATGGCGCCCTTCAGGCCGCGCCCGCCGTACGCCAGGTCGACGCGCACACCGGCACGGCGCAGCGAGGCCGCGATCAGTGCGGCGCGCCGCCGGGCCTCATCGCCCAGCGGGACGACGTAGACGTCCACGCGGGCCTGCTGGGCCACGTCGAGACCCTCGGCCCGGCAGGCCAGGAACGTGCGGTCCACACCCAGCCCGAAGCCGATGCCGCTCAGCGGCTGGCCACCGAGCGACTCCATGAGGCCGTCGTAGCGTCCGCCGCCGCCGATGCCCGACTGCGCACCGAGCCCGTCGTGCACGAACTCGAACGTGGTGCGGGTGTAGTAGTCGAGCCCGCGCACCATCCGCGCGTTGATCTCGTACTTCACGTCGAGGCCCTCGAGCAGGGTGCGCACGGCGGCGAAGTGGGTCGCGCACTCGTCGCAGAGGTTGTCGAGCATGAGTGGGGCGTCGGTGAGCTGCGCCCTGACCTGCTCGCGCTTGTCGTCGAGCACCCGCAGCGGGTTGACCCGGGCCCGTTCCTGGGTGGCCTCGTCGAGGTCGAGGTCGGCCAGGAAGGCGGTCAGCTTCTCGCGGTACGCCGGGCGGCACCCTGCGCAGCCGAGCGAGGTCAGCTCGAGCCGGTAGCCGGTGAGCCCCAGCGCGCGGTAGCCGTCGTCGGCGATCGCGATGACCTCCGCGTCGAGGGCGGGGTCGTCGCTGCCGATGGCCTCGATACCGAACTGCTGAAGCTGCCGGTAGCGCCCGTGCTGCGGACGCTCGGCGCGGAAGAACGGGCCGGCGTACCAGAGCTTGACGGGCAGCTGGCCGCGGTCGAGGCCGTGCTCGATGACCGACCGGATCACACCGGCGGTGCCCTCGGGGCGCAGGGTGAGCGAGCGCCCACCCCGGTCCTCGAAGGTGTACATCTCCTTGCTCACCACGTCGGTCGACTCACCCACGCCGCGGACGAAGAGCGCCGTCTCCTCGAACACGGGCAGCTCGATGTAGCCGTAGCCGGCGAGCACCGCGGGACGCGTGAGGGCCTCCCGGATGGCGAGGAAGGCCGCCGAGTCGGGTGGCAGGTACTCCGGCACACCCTTCGGCGCGGCGATCTTGTCGTTCATAGCCCTCGGTTCGGTGCTGGGGTCGAGCTCTCCACGGTGTCGGCCTGGCGGATCAGCTCGAGCAGGAAGGGGTTCGTGGCGCGCTCGCGACCGATGCTGGTCTGCTCGCCGTGCCCGGGCAGGACCGCGATGTCGTCGGGGAGCGTGAGCACCCGGTCGCGGAGGCTGCGCAGCATCGTCGGGTGGTCGCCGCCGGGCAGGTCGGTGCGTCCGATCGAGCCGGCGAACAGCAGGTCCCCGGAGAACATCACCTGGGAGACGTCGGTGGTCGAGCCCGTCGAGACGTCGTACGGCGTCCGGAAGGTGACCGACCCGGGGGTGTGTCCCGGGGTGTGGTCGACGGTGAACTCGACCCCCGCCAGCTCGAGCGTCTGCCGGTCGGCGAGCTCGGCGACGTCGTCCGGCTCCGCGAATTCGTAGCTGCCGCCCAGGAGCATCCCCGCCGTCTCCGGGGAGATCCCGGCCATCGGGTCACTGAGCAGGTGCCGGTCGTCGGGGTGGATCCATGCGGTGGCGTCGTAGCTGCCGGCCACCGGTGCGACGCACCACATGTGGTCGATGTGTCCGTGGGTGACCAGGATCGACACCGGCTTGAGCCGGTGCTCGCGGACCACGTCGGCGACACCCTGGGCCGCGTCCTTGCCGGGATCGACCACGACGCACTCGGCGCCGGCACCCGTCGCGACGACGTAGCAGTTCGTGCCCCACGGACCGGCAGGGAAGCCAGCGATCAGCACGGGAAGCTCCTGGTTCGACGGGGACGGAGGATGGCGGGAACGACCCATGAAGCCTACCGACGGGCCCACGACCGCAGCGAACCCATATCCGCATGCAGGCCCACGACGCCCGGCAGTCAGGCCCTAGACTCCCGTGCGTGGTCTCGAAGAAGAAGCGCCGCCGGCGGCTCGCGCAGGCCGGCGCCGAACGGCGCGCTGCCCGGCTCGCCGCCCGCGAAGCCCGACGCCGGCGCCGCCGCGTCGTGCTGGCGACCCTCGCGGTGCTGGTCGCCGTGGTCGGGCTGGTGCTCTGGATCGTGACCCATGACGCGGACCGCGATGGAACGGCGGCAGCAGGCGTGGGCGCGACCCACGTGGCGGCCGTCCCGACGATGGACGAGGTGACCCGGTGACCAGTCCCGTGCCCGAGCAGCCGACCCCCCGCGAGGACGAGGGCGAGGCGCGTCCACCCACCAGTCCCCCAGCCGGTCCGCCCGCCAGCGAGTGGGGACGCGTCGCCGAGGACGGCACCGTCTTCGTGCGGACCGCCGATGGTGAGCGGCCCGTGGGGCAGATGCCCGACGCGACGCCCGAGGAGGCGCTGGCGTTCTTCACCAAGCGCTACGACGACCTCGCCTTCGAGGTCGAGCTGCTCGAGCAGAGGGTCAAGGCCGGCGCGCTCGGCCCCGACGAGGCCACCGCATCGGTGAAGCAGGTGCACGCCACCCTCAGCGAGGCGCAGGCCGTCGGCGACCTGGCCGGTCTCGACGCGCGCCTGGACGCACTCGGCGCCACGATCGAGGCCCAGCGGGAGAAGCGGAAGGCCGAGCGGGCCCGCAAGCTCGAGCGGGCCCGGGGTGAGAAGGAGCGCATCGCCACCGAGGCCGAGCGGCTCTCGGAGGGCACCGACTGGCGCAACGGGGCCAACCGGATGCGCGAGCTGCTGGACGAGTGGAAGGCGCTCCCCCGGCTCGAGAAGCCTGTCGACGACGCGCTGTGGCGACGCTTCTCGACCGCCCGCACGACGTACACCCGCCGCCGGAAGGCGCACTTCGGCGAGCTCAACGAGAAGCGTGAGAGCGCGCGGGTGGTCAAGGAGAAGCTCGTCGTCGAGGCAGAGGCGCTGGCCGGCTCCACAGACTGGGGACCGACGGCCGGCAGGTACCGCGACCTGATGCGGCAGTGGAAGGCCGCCGGGCCGGCCCCGCGCGGCGTCGACGACCAGCTGTGGAAGAGGTTCCGCGCCGCCCAGGACCAGTTCTTCGGTGCCCGCGACAGCGCCAACGCCGAGCTCGACCGTGAGTTCACGGCAAACGCGGAGAGGAAAGAGGCTCTCCTCGTCGAGGCCGAGAAGCTGCTCCCCGTGACCGACGTCCGCGCCGCCCGCGAGGCCTTCCGCGACATCGCCGAGCGCTGGGACGCCGCGGGCAAGGTGCCCCGCGAACGCATGAAGGAGCTGGAGGGCCGGATCCGCAAGGTGGAGCAGGCGATCCGCGGCGTCGAGGACGACGAGTGGCGCCGCTCGAACCCCGAGGCCCGGGCGCGGGCGGCCGATACGGTGGCCCAGCTGGAGTCCTCCATCGCCGACCTCCAGGCCAAGCACGACAAGGCCGTCGCGGCCGGCAACGACCAGAAGGCCGCCGAGCACGCCTCCGCCCTCGAGGCCCGCAAGGCCTGGCTCGCCGAGGCGCACAAGGCCCTCGAGGAGTTCTCCGGCTGATCCACCACCCCGTCGAGACGCGCCTTGGAGCATGTTGAGACGCGCCTCGTGGGGTGTGGAGACGCGCGGGACGAGGACTTGAGACGCGCGCGGGGAACAGTCGGTTCCCCGCAGGCCGCTTCTCGCGTCCCGCGGAGCGCGTCTCACGTCCCCGCGGAGCGCGTCTCAACGGATCGGGCGGCGGACTACTGGGTGACGCGGTAGGCGTCGAAGACGCCGTCGACGGAGCGCACGGCCTTGAGGACGTGGCCGAGGTGCTTGGGGTCGGCCATCTCGAAGGTGAACCGGCTCTTCGCGATCCGGTCGCGGGTCGTCGACAGTGACGCCGACAGGATGTTCACGTGCATGTCGGAGAGCACCTTCGTGATGTCCGACAGCAGCCGGGCCCGGTCGAGGGCCTCCACCTGGATGTTCACCAGGAACAGCGACTGGGCGGTCGGCGCCCACTCCACCTCGACCAGGCGCTCCGGCTGGGAGTTGAGGCTCGCCGCGTTGGTGCAGTCGGAACGGTGGATCGACACGCCGGCACCGCGGGTCACGAACCCGAGGATCTGGTCGCCCGGGACCGGCGTGCAGCACTTGGCGAGCTTGACCCAGACGTCGGAGATCCCCTTGACGATGACACCGGCGTCGCCGCCGGCCTGCCGGCGGGACCGCCCGGCCTCGGTGATCTGCACGGCCTCGGCGAGGTCCTCGGCCGCACCCTCCTCACCGCCGTGCAGGTCGAGGACGCGGCGTACGACGGTCTGGGCGCCGATGTTGCCCTCACCGACCGCGGCGTACAGCGCCGAGACGTCGGCGAGCCGCATCTCGGTCGCGACGGTGGCAAGCGTCTCGTGGGTGAGCACCCGCTTGAGCGGCGCCCCCTCTTTGCGCATCAGCCGGGCGATCTGGTCCTTGCCCTGCTCGATGGCTTCCTCGCGACGCTCCTTGGTGAACCACTGCCGGATCTTGTTGCGGGCCCGAGGGGACTTGACGAAGCCCAGCCAGTCGCGGCTCGGGCCGGCGGTCGGCGCCTTGGACGTGAACACCTCGACGACGTCGCCGTTGTCGAGCGTGGACTCCAACGGCACCAGGCGCCCGTTGACCCGCGCGCCGATGGTGCGGTGCCCCACCTCGGTGTGGATCGCGTAGGCGAAGTCGACCGCGGTCGAGCCCGTGGGCAGCGCCACCACGTCGCCGCGCGGGGTGAACACGTAGACCTCGGCCGAGTTGATCTCGAAGCGCAGCGACTCGAGGAACTCCCCCGGGTCCTCGGTCTCCTGCTGCCAGTCGAGGAGCTGACGCACCCAGGCCATGTCGGCGTCGCCGCTCGTGTCGGCCTTGGCGTCGGGGCCCGCCGCGAAGCTCTCCTTGTACTTCCAGTGCGCCGCGACGCCGTACTCCGCGCGACGGTGCATGGCGAAGGTCCGGATCTGGAGCTCGACGGGCTTGCCCTGGATGCCGATCACGGTCGTGTGCAGGGACTGGTACATGTTGAACTTCGGCATCGCGACGTAGTCCTTGAACCGCCCCGTCACCGGGTTCCAGCGGTTGTGGAGCACGCCGAGCACGCCGTAGCAGTCGCGGTCGGTGTCGACGAGGATGCGGATCCCGACCAGGTCGTAGATGTCGGAGAAGTCACGGCCCCGCACGATCATCTTCTGGTAGATCGAGTAGTAGTGCTTCGGGCGGCCGGTGACGAGCGCCTTGATCTTGGCGTCGCGGAGGTCGCTCTCGACCTGCTCGATGACCTGGGCCAGGAACTGGTCGCGGGAGGGCGCGCGCTCGGCGACGAGGCGGACGATCTCGTCGTACATCTTCGGGTGCAGCGTCGCGAACGCGAGGTCCTCGAGCTCCCACTTGAGGGTGTTCATGCCGAGCCGGTGGGCCAGCGGCGCGAAGATCTCGAGCGTCTCGCGGGCGATCCGCTCCTGCTTCTCCTGCTTGAGGTAGCGCAGGGTGCGCATGTTGTGCAGCCGGTCGGCGAGCTTGATGACGAGCACGCGGATGTCGCGGCTCATCGCCACGATCATCTTGCGGATCGTCTCGGCCTGCGCGGAGTCGCCGTACTTGACCTTGTCGAGCTTGGTCACGCCGTCGACGAGGAGGGCGACCTCGTCACCGAAGTCGGTGCGGAGCTGGTCGAGGGTGTACGGCGTGTCCTCGACCGTGTCGTGGAGCAGCGCCGCGACCAGCGTGGGCTCCGTCATGCCGATGTCGGCCAGGATCGTGGCGACCGCGAGCGGGTGCGTGATGTAGGGGTCGCCGCTCTTGCGGGTCTGGGTCGCGTGGTGTCGCTCAGCGGTGAGGTAGGCCTGCTCCAGCAGGGCCAGGTCGGCCTTGGGGTGGCTGGCCTTCACCGCACGGAACAGCGGCTCCAGAACGGGATTGCCGGGCTGGCTCTTCGTGGCCATCCGGGCCAGCCGCGCGCGCATCCTGCGACCCGACGGCGGGCCGGTGGGTGCTGCCGGCTCGGTCTCGGGCGCGTCGACGGGCGTGTTGACCACGCTCTTGTCCGCCATCTCAGCTGCCCTCCAAGCCCATCACCACCAAACTCAAGTCTAGTGGCTGGGCGACTGCGGCTCAGACGGCCTTGATGACGTGGAGAGGCAGGCCGTCCAAGGCGGACCTGCCGTCGAGGAAACCGAGCTCGATGAGCACCGCGAACCCGACCACCTCGCCGCCGGACTGCTCGACCAGCTCGCGGGTCGCCGCCGCCGTGCCGCCGGTGGCGAGCACGTCGTCGACGAGCAGCACCCGGTCACCCGCGGAGATCGCGTCCTGATGCACCTCCAGGGTGGCCTCGCCGTACTCCAGCGCATAGGAGACGGCGTGCGTCGAGCCGGGCAGCTTCCCAGCTTTGCGCACCGGTACGAAGCCGGTGCGCAGCGCCAGCGCGACCGGTGCGGCGAGGATGAAGCCCCGCGCCTCCATGCCGACCACCTTGTCGACGACGACGTTGCCGGCTGGGTCGCGTCCCGCGTCTGCGAGGGCCTCGACCACCGCCGAGAAGCCGTCGTGGTCGGCCAGCAGCGGGGTGATGTCCTTGAACACCACACCCGGCTGCGGGAAGTCCGGTACGTCGCGGATCAGCGCGTCGAGCGTCCGCTCGAGGTCGTCGGTCACTTCTTGCCGCGCTGCGACCGGGGCTTGCGCTCCGGCTGGGCCCGCTTGGCGGCCGCCGATGGTGCCACCGGGCGGCCGGCGGGCCGCTCGCCTGCGGTGTAGCGGCTGCGGTCCGGGGTCGTGACCCCGACCGGGCCGCGCTCCGGCTCCTCGTCGGTCTCCGGAACGTCGCGCGGCTCGGCGGACTCGTCGTAGACCGGCATGTCCTCGGTGAAGGCCGGGACGTTGGCGAACCGGTCTGCCTCCTGGCGCTTGGAGTGCCGGAGCGCCCGGGCGTCGCCGGCCTTGACGCCCGGCTCCATCTCCTTGAGCTGCACGACAAGTGGCGTCGCGATGAACACCGAGGAGTACAGCCCGGCGGCCATCCCGACGAACAGCGCGAGAGCCAGGTCCTTCAGGGCACCCGAGCCGAGCGTGACCACGCCGACGTACAGCAGCGCGCCGACCGGCAGCAGCGCGACGATCGAGGTGTTGATCGACCGGACCAGCGTCTGGTTGACGGCCAGGTTGGCCGCCTGCCCGTAGGTCTGGTGGGTGCGGGCCAGGTTGCGGGTGTTCTCCCGCACCTTGTCGAAGACGACGACCGTGTCGTAGAGAGAGAAGCCGAGGATGGTCAGGATGCCGGTGACCGTTGCGGGCGTGACCTCGAAGCCGGAGAGCGCGTAGATCCCGACGGTGATGATCACGTCGTGCGCGAGCGCCACGAGCGCGCCGACCGACATCTTCCACTCTCGGAAGTAGGCCCAGATGAACAGCACCACGAGGACGAGGAACACGCCGAGGCCGAGCAGCGCACGATCTGCGACCTGCTGACCCCAGGTCGCACCGATCGCGGCCTGGCTGATGTCGTCCTCGCCGACGCCGGCGGCCTCCTGGATCGCCTCCGAGATCGTGGTCGCCTCGTCGTTGGTGAGCGGCTCGGTCTGCACCCGGATGTTGTTGTCACCCGAGGTGTTGACGATGGGGGAACTCGCCGCCTCGATCCCCTCGTCCTCGGCCGTCTGGGCCACGGCCTCGCGGATCTCCTCGACGGTCTCCTGGTCCGCCTGTCCGGCGGGCATCGAGACGCGGTACTCCACGCCGCCCTCGAACTCGATGCCGAGGTTGAGGCCCTTTCCGAGCAGGCCGAACATCGCGATGGCGACGATGACCGCCGAGATGGCGTACCAGAGCAGCCGCCGACCGACGAAGTCGATCGAGACCGTGCCGTCGTACAGGTGCTGGCCGAGACGGGACATCTTGCTCATCAGGCGTTACCCCCTGCAACCGACGGACGGGGCCCACCGGCGATGCTGTCGATGCCGATCGCCTCCGGGGACAGCCCGGAGTACTTGTGGCCGGAGTTGAAGAAGGTGAAGCGGGACAGCCACGACACCATCGGCTTGGTGAACATGAAGAACACCGCGACGTCGATGATCGTGCTGATGCCGAGCGCGAACGCGAAGCCCTTCACGACGCCGATGGCGAAGATGTAGAGCACGACGGCGGCCAGCAACGAGACCGCGTCGGCGGCGAGAGTGGTGGCCCGGGCACGCACCCAGCCCACCTCGACGGCCACCCGCATCGACTTGCCGTCACGCATCTCGTCGCGGATCCGCTCGAAGTAGACGATGAACGAGTCGGCGGTGATGCCGACGCCCACGATCAGACCGGCGATGCCGGGCAGGGTGAGCGTGAAGTTGACCGCCTGGCTCATCGCCAGCACGACCCCGTAGGTCACCACCGCGGCGATCCCGAGGGACGCGACCACGACGATGCCGAGGCCGCGGTAGTAGAACATGCAGTAGATGAGGACCAGCCCCAGCCCGATGGCGCCGGCCCACAGTCCGGCGCTGAGCTGGTCGGCGGCGAGGGTAGGCCCTTCCTCGCTGACGACGGGGGCGGTGAACGTCAACGGCAGCGCGCCGTACTTGAGGCTGTTGGCCAGCGACTGAGCGGACTCCTGGTTGAAGTCGCCGGTGATCTGCGCCTGACCGTTGGGAATCACGCCGTTGACGACCGGGGCGCTGAGCACCTGGCCGTCGAGCACGATCGCGAACTGCTTCTGCTGCCCGGTGATCGGGCTGGTGGCGTTGACGATCTCGCGGGTGACCTCGGCGAAGGTCTCCCGCGCGGTCTTGTCGAAGGTCAGGTCGACGGCCCACTGCACCTGGCCCTGCGGGATGCCCGCCTCGGCCCGGGTCAGCTGGGTGCCCTGGATCATCGACGCCGACAGGAGGTACTTGTTGCCGTCCTCGTCGCAGGTGACCAGCGGCTGGTCGCGGTTGTCGATCACGCGGTTGGCCGGCTGGCCCGGCTCGGGGCAGGTGAACTCGGCGAAGCGCTGCAACCACTCGTCGCCGGGGTTGACCTGCCACCGCAGCGGCTGGTCGACCGGGGCGCCCTCGGGCGTGGTGCCGGGCAGGCCGCCCGTCGGGGCGTTCGGGTCGGCCGGAGGGGTCTCCTGGGCGTCGCCCTGGCCACCACCCTGGTCGCCCTGGCCGCCGTCGTTGTTGCCGCCCCCGCCGTTGTTGCCGTTGTTGTTGCCGGTCTCGTCCGCGGCGACGAGGCCGCCGGAGAGCGCGCGACCACGCGGGGAGGCGGAGGGCTCGTCGCTCGGCTCGTCATCCGGCTGCGCGGACGGGTCCTCGCCGGGCTGTTCGCTGGGCTGCTCGCTGGGCTGCTCGCTGGGCTGCTCGTTGGGAGCCGGCTGCGCGCTGGGCCGGCCCGGAGCCACCGCCGCCACCAGCCGGAACCGCAGCTGGGCGGTCTGCTGCACGTCGTCGACCAGGTCGCGCCGGTTGTCACCGGGGATCTCGACCACGATGTTGCGGTCGCCCTGCACGGCGACCTCGGCCTCCGCGACGCCCTGACCGTTGACCCGCTGGTCGATGATGCTGCGGGCCTCCTCGAGCTTCTCAGGGGTGATGTCCTCGCCGGTCTGCGTGCTGGCCTCCAGAGTGATCCGGGTGCCGCCCTGCAGGTCCAGGCCGAGCTTGGGCTTCCACTGGCCGCCGATCGCCACGCCGCCGAACATCGCCGCGATGAGAACGGCGAAGATGATCAGCCGGCGCGCCGGACGGGACGCGTTCTTGGCCACTGCTGTGTGCTCCTTGGTGCTGCGGGCGCGGGCCCGGCGCTGACTAGTGGTCCTGGTCGCTGGCGGACGTGTCGTCCGTCGGGCTCGCCGGGCTCTGGGTGGACTCGGTGGGCTCGATGACCCGCACGACCGCGGCCTTGGCCACCTTCATCGTGGTGCCCGGGGCGATCTCGACGTCGAAGGTCTCCTCGCCGACACCGGCGACCGTCCCGTAGATGCCCGAACCGAGCATCACCTGGCTGCCGACGGCGACGCTGGACTGCGTGGCCGCGAGCCGCTTCTGCTGGTTGCGCGAAGGACGCACGACCAGGAACCAGAAGACGACGACAATCAGGACGAACGGGAGGATGGACTCCCAACCATTCACAGGTAACTCCTAGCCAGTGGGCATGGTGAGGCCGCCGACGACGACCCGGGGCACCGGGGCTCACGGCCCGGGCCAACGATGGAGTCTAACTGTCTCGGTGCGACCGCACCGAAATGGGAGCGAACCCGCCGGTCACGATCCCGTCTCAGTCCGCCGCCTCGTCGAAGAGCGGCAGGTCGGCGGCGTACGACGAGGGTGCGGGTGGCGTCAGCCCGAGATGGGTCCAGGCGAGCGGTGTCGCCACCCGGCCGCGCGGCGTCCGCGCCAGGAAGCCGGACCGGACGAGGAACGGCTCGGCCACCTCCTCGACCGTCTCGCGCTCCTCCCCCACCGCGACTGCGAGCGTGCTGACGCCCACTGGTCCGCCGCCGAAGCGACGGCACAACGCGTCGAGCACCGCACGGTCGAGCCGGTCGAGGCCGGACTGGTCGACCTCGTAGAGGTCGAGCGCCCGGTGTGCGATGTCGAGCGTCACCACCCCGTCGGCGCGGACCTGGGCGAAGTCGCGCACCCGGCGCAGCAACCGGTTGGCGATGCGCGGGGTGCCGCGGGACCGCGAGGCGATCTCGCCGGCTCCCTCGTCGGTGAGGTGCACGTCGAGCAGGCCGGCCGAGCGGCGGACGATCTGGTCGAGCTCGGCCGGCTCGTAGTACTCCAGGTGGGCGGTGAACCCGAACCGGTCCCGCAGCGGCCCGGGGAGCAGCCCCGCCCGGGTGGTGGCGCCGACCAGCGTGAACGGCGGGATCTCCAGGGGGATGGCGGTGGCACCCGGACCCTTCCCGATGACGACGTCGACCCGGAAGTCCTCCATCGCCATGTAGAGCATCTCCTCGGCCGGCCGCGACATGCGGTGGATCTCGTCGACGAACAGCACGTCGCCGTCGTTCATGCCGGACAGGATCGCGGCGAGGTCGCCGGCGTGCGTGATCGCGGGGCCGGAGGTGAGCCGAAGCGGGCTCTGCATCTCCGCGGCGATGATCATCGCCAGCGTGGTCTTGCCGAGGCCCGGCGGGCCCGACAGCAGCACGTGGTCGGGCGCGCGACCACGGCCGCGCGCCGCCTCGAGGACGAGGGCGAGCTGCTCGCGGACCCGCTCCTGTCCGATGACTTCGTCGAGCGTGCGCGGTCGCAGCGCCGCCTCCACGGCACGCTCGTCGGCCTCGTCGGCCCGGATCTCGCCGTCGACCAGCGCCCGGGAGTCGACGTACGCCGCCTCGGCGGCCTGGAGCTCGGTCTCGTGGTCCATGTCAGGCCTTGCTCAGTGAGCGCAGCGCGGAGCGGAGCAGTGCCGCGACGTCCACGGAGCCGGTCGAGACCATCTCGTCGGCCTGCGGGGTCACGGCCTCCACTGCCTTGTCAGCCTCCTTCGCCGACCAGCCGAGGCCGACCAGCCCGGCGTGCACCTGGCCGCGCCAGGCCTCGCCGCCCGTGGATGGGGCGGTGGTGCGCGGGGCCGCACCGCCGCTCGGTGGGCCGATCCGGTCCTTGAGCTCGAGGATGATCCGCTGGGCGCCCTTCTGCCCTATGCCGGGCACCGTGGTGAGCGTCTTGACGTCCTCGGTCGTGAGCGCCCGGCGCAGCTCGTCGGGCCGGTGCACGGCCAGCATCGCCTGCGCCAGCTTCGGGCCGACGCCGCTGGCCGTCTGGAGCAGCTCGAAGACGGACTTCTCGTCGTCGTCGACGAAGCCGAACAGGGTCAGCGACTCCTCGCGCACCACCATGCTCGTCGGCAGGGTGGCGCGCTCCCCCACCCGCAGCGTGGCCAGGGTGTGCGGCGCGCAGTGCAGCTCGAGACCGACGCCGCCGACCTGGATGACGGCGGAAGTGAGGGTGACGGCGGCGACGTCGCCGCTGACGAACGCGATCATGAACGGCTCCTAGCCAGGGCCTCGTCGATACGGGACTGCGCGCCGCCGCGCCAGATGTGGCAGATCGCCAGGGCGAGGGCGTCGGCGGCGTCGGCGGGTCTAGGGGCCTCGGTGAGCCGCAGCAGCCGAGTCACCATCAGCCCGACCTGGGCCTTGTCGGCCCGGCCGCTGCCGCTGACCGCGGCCTTGACCTCGCTGGGGGTGTGCAGGGCGACCGGCAGCCCACGGCGGGCGGCGGCCACCAGCGCGACGCCACTGGCCTGGGCGGTGCCCATCACGGTGCGGACGTTGTGCTGGCTGAACACCCGCTCGACGGCCACCGCGTCGGGGCGGTGCCGTTCGAGCCACTCCTCGATGCCGACCTCGAGGAGGCGCAGGCGCTGGGCCACCGGCTCGTCGGCGGAGGTGCGCACGACGCCGACGTCGACCAGGCTGAGCGGCCGGCCGACCGAGCCGTCGACGACACCGATGCCGCAGCGGGTCAGGCCCGGGTCGATGCCGAGCACGCGCATCCGCCCCACCCGCCTCTCGTCGGCCGTCCGAACACCTGTTCGGACCAACGTAGACGCCGAGGAGTCAGAACTTCAGTCCCCTCGACGGCGTGTCGCGGACCAAGTGACCCCTCGGGTCGCGACGGACTCGATAGCTGACGGTTGCCGTCAGGCGTCCAGCGACTCGAGGATCTCGTCGCTGACGTCGAAGTTGCCGAAGACGTTCTGCACGTCGTCGAGGTCCTCGAGCGCCTCCACCAAACGGAGCACGGCGCCAGCGGACTTCTGGTCCTCCAGCTCGATGTTCATCGACGGCAGGAACGACGCCTCCGCGGAGTCGTAGTCGAGGCCGGCCGCCTGCAGGGCGGTGCGGACCGCGACCAGGTCGGTCGCCTCGCTTATCACCTCGAACGCCTCGCCGAGGTCGTTGACCTCCTCGGCGCCCGCGTCGAGTGTCGCCTCGAGGACGGCGTCCTCGTCGACGGACTTCGAGTCCTGCTCCTGCGGCACGATCACGACGCCCTTGCGGTTGAACAGGTACGACACGGAGCCCGGGTCGGCGAGCGAGCCGCCGTTACGGGTCATGGCGGTGCGGACCTCCATGGCGGCGCGGTTCCTGTTGTCGGTGAGGCACTCGATGAGGAAGGCCACCCCGTTGGGGCCGTAGCCCTCGTACATGATCGTCTGGTAGTCGGCTCCGCCCGCCTCGGCACCCGATCCGCGCTTGACCGCGCGGTCGATGTTGTCGTTGGGTACCGAGGACTTCTTGGCCTTCTGGATCGCGTCGTACAGCGTCGGGTTGCCGGCCGGGTCACCGCCGCCCTGACGGGCCGCGACCTCGATGTTCTTGATCAGCTTGGCGAAGAGCTTGCCGCGCCGAGCGTCGATCACGGCCTTCTTGTGCTTGGTGGTCGCCCATTTGGAGTGGCCGGACATGGAGCAGGACCCTACTTTCGACTCGGTTCGCCGCGTCGGTTTCGACGGGCTCAACCACCGCTTTCACGGACCATGTCCACGAACATCGCGTGGATCCGGGGGTCGCCGGTGATCTCGGGATGGAACGACGTGGCGAGCAGGCTCCCCTGTCGGACCGCGACGATCCTACCCACGGCGTCGGCGGCGGCATGGGGGCGCTCGCCGTGGTGCACGACCGACACCCGGGCCACCACCTCGACGGACTGGCCGACCTTCTCGACCCACGGCGCCCGGATGAACATCGCGTGGAAGGGGGAGTCGAAGCCGGTCACCTCGAGGTCGGCCTCGAAGGAGTCGACCTGGCGGCCGAACGCGTTGCGGCGTACGACGACGTCGAGACCGCCGAAGGTCTCCTGGCCGGCGATCCCGGCCTCGATGTGCTCGGCCAGCATGATCATCCCGGCGCACGTGCCGAAACCGGGAAGCCCGGCGTGCAGCGCCTCACGGAGCGGGTCGAGCACACCGAACGCGCGGGCGAGCTTGGAGATGGTGGTGGACTCGCCGCCGGGGATGACGATCCCGTCGACCCTGGCCACCTCCTCCGGGCGGCGTACCGCCAGCGTCTCGGCGCCGGCCCGCTCGAGCATCGCCCGGTGCTCGCGGACGTCGCCCTGCAGCGCGAGCACCCCGATCAACGGGGCGGTCGCGTGGCTCATGGCGCGATCCGTCGGTGCCAGTGCGCGTCGACCTCGATGCGGCCCTCGTCGAAGTGCGCGCTGAGGCCGTGCTTCTCGAGGACCCCGAGCACGTCGTCGAGCAGCGGGTCGCCCGGGGCCGCGTTGGCGGTCGAGCCGTGCCAGAGGTTCACCTCGAGCATGCCCTCGTCGACCGCGTGCCAGACGTCCGACGCGGTGAACCAGGCGACGCCGCGCGGGGTCGTGCCGGCCGCGGTCCGCTCGTCGAGCACGGCCTTGGCCGCCCAGTGGTCGTCGACACCCTGCAGCACGACGACGTCGGCCAGCTCGATCTCGGCGAACGCGGTCTGCAGGCGCTCGTAGTCGGTGGCCTCGGGCCAGCTCTCCTGGTCGACACGCAGCTCCTCGCGGGCTCCGTCGATCCAGGCAGCAGCCAGGGACCCGGCCTCGTCCGCGCGGTCGGGCAGCTCCGTCACGATCGCCTGCTCGACCTCGTCGGCGAGCGCGTCGTCGTCGAGCAGGCCCGCGCGCACGCACGCCCGCGCGAACTCGCGGACGTGCTGCTCGGCCAGCGCCTGGTCAGGCAAGACGCCTCACCAGCCGCGCTCGGCGAGACGGTGGGGCTGCGGGATCTCCTCGACGTTGATCCCGACCATGGCCTCGCCGAGGCCGCGGGAGACCTTGGCGACCATCTCGGGGTCGTCGAAGAACGTGGTGGCCTTGACGATCGCCTCGGCTCGCTGGGCAGGGTTGCCGGACTTGAAGATGCCGGAGCCGACGAACACACCCTCGGCTCCGAGCTGCATCATCATCGCCGCGTCAGCCGGGGTCGCGATGCCGCCGGCGGTGAACAGCACCACCGGGAGCTTGCCGGTCTCGGCGACCTCCTTGACCAGGAAGTACGGCGCCTGCAGCTCCTTGGCGGCGACGTACAGCTCTTCCTCGGCCAGGCTCTGCAGCCGCCGGATCTCGGCCCGGATGGTGCGCATGTGGGTGACCGCGTTGGAGACGTCACCGGTGCCGGCCTCGCCCTTGGAGCGGATCATCGCCGCGCCCTCGGTGATCCGGCGGAGCGCCTCGCCCAGGTTGGTCGCGCCGCAGACGAACGGGACGGTGAACGCCCACTTGTCGATGTGGTTGGCGTAGTC
>NZ_DASSCL010000117.1:0-24524 GCF_035697785.1 Nocardioides sp.
CGGCCTGGATCCCGCCGCGACGTCGCTTCGGATCGGCATCTTCGGGGCGGAGCCCTGGACCGAGGCGATGCGCGCGGAGATCGAGCAGGCCTTCGCGATCCGCGCCGTCGATATTTACGGCCTGTCCGAAGTCATGGGCCCCGGAGTCGCCCAGGAATATGGCGACAGCCAGGACGGCCTCACCGTCTGGGAAGACCATTTCTATCCGGAGATCGTCGACCCTGGGACCGGCGAGGTGCTGCCCGCGGGAAGCGACGGCGAGCTCGTCTTCACGTCGCTGACCAAGCGGGC
This sequence comes from Nocardioides sp., assembly GCF_035697785.1. Lineage (GTDB taxonomy): Bacteria > Actinomycetota > Actinomycetes > Propionibacteriales > Nocardioidaceae > Nocardioides_B. The sequence goes on from NZ_DASSCL010000117.1 coordinate 292, forward strand.
CATGCCGGTCGTCCGCTACCGCACCCGCGACCTCACCCGCCTGCTCCCCGGCACGGCGTACCCCGCCTTCCGCCGGATGCAGAAGGTCACCGGCCGCACCGACGACATGATGATCGTGCGAGGCGTGAACGTCTTCCCCACCCAGATCGAGGAGCTGGTGCTCGAGATCGAGGGGCTCACCCCGCACTACCTGTGCGTCCTCACCCGGCCCGGGAACCTGGACGAGCTGACCGTCCAGGTGGAAGCGCACGCATCCGTGGCACCGCCCGACCGGTCGGCGCTCAGCAGGGAGCTGGCCGGCAAGGTCAAGCACCGGATCGGGATCACCGCCGCCGTGGAGGTGCTGGCCCCGGACTCGCTGCAGCGCTCGCTCGGCAAGGCGGTGCGGATCAGCGACCAGCGCCGCCGCTGAGCCGCTGCCGGGCGCGGGTCCGCGGCGCGGGGCGCTCACGCACCTACACTCCTCGCGTGCCTCGGAAGCCCGCCGCCCTCGCCCTCGCGCTCGCCCTCTGCGCACCCGTCGCGGTGCTCGCCGCGCCGGCCGGTGCTGCGGAGCCGGGCACCTACTACCCGTCGAAGGGCAGCCCGGGCATCGACGTCGGCCGCTACCTCCTCGACCTCGACTGGAAGGCGGGCAAGCGCACGCTCTCGGGCACCGCGACGCTGCGCCTGCAGGCGGAGGCGCCGGCGCCGGCGCCGAGCTTCACGCTGGACCTGCACAAGCGGATGGTCGTCTCCAAGGTGACCGTCAACGGCGCCGCGACGAAGTTCACCCACGAGGGACAGGACCTCCTGGTGAAGGCGCCGGTGGTGCCGGGCACGGCGTACCAGGTGGAGGTGTCGTACGCCGGGAAACCGCGCGCGGTGAAGGCACCCACCTCCCGCGCCGACGACGACGGTGTCGGCTGGCACACCACCGACAGCGGCAAGGTGTGGACGACACAGAAGCCGTTCGGCGCCTTCACGTGGTACCCCGTCAACGACCACCCGGCCGACAAGGCGATCTACGACATCAAGCTCGCCGTACCCGACAAGTTCGTCGGGGTGTCCAACGGACGGCTGGAGGAGAAGACGACGTCCGGCGGGCAGACGAGGACGCACTTCGTGAACACCAGCCCGATGGCGTCGTACGCCGTGACCGTGGCGATCGGGCCCTACAAGCGCTACACCCAGGTCGGCCCGCACGACCTGCCGCTCACCTACTGGCTGCCGAAGGGCGGCAAGGACCTCCTCGAGCCGCTGGAGAAGACACCCGAGACGATCGCGTTCCTGGAGTCGCGCCTGGGCCCGTACCCGTTCGAGCGCGCCGGCGTCATCGTCACTCCCGGCCTCGGCTCGGTGGAGTCGCAGACGCTCATCACGCTGGCGCGGGACAACTGGCGGCAGGGCAAGACCGACGTGCGCGAGCAGGTGGCGCACCATCTGGCCCATGCCTGGTACGGCAACTCCGTGACGCCGAACGACTGGCGTGACAACTGGATGGGCGAGAGCGTTGCGACGTTCCTGCAGGCGAAGTACTCCGTGGCACAGCACTTCGACGGCTGGAAGTTCTGGAAGCGGGAGTTCTCCCGCAACGACGACTTCTACCGGGAGATCTACGGGCCGCCGGGTGCCTACTTCCCGAAGCACTTCGACCAGCGCAACGTGCACTACGGCGGCGCCCTGCTGATGGAGAAGCTCCGGGCGAAGATCGGCACCGACGTGTTCTACGCGGCGCTCGCGGAGTGGCCGGCTCAGAACAAGGACCGCAGCCGCGGCCGCGCCACCTACATCGACTTCCTCAGCGCGAAGACCGGCCAGGACCTGCGGCCCTGGTTCGAGGCCTGGCTGAACGGCGCCACCACGCCGCCTTCGTAGGACGTCCTAGTCTGGGGTGATGCTGACCGACATCGTCGTCGTCGACCTCACCCGCGCGCTCGCGGGCCCGCACGCCGCGATGATGCTCGCCGACCTCGGGGCGCGCGTCATCAAGGTGGAGTCGCCCGGTGGCGGCGACGAGTCCAGGTCGTGGGGGCCGCCCTTCGTCGGTCCCGACGAGGAGCCGGTCTCGACGTACTTCATGTCCTGCAACCGCAACAAGGAGTCGGTCACCGCGGACCTCAAGTCCGAGGAGGGCAAGGACTTCCTGGCCCGGCTGGTCGCCAAGGCAGACGTGCTGATGGAGAACTTCCGGCCCGGCGTGCTCGACCGGCTCGGGTTCTCCGTCGAGCGGTTGCACGAGCTCAACCCCCGGCTGGTGATCCTGTCGATCACCGGGTTCGGCCACGACGGCCCCGAGGGCGGCCGCGCCGGCTACGACCAGATCGCCCAGGGCGAGGCGGGGCTGATGTCGATCACCGGTCCCGGTCCGGACGACCCGACCCGGGTCGGCGTACCTATCGGGGACCTGCTGGCCGGGATGTACGGCGCCTACGGGGTGGTCGCCGCGCTGCACGAGCGCGCCGGCACCGGCCGCGGTCGGGTCGTGCGGGCGAGCCTGCTCTCGTCGATCGTCGGCGTGCACGCGTTCCAGGGGACCCGGTGGACCGTGGCCGGTGAGGTGCCGCACGCCATCGGCAACCACCACCCGTCCATCGCCCCGTACGGCCTGTTCCACACCGCCGACGCGCCGATCCAGATCGCCTGCGGCAACGACAACCAGTGGCGCGCCCTCGCGGGCCTGCTCGGCGTCGACGACGAGCGGTTCGCCTCCAACCGCGAACGGGTCGGTCACCGCGACGAGCTCATCGCGACGCTCGAGTCGGCGCTGGCGGCCGATGCCGCCGAGTCCTGGCTGCAGCGGCTCGCCGACCTGGGCATCCCGGCGGGCAAGGTGCGCACCTTCGACGACGTGTACTCCTGGGACCAGACCCGGTCGCAGGGACTGGTCGTCGAGGTCGAGCACCCGACGTTGGGGAAGGTCGAGCTGCCGGGGCCGCCGCTGCGCTTCGACGACAACCGGTACGCCGGTGCGCGCGAGCAACACCTGCCGCCGCCCCGGCTCGGCGAGCACGACGAGGCCGTCCGGGCGTGGCTCGACTCGGCGGCGTCCTCCGACTGAGGGACCCAAGCCCCGGTCTGGGCCGGTCGAGAAACTCCCGGGAATCGAGTTGGATGCGGTCCCGGCCGGGGAATGACAAGATCATCACCACACGGACCCCCGTCCCCGGCCCTGTCCCAGCGGGCCGGGGCACGGCCGGGTCCGTCGCACTCCTGGGGGTTCGCATGGTCCGGTGGCGTCATGGCTGCTGATCCGAGGCCCGCCCGGCTCTCCGCCACCGAGCTCATCGACCTGGTGCTCGACGAGGGCTCCTGGTCGTCCTGGGACACCCCGCCCGAGCGCGGACCGATGTCGGAGGAGTACGCCGCCGAGCTGGCCGCCGCGCAGGAGAAGACCGGTCTCGACGAGTCCGTGGTCACCGGCGAGGGCCTGATGCGTGGCCGCCGGGTGGCGGTGGTCGCGTGCGAGTTCCGGTTCCTGGCCGGGTCGATCGGCGTCGCGTCGGCGGAGCGTCTGGTCCGGGCGATCGAGCGCGCCACCACCGAGGGCCTGCCTCTCCTGGCCGCGCCGGTCTCGGGCGGCACCCGGATGCAGGAGGGCGTCGTCGCGTTCGTGCAGATGGTGAAGATCAGCCAGACCATCGCGGCGCACAAGGCGGCCGGGCTGCCCTACCTCGTGTACCTGCGACATCCCACCACCGGCGGCGTGATGGCGTCGTGGGGCTCGCTCGGACACGTGACCGTCGCGGAGCCGGGGGCGCTGGTCGGGTTCCTCGGGCCGCGGGTCTACGAGGCGTTGTACGACCGGCCGTTCCCCGCCGACGTGCAGACCTCGGAGAACCTCTATGCCCACGGACTGATCGACGCGGTCGTCCCGCCCGAGGAGATCGCGGCCATCCTCGACCGCGCGTTGACGGTGCTGCTCTCCCCGCGCGACGTCTCCCCCGACCCGGCGAACCCGCCGGTCGACGACATCCCCGACGTCGACACGTGGGAGTCGATCACGCGTTCGCGCCGGCCGGAGCGACCCGGCGTACGACGGCTGCTGAAGTACGCCGCGACCGACGTGATCCCGCTCAACGGCACAGGGCAGGGAGAGTCGGACCCGGGACTGCTGATCGCGCTGGCGCGCTTCGGCGGGTCGCCGTGCGTGTTCCTGGGCCAGGACCGGCGCGGGCAGACCGAGGCGCACCCGCTCGGACCGGGGGCGCTGCGCGAGGCGCGGCGCGGGATGCGGCTGGCGGCCGAGCTGGACCTGCCGCTGATGACTGTCATCGACACGCCGGGCGCGGCGCTCTCGGTGGAGGCCGAGGAGGGCGGGCTCGCCGGCGAGATCGCGCGATGCCTGGCCGACCTGGTCACGCTGCCCGCGCCCACGCTGTGCCTGCTGCTAGGTGAGGGCAACGGTGGTGGGGCGCTCGCGCTGCTGCCGGCCGACCGGGTCATCGCGGCGCAGCACGGCTGGCTGTCCCCGCTGCCGCCGGAGGGCGCGAGCGCCATCGTGCACCGCGACCTCGACCACGCCCCCGACATGGCGCGGGCGCAGAAGGTGCGGTCGCTCGACATGCGCGAGGCCGGGATCGTGGACCGGATCGTGGCGGAGCGGCCCGACGCGGCGGACGAGCCGGAGGAGTTCTGCCGCCGGCTCGGCGACGTGCTGCGCTACGAGCTCGCGACGCTGCTGCACCGGGACCGGGCCACGCTTGCGGTGGAGCGGGCCCAGCGCTACCGCGCCCTGGGTCTGGGCTGACGCACGGATCCGTGCCGAAAGCACCGCGATCCGGCCGATCTTTACCGTGAAAGCCCTGATGGGCCCGTTCCGCCTGGTGGTCTAGACGCTGAACTCATCCGTTCGGCCACCCCTTGAGTCCCTGACCGGCCACTCCTGGGCGCTTTCGCCTTCAACCACCGGCCGGCGCTCCTACGTTCCTCCCACCAACACAGGTGCCTCCGGGGGGAGGCTCGAACAACGGGTGGGGATCCGAATGAACAAGATGATCAAGGGCTCCGTTGCCGGCGCGACCGGCATCGTGCTTCTCATGGGGGGCTTCGGCACCTACGCGCTCTGGAGCGACAGCGCCGACATGGAAGCCAGCAAGGTCACTTCGGGTGAGCTCGACATCGCCGCGGGCGACGTGCACTGGAACGACCTGAGCACACAGGGGACCGACGACTGGGACCCGAACAACTCGAACCACCTCGTGGTTCCGGGTGACACGATCACGCGGACTCAGACCTTCGCCGTCAAGGGCACCGGCAAGAACCTCGAGGGGACGGTCACGTTCGCTCCTGGCGCCGAGACCAACAACGCCATCGGCGTCGACGTCGACGTGACGTCGGACAACGCCGAAGTGACCGAGACCGCTGCCGGGTCCAACAACTTCGCCTTCGACGCACCGTTCAGCACAGGAACGATGAAGGTGGTCGTCACGTACACACTGCCGCAATCCACTGACGGCCAGGTCGGCCAGAACGTCACCGCGTCCATCGCGGAGTCGACCCTGACCATCGCGCAGACCCGCTGACCGCCGGCAATCACCCCGCCGGACTTTCGTCGTGAGCCGCAGGACTCCACTCGCCGTCGCCGTGGTCGGCGCCCTCCTCGTCGGGGGCGCCACCACGGGGACGACGCATGCCCTGTGGCGCGACCAGGCAACGATGTCGGGCAGCGGCGTTGCCTCCGGCAGCATGAGCCACGCCGTCACGATCGATGGCCCATCTTCGTTGGGGACCCTGTCGCCCGTCCCGGGGGAATCGCCGAAGATCCTCGACGCCACGGTCCTCGACACCAGCCCTCAGGCCAAGAACCTTCGCCAGGCCATCACCTTCGCGGGTGTCGACCTCGTCGACCCGACGCCCGGGTTGTCGTTGTCACAACTGACGATGTCGGTCGGGATGAAGACGGCGGACGGCTGTTCGGCGCCCGCGCCCAGTGCTGCCGACGGCGACCTCACGACCTCGCTGGGCACGACCTCCCCTGGTGGATCGCTGGGAGTTTGCGTCAAGATCGCCGCCTTGACGGGCAGCCCTGATTCGACCGGCGTGCTGCGGCTCGAGTTTGACGGGGCACAGGTGCGACCCGACGGTCAGCAAGGGGGCTGGGCGTCAGCGGCAAGCACAACCGTGCCGCTCACAGTCGTGGGAGTCTCATCGCCCCCCGCCCCGAACGGCTTGGGGTGCGTGTCCTGGGTCAAGGGAGTTTCAGCCACCATCACGTGGACGTCCGTGCCTGGCGTCACCTACGCGCTCGTGAACAACGGACAGGTGAAGATCGCGAACATCACGAGCAGCATGCTTCCGCTGACCGTCAGGCCATCGGAGGTCGGCGGCAACAACGTCGACCTGAAGGTACGGGCCACGAACCCGGCAGGCGTCTCGACGGACAGCTCGTCGACCTTCAACATCCAGTTCCAGGCACCGAAGTGCTCGGCGTCATGACCACTGCACGGCAGTTCATCACCCAGGTGCTCAGCGTCGTGCTGCTCGGCACGGTCGTGCTCGGCGGGCTGGCGCTGATCGTCGTACCGAAGGCGACCGGGTCTCGTCCGCTGACCGTGCTGACCGGTTCGATGACGCCGACGTACAAGCCGGGCGACGTGGTGATCGTCAGGCCGACGCACGTGGACAACCTGCAGATCGGCGACGTGATCACGTTCCAGGCCGTCTCCGACGACCCGCGCCTGACCACGCACCGGATCAAGAGCGTGGTGCTGACCGGCGAGGGCCGCCAGTACGTCACGCAGGGCGACGCCAACGGCGCGGTCGACCCGGCGCCGATCAAGCCGGAGCAGGTGCGCGGGACGGTGTGGTACTCCGTGCCCTACGTGGGGTACGCCGCGACCTGGGCTGCCGGCGGCACGCTGCGTCTGCTGATCAACATCGCGGCCGGGGGGCTGCTGGCGTACGGCGGGTACCTGGTCACCGCCGGCGCGCTGGACAGCCGCCGACGCCGGCTCGAGGTGCCGTCGTGAGAGGGTCCCGGATCGCCACGGCCACGGCTGTCGCGGTGCTCGCGACGTTGGCGCCAGTGCTGCTGCTGTCCTCGCCCTCCCAGGCGGAGCCGCAGAAGCTGAAGGTGAGCAGGAGCGCGACCGGACCCTGGTCGGACCACCTGACCACCGCGCTGTTCGACGGCGGAGGGGCAATGGTCCCGGCGGACTCGGTCACCGACACGTTCTACGTCAGGAACGACTCACCGCAGGCGGCGCGGGCCACCCTCTCCGTGCCGCACCACCCGGCGCGCAACGGCCTGGAGCGGCACCTCGCCGTGAGTGCTGTGCTGGGCGGCGCCACCTCCGGGGTACCGCTGACCGGGGGGACCGGGTCGGACTGCACGGCCCACGTCTCGGGACCCCGCATCCCGGCGGGCGGCGTCCAGGAGGTCGCCGTCACGCTGCACCTCGACGACGTGGAGGGGCAGGTCGCGATGGGGCAGCGGGCGGACCTCGGGCTCGTGGTGACGCTGAGCCAGGTCGGACCCAACCAGCAGACCGACATCTGCGGCGCCGAGGACGGCGCCGAGCCGAACGCCGGATGCGTTGACCCGTCGCTGGCCGTGGTGGCGGTGGTGGGCGACGGGGGCTGTCCCGAGATCAAGGGCGAGCAGATCAAGGGCGAGCAGATCCTGGACGCCGCCGGAGACCTCCCGGACACCGGCGCCCAGCCCGGCGCCGGGACCTTGGCCGGGCTCGGGCTGGCCTGCGTCGCGGGCGGAGCCCTGCTGCTCGTCGAACGACGACGCCGGGAGACCGACGAGGCGTGACAAGCCGGGGTCAGCGGCCCGTCATGTGCCGGAACGTCTCGGGCTGGGTCCGTTCGAGGTGCGCCCGCGCACGGCGGCGGTACCGCCAGATGAGCACCAGGCCGAGCGTCCAGCCGACGTACTGCACCGACATCGCCAGCGTGTACGCCCGGGCGGGGTAGTCGGTGCTGGTGCCGGGCGTGAGCACGTCGAGCAGCACGCCGATCGCGAGCATCATCAACAGGGACGCCATGAAGCCGCCGACGTTGACGATTCCGGTCGCCGAGCCCAGCCGGTCGGCGGGGTTGAACGTGCGCGCGAGGTCGAAGCCGATCATCGAACCGGGACCGCCGAGCCCGGTCGACACGACCATGACGGCGAGCAGCCACACCGGCGCGTCCCCGGGCCAGAGCAGCACCGCCGCCCACGAGAGCATCGTGGCGATGATGATCGCCAGCACCAGCGTGGAGCGGTGCCACGGGTGCCGCGCGATGAAGCCGCCGACCAGCGGTCCGCCGACCATGAACGTGACCACGAGCAGCGACAGGAGCAGGCCGGCCGCAGCCGTCCCGGTGTTCTGGCCGTGCACGAAGAACGGGTAGCCCCATAGCAGGCCGAGGACGTTGGCGCCGAACTGGGTGGTGAAGTGCGACCACAGCCCCAGCCGGGTGCCGGGGTCGCGCCAGGACAGCTTCAGGTCGCGACCCACGGTGCGCACGTCCTTGCTGGTCCGCGACGGCGGCGCCCCGGGCGGTACGTCGCGCACCACCAGCAGCACCAGGACGCCCAGCACCACCCCGACCGCCGCGCTCGCCGCGAACGTGGCCGTCCAGCCGAAGTCCTCGAGCGACCGCGCCAGCGGTATGGCGGCGACCAGGGCGCCGCACTGGCCGAGCAGCGCCGTCCAGGCGGTGAGCACCGGGCTGCGCATCGGCGGGAACCACGACGCGATCAGCCGCAGCACGCTGATGAACACCATCGCGTCGCCCATGCCGACGAAGACGCGGGCCACCACGGCGCCGGCGTACGACGTGGTGAGCGCGAAGCCGAGCTGGGCGCACGTCATGACGACCGCGCCGGTGAACAGCAGCCGCTGCGGGCCGTACCGGTCGATGAGCACCCCCACCGGGATCTGCATCCCGGCGTACACGAGCAGCTGCAGCACGGTGAACGTGGACAGCTCGGACGCCGAGATGTCGAAGCGTTCGGTGGCGGCTAGCCCGGCCACGCCGAGGGACGAACGGTGGAAGATCGCGAGGAAGTACACGCCGACGGCGGTGAGCCACACGACCGTGGCGCGCCGTCCTCCCTGCGGCCCGGCCGCGACGGCTCCGGTCAATGCGACTCCCGGGCGAGCTGGACGGACCAGCGCAGATGCGACTTCACGACCTCGCAGAACTCGTCGGCGTCGTCCCCCTTGAGCGCGGCGATGACCCGGTCGTGCTCGGCGATCGCCTCGTCCATGCGGTCCACGCGGCCGCGGATCATGACCGAGGTGAACAGCGTCTGCCGCTCCCGGATCATCCGGTAGATCGAGGACAGCACGGCGTTGTCGGCGGCGTCGACGATCAGCTCGTGGAAGCGCCGGTCCGCGTCGGTGAACCCCGCGGTGTCGTGCTCGTTGCGACGCTGCCGCATCTCGGCGTGCACCGCCTCGACCTGGGGCAGCAGCCGGTCGCGGGCGGCGTACGACTTGGGTGCGGTGTGGATCTCGACGAGCTCACGCGCCTCCAGGACGTCCTCGACGTCGTGCATCGAGAACGTCGCGACCACGGCGCCCTTCTTGGGCCTGAGGTGCACCAGCCCCTCGACCTCGAGCCGGAGCAGCGCCTCGCGCACCGGCGTACGGCTCACGCCGAGCTCGTTGGCGAGGCCGCCCTCGGTGATCACGTCGCCGGCTTCGTAGACGGCGGACAGGATCGCCCACTTGGCGAAGTCGTAGGCACGGCGCGCGGCGGACCCGGGGGACGGGACGGACTCTCTCATGTTGCATACATCATCCCCGATGCGGGGAGACGCCGCGTCCCCCGGGTTCCGGCATGCCTCACATACCCGGGCGAACTCCCCCTTCCCGGGGAGAGTTCACACCGGGAAGGGGCCAATTCACTGGGTCCCCAGAGAATTGGCCCCCCACCCGCAGCTCAGTGCAACAGCGCGTTCGCGGGGTCCTCGAGCACGGCGGCCACGTCGGCGAGGAACCGGGACCCCTTCTCGCCGTCGATCAGCCGGTGGTCGAAGGACAGCGCCAACGTGGTGATGTCGCGGACCTTGATCTTGCCGTTGCCGGTCACCCACGGCTGCTTGCGCACCGCCCCGAAGCACAAGATGGCGGACTCGCCCGGGTTGATGATCGGCGTACCGGCGTCGACCCCGAACACCCCCACGTTCGTGATCGTGAACGTGCCCCCGGCCATCTCCGCCGGCTGGGTCTTGCCGTCGCGGGCCACCTTGGTCAGGTCGTTGATCGCCCGGCCGAGGTCGGGCAACGACATCGCGTCGGCGTCCTTGACGTTGGGTACGACGAGGCCGCGCGGCGTGGCCGCGGCGATGCCGAGGTTCACGTAGTGCTTGAACACGACCTCCTGCGCCGCGTCGTCCCAGGCCGCGTTGATCTCCGGAGTCCGCTTCATCGCCAGCAGCGCAGCCTTGGCGAGGATCAGCAGCGGGGAGATCTTCACGTCGCGGAAGTCGCGGTGCGCCTTGAGCCGCTCGACGAGCTTCATCGTGCGGGTCGCGTCGACGGTGATCCACTCGGTGACGTGCGGGGACGTGAACGCGGAGTCCACCATCGCCTGCGCCATCATCTTGCGCACGCCCTTGATCGGCTCCCGGGTCTCCCGCTCGCCCGGTGCGCGGGGCGCCGAGACCGGGGCCACGGCAGCCGCACCCCCGGCCGGCGCGGCTGGTGAGCCCGCCGCCGCCTGGACGTCCTCGCGGGTCACGGTGCCCTGCGGGCCCGAGGGGGTCAGCGAGAGCAGGTCGACGCCGAGGTCCTTGGCGAGCTTGCGCACCGGCGGCTTGGCCAGCACCCGGGTCGGGACCGGACCGTCGAGGTGGGCAGCGGGCGTGGACGGCACCGGGGTCTCCTCGGCCTCGACCACGTCGGCGGACGCGGCACCGCCGGGGGCGAACGCGCCCTGCAGCTGGAGCTGCGCGGCCGCTCCGGCGTCGGAGGCCGGGCTGGCGCCACCGCGACGGGGCCGGCGCTTGGCAGCGGACTCGCGCGGGCCGTAGCCGACCAGCGTCTGGTTCTCGCCACCGCCGGTGGCGGCCGGGTTGGACATGTCGATCTCGGCGGGCGGGGCGCTGGCCTGCGCGCCGGCCTTCTCGGCCATGCCGAGGTAGGGGTCCGACTCCGTGGAGGGAGTCGGCTCCCCGGGAGCCTCGCCGGCCTCGCCGATCCTGATGATCGGAGTGCCGACGGGGATGGTCTCCCCCTCCGGCACCAGCAGGGCCTGGATGGTGCCGGCGTACGGCGACGGCAGCTCGACCAGCGACTTGGCGGTCTCGATCTCGACCACGATGTCGTTGACCTTGATGACGTCGCCGACCTTCACCTTCCAGGTGACGATCTCGGCCTCGGTGAGACCCTCGCCGACGTCGGGCAGCTTGTACTCGTTCACGGGTTACTCCTGGGTCTCGACGGCTCGACCGCCGGCAGTGTCAGTAGGCGAGGGAACGGTCGACGGCGTCGAGGACGCGGTCCAGGTCGGGGAGCCACTCCTCCTCGATCCGGCTCGGCGGGTACGGGGTGTCGAACCCACCGACGCGCAGCACCGGCGCCTCGAGGGAGTAGAAGCACTCCTCGGTGATCCGCGCGGCCACCTCCGAGCCCATGCCGAGGTTGACGTGCGCCTCGTGGGTGACGACCGCGCGGCCGGTCTTGCGAACGGACTCGAAGACCGGGCCCAGGTCGAGCGGGGAGAGCGTGCGCAGGTCGATGACCTCGATGCTCTGCCCGTCGCCGGCGGCCGCCTCGGCCGAGGCCATGCACGTCTTCACCATCGGGCCGTAGGCCAGCAAGGTGAGGTCGGTGCCCTCGCGGACGACCCGCGAGGTGAACAGCGGCTGGGGCTGGACGGTCTCGTCGAGCTCGGCCTTGTCGGCGTGGTACTGCCGCTTCGGCTCGAGGAAGACGACGGGGTCGTCGCACTTGATGGCCTGCTGGATCATCCAGTAGCCGTCGACCGGGTTGGAGCAGGCCACCACCTTGAGCCCCGGGGTGTGCGCGAACTGCGCCTCCGGGCTCTCGCTGTGGTGCTCGACCGCACCGATGCCGCCGCCGAACGGGATCCGGATGACGATGGGCATCTTGACCTTGCCCTGGCTGCGGAAGTGGATCTTGGCGACCTGGCTGACGATCTGGTCGTACGCCGGGTAGACGAACCCGTCGAACTGGATCTCGCAGACGGGGCGGTAGCCGCGCATGGCGAGCCCGACCGCGGTGCCGAGGATGCCGGACTCGGCCAACGGGGAGTCGATGACCCGGTCCTCGCCGAAGTCCTTCTGCAGGCCGTCGGTGATCCGGAAGACGCCGCCGAGCTTGCCGACGTCCTCGCCCATCACGAGGACCTTCGAGTCGTCCTCCATGGCCTTGCGCAGACCGGCGTTGAGGCCCTTGGCCAGGGTGATCTTGCTCATCGGGAACCTCCGGCGGTCTCGAAGCTGTCGAGGTAGGCCGCAAAGCCCTCACGCTGCACGTCGAGCTCGGGGCTGCCCTCGGCGTACACCATGTCGAAGACGTCGAGCACGTGCGGCTCGGGCAGTGCCTTGCAACCTTCGCGGAGGTGCTCGCCGAGCGTCTCCGCCTCCTGGTCGATCTCGTCGAAGAAGTCCTGGTCGACGAGGCCGTTGCGGGTGAGGTAGACGCGGACCCGCTGGATCGGGTCCTTGAGCTTCCAGTGCTCGAGGTCCTCCGACAGCCGGTAACGGGTCGGGTCGTCGGTGGTGGTGTGCGCACCCATCCGGTAGGTGTACGCCTCCACGAGCGTCGGCCCCTGGCCCTCCCGGGCGCGCTGCAGCGCGGCCTTGGACACGGCGTACGTCGCGAGCACGTCGTTGCCGTCGACGCGGACGCCGGGGAACCCGAAGCCGAGCGCGCGCTGGTAGAGCGGGATCCGGGTCTGCCGCTCGATCGGCTCGGAGATGGCCCACTGGTTGTTCTGGCAGAAGAAGACCACCGGCGCGTTGTACGACGCAGCGAAGATGAACGACTCGTTCACGTCGCCCTGGCTGCTCGCGCCGTCGCCGAAGTACGCCACGACGGCAGCGTCGCGGTCGGCGTCACCGGTGCCGACCACGCCGTCGCGCTGCAGGCCCATCGCGTAGCCGGTGGCGTGCAGGGTCTGCGCGCCGATCACGATCGTGTACAGGCCGAAGTTGCCGTCGTTGGGGTCCCAGCCGCCCTGGTCGACGCCGCGGAACAGGCCGAGCAGCCGCAGCGGGTCGATGCCGCGGGTGTAGGCGACGCCGTGCTCGCGGTAGGTCGGGAAGACGAAGTCCTGGGGGCGGAGCGCACGGCCGGAACCGATCTGCGCGGCCTCCTGGCCGAGCAGCTGGGCCCAGATGCCGAGCTCTCCGTGACGCTGGAGCGCCGTGGCCTCGGTGTCGATGCGACGGGTCAGCACCATGTCGCGGTAGAAGCCCTTGATGGCCTCGTCGTCGAGATCGAAGCGGAAGTCGGGGTGCTCGACGCGCTCGCCCTCGGGCGTGAGCAGTTGGACCAGCTCGGGGCCGCCGTCGGCCTGGTTGGGGCCGAAGACCTCACCGAGGTCGGGACCGAAGTCCCCGGTGTCGCGGTCCGGATGTGTTTGGCTCACCTGCACTCCTTCGTGTCGTCGGCGCCGCGGGGTCTCCGCTGCCGGCTCTGGGAGCTGACGGCTCGTACCGTGCCGCCTCAGGACCGTCGCGGGGGTGGTGCGGCAGTGCTGACGGCGACGCGGCCGTGGTCGGACCGTCGCTGTGACCGGTGCCACACCGGTCTTTCGTGCTGCATAAGGTACCGGGCCGCGCGGCGACGCGCCTAATCCGGTGGCCGCACCGGGGGCTCGTCCGGGGGTGGCGGGATATCGACGGATGCACGTCCGAAAACCGCGCGACAGCCCGGCCGTCCGACCCCTAGCCTGTCAGGGGCATTGAGGAGGGACGGTCATGACACCTGCGACCAAGGCGGCACCGACGTTCGGCATCGTGCTGGGCGCGCTCGTGATCGTGTACGTCGTGTGGGGCTCGACGTACCTCGCCATCCGGATCGTCGTCGAGGAGGCGCCCCCGCTCACCTCGATGGGTCTGCGCTACGCCACCGCCGCCGTGCTGCTCGGCGCCGCGCTGAGCCTGCGCGGCGGCATCCGGCGACTGCGCATCACCGGCCGTCAGGCCCTCGGCGCCGGCTTCCTCGGGCTCATGCTTCCCGTCCTCGGCAACGGCATGGTGTCGGTGGCCGAGAACCTCGGCGCGCCGTCGGGCGTGACCGCCCTGCTGATCGCGATCGCGCCGCTGATCATCGTGGTGTTCCGGCTCGGCGCGGGCGACCGGCCCCGCGCGCTCACCCTGCTCGGGGTGCTCGCCGGGTTCGTCGGTCTCGCCGGCCTGGTGCTGGCAGGCAGCTCGGGCGAGGACGGCTTCCCGCTCGGGGCCGGCCTGCTCGTGCTGTTCGCCTCGACGTGCTGGGCGTTCGGCTCCTTCATGCAGCCGCGGCTGCATCTGCCCGAGGACGTGTTCGTCACCACCGTCTACGAGATGCTGTTCGGCGGCGCGATGCTGGTCGTGCTCGGCGTGCTGGCCGGTGAGCGGTTCACCGCGGCGTACGACACCCGCACCTGGGTGGCGCTGGCCTATCTCGTGGTGTTCGGCTCGGTGGTCGCGTTCACGTCTTACGTGTGGCTGCTCGCCAACGCGCCGATCTCGCTGGTCGCGACGTACGCCTACGTGAACCCGGTCGTCGCCGTGTTCCTGGGCTGGCTGGTGCTCAGCGAGGCGGTCACCCCGGCCGTGATCGTCGGCGGCGGGATCGTGGTGGCCGCGGTCGCCCTCGTGATCAGCGCCGAACGCCCGCGCCGGACCGGGCAGCAGGCCGCGGAGGCTGCGGCTGGCGAGCCCCGGCCGGACCTCGACGACGAGGCGCTCACCCGCGCCTGACGCGGCTCGGCAGGTTGACCGGTTCGTGCCGTTTGGGATGGCCCGAACGGGTGGTTTCCGGTGCCGGAACTTCCCAAATGCGACGCCTGTCGCTTTGGTGGGCAATGCGTGTGGCCGTCGACGGGACTGGCCGCCGTCTCATCAAGGGGGATCCACAGTGATCAGATCGAACCGTCCTGCCATGCGACTGGTGGCCGCCACCGTCGGCGTCGTGCTGGCGTCCACGGGGTTGGCGGCGGCCACGTCCTCGTCGGCGACCGCAGCACCGGGTGACACCGTCAAGGTCAAGGTCACCCAGCGCAACTTCGTGGACATGCCGACAACCCTGGCGCCGGGCGTGCACCGCTTCGCCGTCCGCTCGGTCGGCCACTCCGCGTTCCAGCTGGTCCGGCCGGACGCGGGCTACTCCAAGAGCCAGCTCCTAGCCGACCTCGACGCCGGCTTCGAGAACGGCGACGTCCGTGCCTTCAAGAGGTTCGAGCGCAACCTGCAGCTCGCCGGTGGCGTCTCAGCGGACTCGGGTGAGAAGGGCGTGATGTGGGCCAAGCTGAAGCGCGGCACCTACTGGGCCCTTGACACCGACCCGGCCGACCTCCGGCCGAGCCAGATCCTCACGGTCAAGGTGCGCGGTGAGAGCCAGGGCGGCTCGCTGCCCGCCGCCGCGACGCTGACGGCGTCGGGTGACGCCGCCTGGGCGCCGGACCCGGCCGCGATCCCGGCGAGCGGCAAGGTGACGCTGCGCAACGAGAGCAACGCCAACCACTTCTTCGGGTTGGCGCGCCTCAAGGCCGGAAGGACCCTGGCCGACGTCGACGCCTTCGTCGCGGCCATCACGAACGGCGACAACCCCGGCAAGTCGCCGATCCGGTTCGGCGTCGGCTTCGAGTCCGGAGTCGTCGGCCCCGGCCAGGCGATGACGATGAACTACGACCTGCCCGCGGGCGAGTACGTGATGGTCTGCTTCTGGCCGATGCCCGAGCACGACTTCATGCCGCACATGTTCATGGGCATGTACCGCCAGCTGACGGTGGGCTGAGCCCCGGCGTACCCGTCGACTCGTCGACACTCGACACGAGTGGGGCCCAGGCGATCCGCCTGGGCCCCGCTTCGGTCTCGCCAGGTCACCCGACCGCGGGTGCCGCAGCGATCCCCCCTGCCTGTCGGCCCGCCGGGCCGCCCCCCGACCCCACGGGCCGCGGCGTCGGGATCGTGCCCATCGGCACGAGGCCGTTCCGGAAGTTCGTGACGGCGGTCTGGACCGACTGCAGCCGGCGCAGCTCGCGCATCAGGTCGACCATCTCGCGGACGCCGTCCAGGTCACCCCCGGCCCGCGCACCCCGCAACCGGTCGCGGACCAGAGCCATCGCGAGGGCGGTCTGCCCCTGGGCGGCGAGGCGTTGTGCCTGCACCACCACGTCTCTCCGGGCCTGAGCCTGCAGGGCCTCGTCGATGACCGCGGCGGCCGACGGTCGCACCCACGAGCGCAGGGCGCCGGAGACCAGCTCGCTGCCGAGCCCGAAGCCGGCAACCCGTCTCTCCACCAGCCCGTTGTCGACCAGGACGGCAAGCACCGCGTCCACCGGCGCGGTCCGACCCATCGCGTCGAGGGTCCGGCTCAACGTGTCAGAGCTCAGCGGGGTGCTGGCGACCGCCAGCACCGAGAGCACGTCCAGCGACTCGCCGTCGATGCTCCGCAGGACGGCGGCCAGCGCGCCGGCCCCGCCCGTGGCCCGTACGTGCTCCTGCCGGTCCGCGAGGTGCAGCCCGTGCGGGCCCCAGATGACCCGGCCCTCGGACACCCATTCGCGAGCCACCCGGCAGGCCGCGCCCGCGAACCCGGAGGACCGCTCCCACAGCTCGTCGACCAGAGCGGGGGCGGGCGTGCCCTGCAGCAGGATGGACGCGAGCTCAGCGAAGTCTCCGACCGTCAGACGTGGCAACCGGACGACCGCGTCGCCGCCGTCCGCATCGGCCACCCCCCCGACCGGGGCCTCGGTCGCCCGCACGACCACGACGCCGGGGCAGCGCTTGGCGAGAGCGTGCACGATGTTCACCGCCCAGGCCGGCGGCAGGCTGCCGGACGGGAGCAGGACCACGCCAGGGGAAGCGGCGTCGTCACCACCGTCGAGCACCTCCGGCGAGTACGCATCGGCGGGCAAGGTGGAGAGGTCGTAGAGCGGGAGTCCGAGCTCTCGCGCGGCCAGGTCGGCGACAGTACGCCGACCGGAGCCCTCGGGCCCGCACAGCCACACCACCGACCCCGCGGCCGAGCCCTCCAGGACCCGGCGGGCCGCGGCGACCAGCTCGGTCACCGGGGTCTCGACACCGACGTGCCGCCACGTGTACTGCGGTCCCGAGGATCCGCTCAGCACCAGCATGTGCAGCGCCCTTGTCTGCGGCGAGGGGTCCACACCGAGCCGCTCCGCGAGGTCCTGACGCAGCTGCTCGTACACCCCGAGCGCACGGTCGGTCTCGCCGAGGCTCGCGTGCGCCCGCATCAGCGCCCGCGTCACCTCCTCGGTCGGCTCGATGTCACGGGCACGGCCGGCGAGGTCCAGGCTGTCGCGCAGCCAGCCACGGGCCGCGGCCGCCTCCGCGCCGTCGAGCAGCAGCCGCAGCCGCTGCGAGCGGAACCACTCGTGCGCCTCCGCGTCCCACTCGCCCGAGGTCACCTCGATGTCACCGGCGTACAGGGCCTCCGCCTCGCGGACCAGCGCCACGACCGCCTCGCAGTCCCCGGCCCGGCGGGCCTGGTCGACCTCGTGCACGCGCCGGGTGTAGGCCCAGGTGTCCACCCAGACGTCCGTCAGCGCCAGGCACCCCGGCTGCCGGGAGAGGCAGTCCCCTCCCAGGACCCTGCGGAGCTGGCTGGCCGCGGTCCGGAGGCTGGCCCGCCCATGGTCCCAGTCGACCGACGGCCACAGCTTGTCCACGACGGACGCGACCGACATGGGTCGGCCGCCGTTGAGCGCCAGCAGCCGCAGCAGGTCGAGTGTCTTCGTCGAGCGCCACTCGTCCGGCGTGACGACGCTCCCGTCGACGCGGCGAACGAGCAGCGGTCCCAGCAACCGCAGTTCGACGATGTCCATGTGCCCCGGCCCCCCGGCCCTCGTGCCGTGTTCCCCGGCCCTCGTGAAGTCCCGCCCCCGAGCGACTTCCCCTCAGTTGTACGGGGTCCGGGACCAGTCGGACAGGCATATTTTCGAAACCGTCCCTCTGCGCGGATCCCGTTAGCCCGTTCGCGTCAGGCGCACGCTGCCCAAATGACCAGAGCCAGGCCCCATCTGCGTCAATCCTCCGCCGTTTTACGCATTTTTTACGCTGCGCGCGGGCGGTTTCACGCCGCGCTCACGGGGGGTCCCGCACACTCGTACCCACACCAGGTGAGACTCGTCGGGCATCCCGCGCCGCGGCGACCTCGGGACGCTCTGACGAACGGCGGCCCCCATCTTCCCCGGGATGGGGGCTGTCGCCGGCACCTGCCCCGCGTGGTCCATGCAGGTGACCCGCGGGTAACTTCGAGCCATGAGTGAGCACCAGGTCTCCGCGAGCCTCACGATCACCGCCCCGCCCTCGGCCGTGTTCGCGATCGTCGCCGATCCGCACCAGCATCCGCGCATCGACGGCTCGGGGTCCGTGCAGAGCGTGATCGAGGGACCGGACCACGTGACGAAGGGCGACCGGTTCCAGGTGAGCATGCGGCTGTTCGGGGTGCCGTACACCATCGCCAACACCGTCGTGGAGTACGAGCCCGACCGCCGGATCGCGTGGCGGCACTTCGGCGGCCACCGGTGGCGCTACGAGCTGGAGCCGAGCGGCACGGGGACACGGGTCACCGAGACGTTCGACTACTCCCGCTACAACCGGCTGTGGCGCACCTTCATCGAGGTGACCGGCTTCCCGGATCGCAACCGGCAGGGCATCGAGGCCACGCTGGTGCGGCTCAAGGAGGCGGCCGAGAGCGACGTGCGTCTAGCCTGACGGCATGAGCCGACGGTCCGCCCGGGCAAGGGGGTCGGCGCCGCCGGAGGATCGCACGCTGCGGGCCCGGATGGACGCCCTGTGGCCCGACGTGGTCCGGCCGTTGCGCGGGCTGTACGGCGACCGGGCCGACTTCGACGCGTTGCTCGGCCGGCTGCGCGACCAGGTGGCCGCGGCGTATGCCGAGCGCTCCCCCGCCCTGCGCGCCCTCGACGAGCGGCGGCTGGTCACCCCAGACTGGTTCCAGCGCAGCGACGTGCTCGGCTACGTCTGCTACGTCGACCGGTTCGCGGGCACGCTCCCCGACCTGCTGGGCGGCCAATCGCACGACCAGCCGGGCCGGATCGACTACGTCGACTACCTCCGCGAGCTCGGGGTGGGCCTGCTGCACCTGATGCCGCTGCTGCGACCGCGGCCCGGACCGAACGACGGGGGCTACGCGGTCGCCGACTACCGCGACGTCGACCCGCGCCTCGGCAGCATGGACGACCTGCGCGACGTCGCGGATGTGCTGCGCGGGCGCGGCATCTCGCTGGTGCTCGACCTGGTCTGCAACCACACGGCGCGTGAGCACGAGTGGGCCGAGCGGGCCCGGGCGGGCGATCCGACGTACCTCGCGTACTACCGCACCTATCCCGACCGCACCGAGCCGGACCGCTGGGAGCGGACGCTGCCGGAGGTCTTCCCGGACTTCGCGCCCGGCAACTTCACCTGGGTGCCGGAGTGCGAGCGGTGGGTGTGGTCGACGTTCAACGACTACCAGTGGGACCTCGACTACTCGAACCCGGACGTGTTCGCGGACATGTTCGGGGTGATCTGCCACCTCGCCAACGTGGGCGTGGAGGTGCTGCGGCTGGACGCGGTGGCGTTCATGTGGAAGCGGCTGGGCACCAACTGCCAGAACCAGCCCGAGGTGCACCTGCTGCTGCAGGCGTGGCGGGCGCTGTCCCGGATCGTCGCGCCCGGCGTGATCCTGCTGGCCGAGGCGATCGTGTCGCCGGACGACCTGGTCGGGTACCTCGGCCAGGGCGAAGGGGCCGGCAAGGAGTGCCAGCTGGCCTACCACAACGTGCTGATGGTCAGCCTGTGGAGCGCGCTCGCCGAGCAGAACGCCACCCTGCTCACGCACACGCTGCGCGCGATGCCGCCGATCCCGCCGTCGGCCGCGTGGCTGACCTACGTGCGGCTGCACGACGACATCGGCTGGGCGGTGACCGACGAGAACGCCGGCGCCGTCGGGCTCGGCGGCTACGACCACCGGGCGTTCCTGTCGGACTTCTACTCCGGCGAGTTCCCCGGCTCGTTCGCTCGCGGTGAGGTTTTCCAGGCGAACCCCGCGACCGGGGACCGGCGGATCAGCGGTTCCCTGGCCTCACTCGCCGGGCTCGAGCTGGCGCTCGAGCGTGGTGACGACGAGGCGGCCGAGTTCGCCGTACGACGGATCCTGCTGCTGCACCACCTGATCCTCACCTTCGGCGGCATCCCGCTGATCTACATGGGTGACGAGATCGGGTTGCGCAACGACCCGGCGTACGCCGAGGACCCGGACCTCGCCGACGACAACCGGTGGCTGCACCGGCCGCGGATGGACTGGACGGCCGCCGCGCGCCGGACCGACCCGGGCAGCATCGAGGGGCGGATCTTCTCCGAGCTGCGGCGCCTCGTCCGGCTGCGCGCCGGCACACCCGAGCTGCACGCCCAGGCCGAGGCCGAGGCGATCTGGCACGACGACCCGCGGCTGTTCATGCTGCTGCGGACCAGTGCCCGCGGCGACCTGCTGATCCTCGCGAACGTCGCGCCGCACGCATTCGACGCCACGCTTCCGCCGGGTTGGGACCGGGTCGTCGACCTCGTGACCGGGCAGCACGTCGAGTGGCGGGTCGCCATGGCGGAGTACCAGGTCCGGTGGCTGCGCCGGGTGTGACGTGGGTGCCGTGGCGGGGGTGGATTACCACGGTCCCGTGGTAAACGGCCGCTCCCCGTGGCGATATCACCACGGGGAGCGGGAGATTCACTGGGTACCCAGGGGATTCACCAGGTGTACAGGAACACGTCCGTGGTGCCGTTGGTGTCCCCCGTGACGAAGTCACCGCTGAACGTCGAGAAGGACAGGGCGTGCCCGTCACCGGAGATCGTCGCGCCGTTCTGCACGTTCGAGATGAGCAGCTCGGTCCGGCCGGCCTGTCGGTCGCGCAGGTAGAGCGAGCTCACGTTGCCGCCACCCTTCACCAGGTTGGGCGAGCCGTGGAACGCGACGTAGCGGCCGTCCGCGGAGATGGCCGGCGCGACGGTCGGGCCCCCGGCGCGCTTCTCCCGGCTGTTCACCGAGGCGATCTCCGTCTTGTCCTTCTTCCGGTCGTGGACGAAGACGTCGACCTTCTTGTTCTTGTCGTTGTCCACGAGGTTGCCGGCGTTGGAGGAGAAGACGATGAAGCGACCGTTGCCGGCCAGGTCCGACTCGAAGCTCGGCTTGCCGGCCTGCTCGCCCTCGCTGCTCACCGACACCCGCACCGTGTTGTCCTTGCGGAGGTCGCGCACGAACACGTCGTGCACCTTGTTGCTGTCGCTCTTGACGAGCTTGCCCTTGGATGTGAACGAGATGAAGCGGCCGTTGTCGGAGATGCTCGGCTCCTTTCCGCCGCCCTCGTTGCCCTTGCGGGTCACCGAGACCAGCTCGGTGGTGTCCGTCACGAGGTCGCGCACGTAGACGTCCTGGCTCGAGGAGTCACGGTCCTCAGGCACCAGTCGGGCGAACGTCGTGAAGGCCACGTAGCGCCCGTTGCGGGAGACGGAGCCGTCGGTGCTGGGCTGCCGGGCCTGCTCACCGTTGTCGGCGACCGACACACGCTCCGTGCTGCCGGTGACGCGGTCGCGGATGAACACGTCGTCCACGCCGTTCACGTCGTTGGCGACCAGGTCCGCGGTCCGGGACGTGAAGACCACGTACCGTCCGTCGGCGGACACGTCGTCGACCGTCCCACCCCCTGCCTGGCCGGTCGTGCCGACGCTGACCAGCTCGGTCGTGCCGTTGACGAGGTCGCGCAGGTAGACGTCCAGGCGGTGGTCGGTGTCCTCGGCCACCAGGTCGGACGCCGCCGACGTGAATGCGACGTAGCGACCGTCTCCGGAGATGACGCCGTCCTGGCTGAAGAACTGGGCCTGGGTCTCGTTGCTGCTCACCGAGACGCGGTTGACCGAGATCGCCGCGCCGGCGGTGGTCGTCAGGGCTGCGGTGCCCACGACCAGACCGAGGGCGGCGACGCCGACGAGCCAGGGGCGGGTACGGGGTGTTGGCATGGTGGTTCTCCCTCGTGCCAGTCCCCGCCGGGCCGCCGGGTGCGGGCGGACGTGCTGGCGCATCGTAAAGGTAAGGGGCGCACCCCTCGTCGGCGGCGAGACACGACGAAGAGTCGGCGCCGTTGTCGTCGTTTCCGGTACGACGGGACGTCAGCGGACGAGCGCGAACACGTCCCGCAGGTCGTTCGTGTCCGGGGTGACGACGTTGTGGCGGAACGCGTCGAAGACGACGACCTTGGCGTTGCCCGACAGCACGGCGCCGTCGCCGACCTTCTTCACGAGGAGGTCGGTGGTGCCTGCCGTGCGGTCGCGGAGGTAAAGCGCGTCCGTGGTCCGGCCACCGTCGCGGAGGTCGGCAGCGGCGTTGAACGAGACAAACCTGCCGTCGGCCGAGATCGACGGGGTGATCACCGGCCCGCCGGCCTGCCGCTCGCCGCTGTCGACGGAGACGAGCTGGGTCTTGTCCATGCGCCGGTCGTGGACGTAGACGTCAAGCTTTGCGTTGGTGTCCTTGCCGGAGAGCCTCGACTTCGTCGTGAACAGCACGTAGCGACCGAAGCCCGCCATCTCCGGCCCGAAGCTGCGCTTGCGCGCCTCGTCACCCTTGCTGTCGACCGAGATGCGCTCGGTCCGGTCCTTGCTCAGGTCGCGGACGAAGACGTCGTGCTTCTTGTTCGTGTCCCGCTTCACGAGCCGCTTGCTCCCCGAGAGGAAGGCCACGAAGCGCCCGTCGTCGGAGATGCTCGGCCGCTGCCCCCCTGCCTCGAAGCCGTCGCGCCCGACCGAGACCAGCTCGGTGGTGCCGCCGACCGTGTCGCGTACGTAGACGTCCAGGCTGCCGGAGTCACGGTCGGCGTCTGACAGCGGCGCGTACGTCGTGAACGCCACGTAGCGGCCGTCCCTCGACACGCTGCCGGCGAGGCTTCGGTCGGCCGCCTGCGTCTCGTCGCCGTCGACGGACACGCGCTGGGTCGTGCCGGCGACCCGGTCGCGGACGAACACGTCGCCGACGCCGTTGAAGTCGTTGGCGACCACGCTGGTGCCGAACGACGTGAACACCACGAAGCGCCCGTCGGCGGAGATGTCGTCGAGCGTGCCGCCACTGGGAGCACCGTTCATGTCGACGGTGATCAGCTCGGTGGTGCCGAGGACGCGGTCGCGGACGTAGACGTCGCCGTTGAGGTTGGTGTCCAGCGGCGACAAGTTGGTGGCGAGCGACCAGAAGGCGACGAAACGGCCGTCGGCGGAGGGGATGCCGAGATCGCTGACCCCGTTGGCCTCCGCGCCGCCCGTCGCGACCGACGCGCGGTCGACCGTCGCCTCGGCACTCGCCACCCCGGTGGCCAGGGTCGTCGTTGCCGCGACCGCGGCCAGGGCGACGGCTGCAGCCGGCCAGGAGCCGGTCAGGGACTTGCGCATGCTTCCTCCGTTGACGCCGGTCGTCGCCGGATTCCCGGCAAAAGGGATGGGTCGACCGGACAAGCCTCCGCATCAAATCATGACGAAACGGCACGGTTGACGCCGAGAGCCCCGTGTCGCCGAACTGTTACCAAGCAGCTCAGGCCAGCGAGTCGACCCAGGCCTCGTGCAGCGCCGAGAACCGACCCTGACCAGCGGCGATGAGCTGGTCGGGCGTCCCGTCCTCGACGATGCGCCCGTGCTCGAGCACCAGCACCCGATCGGCGATCTCGACCGTCGACAGCCGGTGGGCGATGATCACCGCCGTCCGGTCGGCCAGGATCGTGCGGAGCGCGTGCTGGACCAGTCGCTCGGAGGGTACGTCGAGGGAGCTGGTCGCCTCGTCGAGGATCAGCACGTCCGGGTCGGCGAGGAACGCACGGGCGAACGCCACGAGCTGGCGCTGTCCCGCCGAGAGCCGGCCGCCCTTGTTGGCGACGTCGGTGTCGTAGCCCTGCGGCAGCCGGCTGATGAAGTCGTGCGCGCCGATCGCCCGGGTCGCCGCCTCCACCTCGGCATCGGTGGCGGTCGGCCGGCCGAAGCGGATGTTGTCGGCCACGGTCCCGTTGAACATGTAGTTCTCCTGGGTGACCATCACCACCGAGCGCCGCAGCGTGTTCTCTGAGAGGTCGCGCAGGCT
>NZ_DASSCL010000118.1:0-2095 GCF_035697785.1 Nocardioides sp.
TGGGTGGACTGGCGGCGTCCGGGCTTCCAGCTCGGCCTCGACATCGCCGAGGTCAAGCACAACAACCCGCAGGCCATCGGCGTGATCCTCGGCGGACACGGCATCACCGCCTGGGGGGCGACCTCCGAGGAGTGCGAGCGAAACTCGCTGGAGATCATCCGCACCGCCGAACAGTTCCTTGCCTCGCACGGCAAGGCCGAGCCGTTCGGCGCCGTCGTGCCCGGCTTCGAGGCACTGCCCACCGAGGAGCGGCGAGCCCGTGCCGCAGCCCTCGCCCCGGTGATCCGGGGACTGGCTTCCACCGACGCCCCGCAGCTCGGGCACTTCACCGACAGCGACGTCGTGCTCGAGTTCCTGTCCCGGGAGAAGCTGCAGCCGCTGGCCGAGCTCGGCACCTCCTGCCCCGACCACTTCCTGCGCACCAAGGTCCGGCCGCTGGTCGTCGACCTGCCGGGCAGCACGCCTCTGGAGGACGTGGTCACGCGGCTCCGCGAGCTGCACATCGCCTACCGCGAGGAGTACGCCGCCTACTACGACCGGCACTCGGTCTCGACCGGCTCGACCACCGAGGCGTCGCCCCCCATGCGCGGTGCCGACCCGGCGATCGTGCTGGTCCCCGGGGTCGGGATGTTCTCCTTCGGCAAGGACAAGCAGACCGCCCGCGTCGCCGGGGAGTTCTACGTCAACGCGATCAACGTGATGCGCGGCGCGGAGGCCGTCTCGACGTACGCCCCGATCGACGAGAGCGAGAAGTTTCGCATCGAGTACTGGTCGCTCGAGGAGGCCAAGCTCCAGCGGATGCCGAAGCCGAAGCCGCTCGCCGGACGGGTCGCGCTGGTCACCGGCGCCGGCTCGGGCATCGGCAAGGCGATAGCCGAACGGCTCGGCGGCGAGGGCGCGTGCGTCGTCGTCGCCGACCTGGATGCCGACGGCGCCCGTGAAGTAGCGGAAGGCATCGGCAACACAGACAAGGCGATCGCCGTGGTGGCGGACGTGACCGACGCCGATGCGGTGCAGTCCGCCGTGGACGCGGCGGCGCTGGCGTTCGGAGGCGTCGACCTGGTCGTCAACAACGCCGGGCTGTCGATCTCCAAGCCGCTGCTCGAGACCACCGAGAAGGACTGGGACCTGCAGCACGACGTGATGGCCAAGGGATCGTTCCTGGTCTCGCGCGCGGCGGCCAAGGCGATGGTCGAGCAGGGGATGGGCGGCGACATCGTCTACATCTCCTCCAAGAACTCCGTGTTCGCCGGCCCCAACAACGTGGCCTACGGCGCGGCCAAGGCCGACCAGGCACACCAGGTGCGGCTGCTCGCGGCCGAGCTGGGCGAGCACGGCATCCGGGTCAACGGCGTGAACCCCGACGGTGTGGTGCGAGGCTCCGGGATCTTCGCGAAGGGCTGGGGCGCCCAGCGCGCAGCGGTGTACGGCGTGGAGGAGAAGGACCTCGGCGCCTTCTACGCCCAGCGCACGATCCTGAAGCGTGAGGTGCTCCCCGAGCACGTCGCCAACGCGGTCTTCGCGCTGACCGCCGGCGAGCTGACGCACACGACGGGTCTGCACATCCCGGTCGATGCGGGGGTCGCCGCAGGTTTCCTGCGATGAACGGGCCGGCGGTGCCGGCGACCGGGTCCCGCCCGCTCGGGCCGCTCAGGGTCGCCGCGGTGGACCTCGGCGCCACGAGCGGCCGGGTCATGGTCGGCACCGTCGGCCCCGGGCTGCTCGAGCTCGAGGAGGTGCATCGGTTCGGAAACGGGCCGGTGCGGGCCGGCGGCACGCTCTACTGGGACGTGCTGGGGCTGTACCGGGAGACCCAGGCCGGGCTGCGGCTCGCTGCCGCCGGCGGCCCGGTCGACGCGATCGGGATCGACTCGTGGGCGGTCGACTACGCGCTCCTCGGCCCCAGTGGGGCGCTGCTCGACAACCCGGTCTCCCACCGGGACCTCCGCACCGAGGGAGTCCGGGAGCGCGTGGTGAAGACCCTCTCCGAGCGGGACCTCTACGCCACGACGGGCCTGCAGCAGCTCCCCTTCAACACCCTCTACCAGCTCGTCTCGGCGCCGGAGCTGCTGCCCGCGGCCGAGACGATGCTGCT
>NZ_DASSCL010000119.1:0-18882 GCF_035697785.1 Nocardioides sp.
GCGGGCTTTGCATCGGCTCGTTCCGGGTACCCGAGGACCATGAGAAAGCTCTGGACGGCCGCCCCCGCGGCAGCAGTGCTCGCCGCGGTCGCCACCCACGACCTCGTGCAGCGACGACACGCGATCCTGCGCAACTTCCCCGTGCTGGGCCATGCGCGGTTCCTGCTGGAGTCGGTGGGCCCGGAGCTCCGCCAGTACATCGTGGCCGGAAACGACGAGGAGCGACCGTTCAGCCGGGATCAGCGGCGCTGGGTCTATGCCTCGGCCAAGCTGCAGAACAACTACTTCGGGTTCGGCTCGGACAACGACTTCGAGCACACCGACGGCAACGTGATCGTCCATCACCGCACGTTCGGCCGCGCCTACCCCACGCACGGCGCGGTCGGGCAGGATGCGCGGCTTCCCTCCGCCAAGGTGCTGGGCGGCCCGCGAGGACGGCGTCATGCCTTCCGCCCTGAGTCGGTGGTCAACGTCTCGGGCATGAGCTACGGGTCGCTCTCCGGCAACGCCATCGAGGCGATCAACCGGGGCGCGGCCGCCGCGGGCTGCCTGCACAACACCGGCGAGGGCGCGGTCTCCCGCTACCACCGCAACGGCGCGGACCTCATCTTCCAGATCGGCACGGCATACTTCGGCTGCCGCGACGACGAGGGCCGGTTCAGCCTCCCGCGGCTCAAGGAGCTGGTCGACAGCACCCCGATCCGGGCCCTGGAGATCAAGCTCAGCCAGGGGGCCAAGCCCGGCCTGGGTGGCGTGCTGCCCGCCGCGAAGGTGTCGGCGGAGATCGCCCGCACGCGCGGCGTTCCCGAGGGGGTGGACTGCCTGAGCCCGTCACGGCACTCGGAGTTCGGGGACGTCGACTCGATGCTCGACTTCGTGGAGCTGCTCGCCGACGAGACGGGCCTGCCCGTGGGGATCAAGTCGGCGGTCGGCGACCTGGGCTTCTGGCGCGACCTCGCCGAGGCGATGTCAGGCGGGGCCCGTGGCGTCGACTTCATCTCCATCGACGGCGGCGAGGGTGGCACGGGCGCCTCGCCACTGATCTTCACCGATGCCGTCTCGCTCCCCTTCCGGCTCGGGTTCTCCCGCGTCTACGCCGAGTTCGCCCGTCGCGGCATCCACGAGAACGTCACCTTCATCGGCGCCGGCAAGCTCGGGCTGCCCGACAACGCGGTCGTCGCGTTCGCACTAGGGGCCGACATGGTCAGCGTGGCACGCGAGGCCATGCTGGCGGTCGGCTGCATCCAGGCCCAGAAGTGCCACACCGGCGAGTGTCCCACCGGGGTCGCCACCCAGAACCCCTGGCTGGCGCACGGCCTGGATCCGGCGTCGAAGGCCGAGCGGGTCACCAACTACGTCAAGACGTTGCGGCGCGACCTGCTGAAGGTCTCCGAGACCTGCGGCGTCGAGCACCCCGCTCTCATCGGGCCCGATGCCGTGGAGATCCTCGAGGCCCAGGGTGCCGGACAGCTGCTCGACCAGGTCTACGGATACGAGCCGGGGTGGGGGTTCCCGTCGGCGCGGGACCGCGAGGAGATCGTCGCGATCATGTCCGCGCTCCCCGAGGAGGAGACCCGGACCGAAGGTCCGCCCGAGACCGCTGAGAGCGGCGAGCAGGGCGACGACGCTGCGGGTGACCTCTCAGCGGAGTGACCACCTGGGCGGCGACTCCGAGCACCCGACGCCGCGTCACCGGTGCCTGCGCGAGCTCTCCGTGTTCTGGTCCAGGGCCGACAGCTTGTCGCGAAGCAGGTCTCGTTCTCGCTCGTTGCCACACAGGCGGACCGCGAGCTCGAGCTCCCGCCTGGCCTCGTCCGTGCGTCCGAGGCGGGTGAGCAGCTCGCCGCGGACGCTGGGCAGCAGGTGCGAGCCGGGGAGGCTGCCCGCCGCCACCAGGTCGTCGACAATGGGCAGGGCGGCCGCCGGCCCCTGCGCCACGGAGATCGCGACCGCGCGGTTCAGCTCCACGACCGGCGACGGCGCCAGCCGGCCGAGTGCCTCGTACAGCAGCACGATCCGCTCCCAGTCCGTCTCGTCGACGGAGGGGGCGACGGCGTGACACTCGGCGATCGCCGCCTGTACGCCGTACGCGCCGAGGCCGCGGCCGGCCCTGCCCGCTCGTGCGAGCGCCGCGCGGCCGCGCCGGATCGCGGACCCGTCCCAGCGACGGCGGTCCTGCTGCTCCAGCAGGACTGGCTCACCGCGCTCACCCACCCGCGCCGGGAACCGGGCCGACGTGAGCTCGAGCAGCGCGAGCAACCCGAGCACCTCGGGCTCGTCCGGCACCAGCCGAGCGAGCACACGAGCCAGCCGCACCGCCTCGCCAGCCAGGTCCGACCGGATCCACTCGGCGCCGGACGTGGCGGTCGATCCCTCGGTGAACACGAGGTAGATCACGCTCAGCACCGATCCCAGGCGTTGCTGGCGCTCCTCCGGTGAGGGCACGGCGAACGGCACCTGCGCGGCCGCGAGCGTCTTCTTGGCCCGGCTGATCCTGGCCTGCACGGTCGCGGTCGGCACCAGGAACGCCCGGGCGATCTCGTCGCTGCTCAGGCCGACCAGGACGCGGAGCGTGAGTGCCACCCTGGCCTCACGCGAGACGACCGGGTGACAGGCGATGAACATCAGTGCCAGCACGTCGTCGTCGATCCGGTCCGGGTCCCACAGCACGTCGTCGGGTTCCGGCGTCGCCCCGGCGCCCGTCGCGCCCGAGACGGCGCCGCCCTCACCCAGATCGCGGGCGAGGGCGGCGTACCTCTCGTCGAGGGCGGAGCGCCGGCGGAAGGTGTCGATGGCTCGGCGACGCCCGACGGTGAGCAGCCAGCCGGCCGGATGGCTCGGTACGCCGTCCCGCGGCCAGGTGACCAGTGCTTCCGCGAGAGCCTCCTGGGCGAGGTCCTCGGCCAGGGCGAAGTCGCCGGTGTAGCGGGCCAGGGTGCCGACGATCCGTGCGGACTCGATCCGCCAGACCGCCTCGACGGCCTGACGTCCGGAGCCGGCCGGGCTCACAGCTGCCCGGTTGCCTCGCGCCAAGCCCGCTCCTTCTGGATCCACTCGTTGTCCTGCGGGAACTCGTCGATGCGGGTCACCCGGCGGATCTCGGTCTTCAGCCCGGGGCCGGTCATGGGTGCCCGCTTGGCCCACTCGACCGCCTCCTCCTTGGACGCGACGTCGAGGATCCAGAAGCCGCCGAACAGCTCCTTGGCCTCGCCGTACGGCCCGTCCGTGACGACCGGGGGCTCCGCGGAGAAGTCCACGACCACGCCCTGAGCGGCGTCGTCGAGACCCTCCGCCGCCACCAGCACCCCCGCGGAGATCATCGCCTCGTTGTAGCGGCCCATCTCCTCCATGATCTTCTCGAAGTCGACGTCCTGGAAGGACTCCACGGCCTCGTCGGTCGCGCGCATGATCAGCATGTACTTCACGGTTCGCTCCTGGTGTTTCCGGGTCCCGTTCGGACCCTCTCACCCGTAGGTCGAACGGTGAAGCCCAGGATCGACATCGGGTCCGAAGGAGTTTCCGGTCAGTCCTGTCGCGCGGTCAGGGCCTCGGTGAGCATCGAGACCAGCGCCTCGAGCTGGATGTCGGCGGTGGCCCCGACCTCCTCGCCGGAGCCGTCGAGCGCGGTGGCGGCCAGCGACGCCTTGGCGTCGATGAGCTCCGCGATCTTGGCGTCGATCGTCTGGGCGGCGATGATCCGCCAGGCGGTCACGGGGTCGGCCTGGCCGATCCGGTGGACCCGGTCGATCGCCTGGGTCTGCTCCGCGTGCGTCCACGAGAGCTCCGCGAGCACCACGTTGCTGGAGACCTGGAGGTTCAGCCCGACGCCGGCGGCGGTCAGGGAGCAGACCACGACCGCCACGTCGGGGTCGTTGACGAACGAGTCGATGTTGCGCTGCCGCACCGAGGGGGTCTGGTCGCCACGCACCGATGCGTAGCGGATCCCGCGCGACTCGAACAGCTCCGAGGCCGCGTCCATCACCTCGATGTGCTTGGCGAAGAACACGATCTTCCCGGCGCTCCGCGCCAGCTGGGCGGCGTAGTCGGCGGCCAGCGTCGCCTTCGCCCGGCCGATGCGTCGGACCATGGCGAACACGTTCTCGGTGGACGACGACTTGGCGGCGTCCGAGAGCTCCCAGCCCGCCACCCGCCGCACCAGCTCCTCGTCGATGCCCTCGACAGTGGTGCCGGACCGTTCCGCGCGCGCGGCGACGGCCGCGTCGTACCGCTGGAGCAGCCGGAGCGCGAGCTCGCGCTCGGCCTCCCGGATCGAGCGCGCGGCGGCGGAGTCGAGCTCGACGGGAAGGTCGGCGATCCGCCGGGCCGGGATCTCGCTGGCCACGTCGTGCTTGCGCCGCCGGACGATGCCGAGGTCGATGACCGCCTGGCGCGCCGCCGGGAGGAACCCGCGGTCGAGCGGGGTGAGACCGGTGTCCTCGAGCTCGGCCATCAGAGACGGCCCGGGCTTCGTCGCGTCGATCCAGCCGAGGAACTGCCAGATGGCGCGGAAGTCCTCGATGTCGTTGATCAGCGGGGTGCCGGTGAGCGCCATCATCAGCGGACGCGCGACCCGTTGCCGGATCCGGTCGGCCACCTCGAGGACGTGCTGGGAGCGCTGGGACTTCTTGTTCTTGATGAAGTGCGCCTCGTCGACGATCATCCCCCGGAAGCCGTGCATGCCGATCCATCCGACGTGGCGGTCCAGGACCTCGTAGTTGACCACGACGATGTCGGCGAACCCGTCGATCGACTCACCGCTGCCGTGGATCACCGTG
Organism: Nocardioides sp.; assembly: GCF_035697785.1. Lineage (GTDB taxonomy): Bacteria > Actinomycetota > Actinomycetes > Propionibacteriales > Nocardioidaceae > Nocardioides_B. Next base: position 4,776 of record NZ_DASSCL010000119.1, read on the forward strand.
ACGCTGCGCGAAGGGGTCCACTGAGCGGCTTCTCTGGCCCAGTTCGTCTTGACCACGCTCGGCACCACACACAGCAGCGGATAGGCGTTCGCCGCCTGCGCGGCCAGCAGGGCCTGCGCGGTCTTGCCCAGACCGGGCTCGTCCGCGAGCAGGAAGGTCCGGTGCCCGGTGCCCGCCGCGGCGAGCAGGCGGGCCTGGTGCGGCATCAGCTCGAGACCGGCCGGCAGCCGCACGGGCGGCCCCGACTCGGGCAGATCCATGCAGGACGGGCCGCCGGCGGCGTCCTCGAACGAGCGCAGCAGCGGCTCGATCAGCTCCCACCCGGTCAGCCGTCCCGCCTGCGGGCGCCGCTGCGGCGCGGCGGAGAAGTCGGGGGCGAGGAAGGGGTTGGCCAGCTGGGCGGCGATCACGGACTGTGGGACCACCTGGCGGTCGCTGGGCGCGAGGGTGGCCGCCGGCCGAGCCGGTTCGGCCACCGGGTCCGGCTCCAGGCCGCCGGCGACCTGCATCTCGCGCTTGAGCCGACGGGCCGAGTCGCTGACCTCGACACCCTCGCCGAGGAGGTTGAACAAGGAGGGCTCGCGGGCTGCGGTCTGCGCGAGGATCGTCGCGATGCCGTCGAGCCTCTTGAGCTGCGCCTCGCGCTTGGCGTCGGTGAGGGTCGCGTCCGCCTTCACGCGAGCGCGCTCCTCGCGCACCAGCAGCGCAACCACGTGGAATCTGGTTCGCTCGACGTGCCCGCGCTGGAGACGGGTCTCGATCTCGCGGACCGCCTTGGCCAGGACCGGCAGGATGCCGTCGTTGTCACGCGCGCGGCGTTGCGCGGGCTGGGCCGCCCGGGTGTCCCGGGACCGCCGTCGGCGCTGTGCCAACCGAGTCTCCTTCTGCGTTCACGTGTCGCCGGACGCGAACGCCCGGCCCCTCACTACGCCCCGTCCACCATGTCGCTGCGAGCGGCTCGGCTGCGACCTGAGCTGGTCGATCCCTCACGGCCGATTGACGCTCGTCCCCACCGCATGGCTCTGACGGAGCGATCCGGCGTCGGCCGGAGGCTGCCGGCCCGGCGGGAAGAGACCTTCGAGAAGAAAGCAGGGCCGACAAGTCAGTGCAGGCTCGATGATAACCGTTCGAGCCTCACAGCACGATTCCGCCTTCGGACCCGGGCTCCGCTCGACGATCCGCACACAGCGAGCGGCCGGCCCCGGTCAGCACCGGGACCGGCCGCATCCGTCACTCCATCCGCCGAACCTGGAGCCGACGCGCGACCGACCAGGCGGCGGCGGTCAGCGCAGCTCGAACCGGTCCAGGTTCATGACCTTGTCCCACGCGGCCACGAAGTCACGGACGAACTTCTCGTCCGCGTCGTCCGCCCCGTAGACCTCGGCGATGGCCCGCAGCTGCGAGTTGGCACCGAAGACGAGGTCGACAGCCGTGGCGGTCCACCTGACCTCACCGGTGGTGCGGTCGCGGCCCTCGTAGACGTTCTCCGTGGACGTGGACGCCTTCCACTCCGTGCCCAGGTCGAGCAGGCCGGCGAAGAAGTCGTTGCTCAGGGTCTCGCGCCGGTCGGAGAAGACGCCGTGCCGGGTCTGCCCGGTGTTGGCGCCCAGGGCGCGGAGCCCGCCGACCAGCACCGACATCTCGGGAGCGGTCAGGGTCAGCAGGTTCGCCCGGTCCAGCAGCAACATCTCGGGCGACATCTTCTCGCCCGCCCTGAGGTAGTTGCGGAAGCCGTCCGCCCTCGGCTCGAGCACCGAGAAGGAGTCGACATCCGTCTGCTCCTGGGTGGCGTCGGTCCGTCCCGGTGCGAACGGGACAGTGACGTCGTGGCCGGCGTTCTTCGCGGCCCGCTCGACGGCCGCGCAGCCGCCGAGGACGATCAGGTCGGCGAGCGAGATCCGCTTGTCACCTTGCTGCGCGTCGTTGAACTCCTGCTGCACCCGCTCGAGGGTCTCCAGCACCTCCGCGAGCTCGGACGGCTGGTTGACCTCCCAGCTCCGCTGCGGCTCGAGGCGGATGCGGGCGCCGTTGGCCCCGCCGCGCTTGTCGGTGCCGCGGAAGGAGGCAGCCGACGCCCACGCAGTGCTGACGAGCTGGGAGACGGACAGCCCGGAGTCGAGAATCTTCCCCTTCAGGGTGGCGATCTCCTCGTCTCCGACGAGGTCGTGGTCCACCGCCGGGACGGGGTCCTGCCAGAGCTGCGCCTCGGGCACCCACGGGCCGAGGAAGCGAGAGACGGGGCCCATGTCGCGGTGCAGCAGCTTGTACCAGGCCTTGGCGAACGCGTCCGCGAGCTCGTCGGGGTTCTCCATGAAGCGGCGCGAGATCTTCTCGTACGCCGGGTCTTGGCGCAGCGCGAGGTCGGTGGTGGCCATCATCGGGGCGTGCCGGACCGACGGGTCGTGCGCGTCGGGCACGGCGTCGGCTGCGGCGCCGTCCTTCGGCTTCCACTGCTTAGCGCCGGCGGGGCTCTCGGCGAGCTCCCACTCGAAGCCGAAGAGCGTCTCGAAGAAGCTGTTGTCCCAGGTAGTCGGCGTCGGGGTCCAGGCGCCTTCGAGACCGCTGGTGATCGTGTCCTTGCCCTTGCCGCTGCCGTAGGAGTTCTTCCAGCCGAGGCCCTGCTCCTCCAGCGGGGCGGCCTCCGGCTCGGGTCCGACGTACTCGGGCGAGACCGCTCCGTGGGTCTTGCCGAACGTGTGCCCGCCGGCGATGAGCGCCACCGTCTCCTCGTCGTTCATCGCCATCCGACGGAACGTCTCGCGGATGTCGCGGGCGGCTGCCACCGGGTCCGGGTTGCCGTTGGGACCCTCCGGGTTGACGTAGATCAGACCCATCTGGACGGCGCCCAGCGGACCGGAGAGCTCGCGGTCGCCGCTGTAGCGCTCGTCCCCGAGCCAGGCGTCCTCGGGACCCCAGAAGATCTCCTCCGGCTCCCAGATGTCCTCGCGTCCGAAGCCGAACCCGAAGGTCTTGAAACCCATGGACTCGAGGGCGCAGTTGCCGGCGAACACCAGGAGGTCGGCCCAGGAGATCTTCTGGCCGTACTTCTGCTTGACCGGCCACAACAGCCGCCGGGCCTTGTCGAGGTTCGCGTTGTCCGGCCAGCTGTTCAGGGGTGCGAACCGCTGGGAGCCGTCGGCTCCGCCGCCGCGGCCGTCCTCGATGCGGTAGGTCCCGGCGGAGTGCCAGCTCATCCGGATGAACAGCGGTCCGTAGTGCCCGTAGTCGGCCGGCCACCAGTCCTGCGACGTCGTCATCAGCTCGAAGACGTCCTGCTTGAGCGCCTCGACGTCGAGCTGCTCGAACTGCTCGGCATATCGGTAGTCCGTCCCCATCGGGTTGGACCGCTCCGAGTGCTGGTGGAGCACCTGCAGGTTCAGCTGGTTGGGCCACCAGTCCTGGTTGGTGTGCGGACGACTCGCGGCGGGAGTCGGGGTGGGGATCGCCGGGTTCTCGCTCTCGCTGCCGTGCTCAGTCACGTCGGTCGCTCTCCTTCGTCGCTGATGTTCGGATGGCTTTGCCGTTCACGTCGATGCCGCCACACACGTGGGACATCGGCCCCGGTAGACGACCTCCGCCTCGTCGATCCGGTAGCCGTGGTCGTCCGACGCGGTCAGGCACGGTGCGGCGCCGACCGCGCAGTCCACGTCGGCGATGGCCCCGCAGGTCCGGCACACCACGTGGTGGTGGTTGTCCCCGACCCGGGCCTCGTATCGAGCCACCGAGCCGGGTGGCTGGATGCGCCTGAGCAGACCGACGTCGGTCAGCACACGCAGCACGTCGTACACAGCCTGGTGGGAGACCTCGCCGAGATCGGCGCGCACGAGGCCGATGATCGTGTCCGTGTCGGCATGCGGCTGGTCGCGCACGGCCGAAAGGACCGCGACCCGGGGACGCGTGACCCGCAGCGCCGCTCCCCGCAGCATGCCTTCGAGTTCGGAGTCCGTGGGCACGCTCCGCAGTATGGTGCACTCTCTTGAACGAGTAAAGATCCCGGCAGCCTCTCGGACGTTCCTGCTGAGCTGGTTCCGCCGACAGTCGTTCCGGGACATTCGGTTGGGCGAGCGCCACTACCGTGTGAGAGTGACCAACTTCGCGGATTCGCGACCGACGGGCTCACGTGTGTGGGACGCCGTGCTGGTCATCGCGGTATTCGTCGGGCTCCTGTACGTCGTGGAGCTGGCCGACACCGTGACCGGCAACCGGCTCGACACCGCCGGGGTCCAGCCCCGGGAGACCGACGGGCTCGACGGGATCCTCTTCGCTCCGCTGCTGCACGGAGGCTGGGCACACCTGGCCGCCAACACCGTCCCGGTGCTGGTGCTCGGCTTCCTGATCCTGCTCAGTGGACTGTCCCGCTGGTTCGCGGTGACCGTGGTCGTGTGGGTGGTCGGCGGCTTGGGCGTCTGGCTCACCGGCCCCGAGAACACCGTTCACATCGGCGCCTCCGTCCTGGCGTTCGGCTGGCTCGCGTACCTGCTGCTTCGCGGGCTGTTCTCCAGGTCGGTCGGGCAGATCCTGGTCGGGGTCGCACTGCTGTTCCTGTACGGCGGGCTGCTCGTGGGCGTGCTTCCCGGGACTCCCGGGGTGTCCTGGCAGGGCCACCTGTTCGGCGCACTCGGCGGTGCGCTGGCAGCGTGGTGGTTCGGGCAGCGGGACCGTGCGCGGCGGCCCACGCCGGTCAGGTAGACGTCCCCGCCGCAACGGCCGCGCCCGCCCGCTGCGGCTATCGGCGTACGACGACGTCGTCGAGGTTCTGGCTGGCCCAGATGGCGGCACTGGTCCGCTCCGAGACGCCGATGTTGGCGTAGAGGTTGCTGAGGTACGCCTTGACCGTCTTCTCCTGGATCCCGAGCCGCTCGGCGATGAGCCTGTTGCTGAGGCCCTCCCGGAGCAGCATCATCACGTCGTGCTCCCGTCGGGTGAGGACGACCTTGGGCGGCGCGGACTCGGGGCTGCGAATCAGGTACCGAGCGATCCGCGGGTCCAGCGGCGCCTCCCCTCGGCTGGCCGCGCGGACGGCCGCGACCAGGTGGTCCGCGTCGGTGTCCTTCAGCAGGTACCCGGACGCGCCGAGGGCGATCGCCTCGGTGACGTCGCGGACGTCCGTGCTCGCCGTGAGCACGAGTACCGCGGTCCTCGGCGCCGCCTCGAGGATCAGCCGCAGGGTCTCCAGCCCCCCGGGGCCGGGCATCCCCAGGTCGAGCACGACCACGTCGGGGGCGTGCTGCTGGAGGACGCGCAGGCACTCGTCCCCGCTGGTGACGGCGTCGATCACGTCGACGTTGGCGGCCGCCGACAGCAGGGACCGAAGGCCCAGGAGCACCGTGGGGTGGTCGTCGACGAGGAGGACGCGTGTGGAGGCCTCGGACTGGGTGGTGGTCACAACGCCAGCTCCACCCGTACCTCGGTGCCGGCACCGGGCGCGGTCCACACCTCGACCGCTCCGCGATGTCCGGTGGCGATGTCCGCCAGCGCCTCCAGGCCCAGGTGCCCCTGCTCCGAGCCGGGCGCAGTCGTGTCCATCCCGCGCCCGTCGTCGTGCACCAGGATGGTCAGGGACTCCTCACCACGTTCGATCCTGACGTCGACGTGGCTTGCCTCGGCGTGCCGGATGACGTTGCGCAGCAGCTCCTTGACGCAGAGGTGCGCGACCTCGACCATCTCTGCGTCGAGGTCGCGGTCGAGCTCGGGCGAAGGCAGGATCTCGACGCTGACGGCCACGCCGCGGGTGCGCAGGGGCTGGGCGAGGTCGTCGACCGCCTGGGCGAACCCCACCTGGTGGATCGAGCGCGGGTGCAGCTCCACGATTCCGGCCCGCAGCCCCTGCACGCTCTCCCTGAGGGACGCGGACGCCGCGCTCAGGAGGTCGTCTGCCCTCGTCACGTTGCCCTCACGCATCGCTGACCGGGCGCCTTCCACGACGTAGGCGGTGCCGACCAGGTCCTGCACCGGTCCGTCGTGCAGGTTGCGGGCCAGCAGACGCCGGTCCCTCTCGGCCGAGGCACGGCCGTGCTCGTCGACGTGCCGCTGCCGTCGCCGGAGCCATCGCATGTTCATCAGCCCGATCGCGAGCTGCACCGCAGCCAGCGCGACGAAGCCGACCAGCGCCAGCCCGACGAGGGTGCTGAGCACGGCCTCGCGCTGCTGGATCACGCGGTCGTAGCTGAGGTACGCCTCGAACAGGATCCGCCCACCGCCCTGGCTCGGCACCGGGTCGTAGACCTCGATGAGCTGGGAGCCGAACGGTCGCTCGCTCCGGCTCTCGCTGTCGCTGAGGTCGCTGACCTCCTCGACCGCCGTGTTGCTCGTCAGGGCTGTCCGCTTGTGGTCCGACAGCGGGTAGAACCGGCCGACCTCGGTCAGGTCGTTGCTGTAGAGCACCTCCCCGGCCGGCGACCAGACCTTGATCCGGAGGACCTCCGTGTTGCCGACCAGATGGTCGCGCACGACCACGTCGAGCTGGTTCCGGGCGGCCTGGTCATGCTCCAGGAGCTTTCGCGCCATCTCCGGGTCGACGAACGTGTCGGCCAGCATCTCGGTGAACCGGCGGGCGTCGACCAGGGCCTGCCGTTCGGCCAGTCGGGCTCCGACCACGAGACCGAACCCGACCATCAGGCACAGCGCGAGCAGGCTGCCGACCACCAGTCGCCAGGTCGTCCAGTCCCGCTGGTACCGGGAGAGTCGCGTTCCGCGGGCGTCCGCGAGCACGAGGTGGGAGCGCGACGACTGCGCGACCTGCGGCACGGCCGCCCCTCCCCTCCAGTCGAGTGGTCACCACGCACGACCACCCCGGGCTTCCGGCAGACCTGAGGACGTCGGCGCCCGGTAACCCCGACTTCTCCCCCGAGAAGGAGTATCGAGACGTTTCGTGAAAACTGCGTCAAAGAATCCTCGACCGCGGCGACGAGGCGACCTCGATCCGGAACGACGCGGGCGCCGTTCGCGGGCTTCCGCACGCGGCGCCCGGGTGCCACGCTGAGGAAGGCAGGGACCCCGACACGCCACGGCAGCACCGAGTCCGCGGGAGCGCAGAGTGAAGACCTACAAGATCGGCTACTTCGTGGGCAGCCTGTCCTCGACCTCCATCAACCGGGTCCTGAGCCGAGCGCTCATCCGACTGGCGCCTCAGGACCTCGAGTTCACCGAGATCCCCATCGGGAACCTGGCGCTGTACAGCCCCGACTTCGACAACGACTACCCACCCGAGGCGATGGAGCTCAAGGACGCCATCTCGGCGTCGGACGGTGTGCTCTTCGTGACCCCCGAGTACAACCGCTCGATCCCGGGGGCCCTGAAGAACGCCATCGACTGGGCGTCACGGCCCTGGGGCCAGAACTCCTTCGACCACATGCCCGCCGCCGTGATCGGTGCATCGCCGGGTCCGATCGGGACCGCGGTGGGACAGCAGAGCCTGCGTGCGGTGCTCAGCTTCTGCAACGCACGCCAGATGACCGCTCCCGAGGCCTATGTCCACTACAAGCCGGGCGTCTTCACCGACCAGGGTGAGGTGACGGACGACTCCACGGCATCGTTCCTGCGCGACTTCATGCAGGAGTTCCGGATCCACACCGAGCGCGTGCTCACCGTGATCCCTCGATCCTGACGGGTTCAGAGGGCGGCGTACTCCCGGGCCACCTGCGCACCGAGCCGGGCGTTGTTGTTCACCAGGGCGATGTTCGCCGTGAGGCTGGCGCCCTGGGTGATCTCGACGATCCGCCCTAGCAGGAAGGGGGTGGCCTCCTTGCCGTGGATTCCCTTCTCGTCCATCTCCGCCAGCGCCTGCTCGATGATGCCGCCGATCTCGTCGGCGGGGATCTCGTCCTCGACCGGGATCGGGTTGACGATCGCAACGCCACCGGCCAGCCCCAGCCGCCACTTGGCCGCCATCAGGGCGGCGAACTCCGCAGGGGTGTCGAGCCGCATCGGGGCCTCGTGACCGCTGCTGCGGGAGAAGAACGCCGGGAACTCGCCGGTCCCGTTCGCCACCACCGGCACCCCGAGCGTCTCGAGGGCCTCCAGCGTCAGCCCGATGTCGAGGATGGACTTCACACCGGCCGAGACGACCGCCACGTCGGTCAGGGACAGCTCGGTCACGTCGGCGCTGACGTCGTAGGTCCGTTCCGCGCCCCGATGGACGCCGCCGAGCCCGCCGGTGACGAAGACGGAGATGCCGGCCAGTGCGGCCAACCGCATCGTCGAGGCGACCGTGGTGGCGCCGTGCTTGCCCTGTGCGACGACGTACGGCAGGTCGCGGACGCTGACCTTGGCGACGTCGGGGCTCGTCGCGAGCAGCTCGAGGGCGTCCTGGTCCAGGCCGACGCGCGGGCGCCCGTCGAGCACCGCGATGGTGGCGGGGACCGCTCCACCGTCGCGGATGATCCTCTCGACCTCGGTCGCCATCTCGACGTTCTGCGGGTAGGGCATGCCGTGGCTGATGATGGTGCTCTCCAACGCAACCACGGGTGCGCCGTCCGCGAGCGCCTGCGCCACCTCGTCGGTGAGCTCGAGGTCGGGGTGGGGGGTGTTCATGTCGGGTCCTCCTGGTCGAGTGCGGCCCGGACCAGCCGCGGGGTGAGATCGGGACGCACGGTGTGCGGGCTGTCGATGGTCAGGGCGGCCGCCGCATGCCCGAACCGGGCGGCTTCCTCGGGCGAGCCGCCCGCGAGCAGCGCGTGGCAGAAGGCGGCCAGCATCGCGTCGCCGGCGCCGGTGACGTCCTGGACGCTGGTCGGCAGAGCCGGGATCTCGACGACCTCCTCGGTCGTGCTCAGCACGGAGCCCCGCTCGCCCAGCCGGATCCAGACCAGCTCGACGCCTCGGGAGTGCAGGGAGCGGGCCGCCGCACTCACCTGTCGGTCGGTGCGCGTCGGCAGGTCGGTCAGCGCCGCCAGCTCGTCGCGGTTGGGGGTCACGGCGTACACCCTGGCGTCGAGAGCGTCCTTCAGCCCGGCCGCCTTGGGCACGCTGACCGGCTCGAAGACAGTGCGCACACCCTCCGCCAGGTCGAGCGCGTAGTCGAGGGCCTCGCGCCTGAGGTTGCCGTCGACGACCAGCACTCCGGCGGTCGCGATCACGTCACGCGCCGAGTGCAGCTGTCGTGGGCCGAGCTCGGCCGTCGCCTCCATGTCGGCGATCGCGACGATGAGCTCGCCATCGGCGTCGAGGACCGCGGTATAGGTGCCGGTCGGCCGGTCGGTCCGCGCCACGTGCTCCACGCGTACGCCGGCCGCCGCGGTGTGGTCGAGCAGGTTGTCTCCCAGCCGGTCCCGCCCGACGACGCTGACCAGATGCACCCGGTCCCCGAGCCGGGCGAGGTTCTCGGCGATGTTGCGGGCCACCCCTCCCGGAGCCATCGAACCGTGCCCCGGGTTGCTGGTGTGGCTGGTCGCCGGGGCCGCGCTGCGGGCCTTGAGATCCATGTTGGCGCCGCCGACCACCACGGCGCCGGGCCGCTCGGCCAGCACGTAGCCACGGCCGAGGATCACGCCCTTCTTGCCGAGGTTGGACAGGTGCACGTTGACCGAGGTCCGCGTGGTGCCCAGGGCCGCGGCCAGGGCCTCGGAGCCCATCAGGGGGTCACGGCGCAGCAGGTCGACGATCTGCTGTTCGCGCTCGGTCAACACTTAACTAGAATAAAGGACCTTTACTCCTGACGCAAACGCGAGAGAATGCGGGCTGCGCGTCGATGGGTGTCGTGCCGTCAACCGGCCGTGCGGCGACGAATCTCCGCGTTGATCGCCGGGACCACCTCGTGGAGGTCCCCGATCACGGCGTACGTCGCCTTCGTGACCATCGGCGCATCGGCGTCGGTGTTGATGGCCAGGATGTTCTTGGCCGACGAGCAGCCGGCCCAGTGCTGGATCGCGCCGCTGATCCCGCACGGGATGTAGAGGTCCGGCGCGATCCGGCTGCCGGTCTGCCCCACCTGTTCGTGATGCGGGCGCCAGCCCAGGCTGGTGACCACCCGGGACACACCCAGCGCCCCCCCGAGCAGCTCGGTCAGCTCGAGCAGGTCCCCGAACCCGTCGGCACCGCCCGCTCCCCGGCCGGCGCCGACCACCACCCGCGCGGAGCGCAGACCGCCGGACAGGTCCGGCTCGGGCGCGTCCGTCGACACCACCCGGGCCACCAGGTCCGCCTCGGAGACCTCGGGGGTGCAGTCGACCACGTCCGCCGCCCCGGCGGCGGGCGCGGGTCGCGGCTCCACCGCGTGACCCGCCACGGTCAGCACGGCCGGCTGCCGCTCCAGGCGCATCTCCTCCAGGGCGGCCCCGCCCACCACCTGACGGGTGACGACCAGCGGGGTGACCTCGCTGAACGACAGCACGTTGGCCGCCATCGACACACCCTCTCGCGCCGCGACGTGCGCGAGGACCTCGCCGCCGCGCGGTGTCCCGGCGGCGACCACGAGGGTCGAGCCGGCGCGGCGGCGGGCCTCCTGCACACCGGCCGCCCAAGCGGCCCCGGCGAACGCCGTGAACGCCTCGCCGGCGACCCGGTAGACGGTGCGCACGCCGTACGCCGCCAGCTGGTCGCGCGCCGTGTCGGTCAGGTCGCCGACGGTCACGGCGTCCAGGTCACCGGCGCCGTCCGCCTCGGCCAGTGAGCGGGCGAAGGTGAGGGTTTCGCGCGACACCTCGATCACGCCGGAGCCGTCCGTCTCGACGAGCACCAGGATCATCGCGACAGCACCCCCAGCCGCTCGAGCACGTCGACGACGGCGGGCGCGGCGTCGGCGCCCTTCCCGAGGATCTGGACGTCACTGGGCGCGGGCGGCGGCAGCAGCAGGCGCACCCGGTTCGGCCCGACCGGGTCGGTTGCCGGGGTGCGCTGCTCGATCTGCACCTTCTTCGCCTTCATCCGGCCCTGCACGGAGGGGTAACGCGGCTCCACACCGCCCTCGAGCACGGTCACGACCGCCGGCAGCGGCACCCGGTAGGTCTCGTGACCCTCGGGTCCCGCGCCGCGCGCCGTCACGATGCCGTCGGCGACGGACACGTGGGTGACGCCGTTGACGACGGGCCGGCCGAGCTCGTAGGCGAGCCGGATCCCGACCTGGAAGTCCCCGCTGTCGGCCGCGTCGTTCCCGAGCAGGATCAGGTCATGGGGACGTCCCGCGGCCTCGTGGTCGCGGACGACGCCCGCGATCTCGCGGGCCACGTCGGCCGGGCCGAAGCGCTGCGGGTCGGCGAGGAGGTGCGTGGCAGCGGTGCAGCCCACCGCCAGCGACGTGCGGAGCTGTTCGACGGCGTCCGCGTCGCCCAGGGTGAGCACCGTCGCCTCGCCCCCGTCGGCGGTCACCTGCGCCGCCAGCTCGACCGCACATTCCTCGTGCGCGCTCATGGTGAACCCGGCGTACCTACCGTCGACGGACTGGCCGTCGTCGGTCAGGACGACCTCGCTGGTGGAGTCCGGGACTCGCTTCACGCAGACCAGGACGTTGGTGCTCATGCGGTTGCCCCTCGACGCGGTGGGTTGTTCATCGGATCCTTGCGTTGGCCGGGTCGAACAGTCCGGTCGCGTCCACCGACCCGACGGTGACGGGGTACAGCTCCTCCATGTAGGAGACGGCGAGCTGGTTGCCGACCGTCGCCTGGTCCGGGGGCAGGTAGGCCATCAGCACGTGCTTGCCCAGCGACGGGGCGGACCCGGCACTGGTGACGTAGGGGTGGCGGCCGTGCCCGTCGGTCAGCGGCCGCCCGTCGCAGGTCAGGATCGGCTCGCCGCCCAGCATGTAGCGCTTCACGCCGCTGGCCGAGGTGTGGTCGTCGACCGTCATGGTGCACAGCACCGAGCGTGGTGCGGCCTCCCGCTGCCGGAGGTAGGCCTCCTTGCCGACGAAGTCCGCCGCCTTCACCTTGGGCCGCTGCATCCCGGCCTCGACGATGCTGCGCTCGCCGTCGAGCTCGAAGCCGAACGCGCGGTAGCCCTTCTCGATCCGGCCCGTGGTGCCGTAGACGCCGATGCCGACAGGGACGGCACCGTGCCGGGAGCCCGCCTCCAGCAGGGTCTCCCAGACCACGGCCGCGGAGTCCATCGGGACGTAGAGCTCCCAGCCCAGCTCGCCGACGTAGGAGATGCGCGAGGCCAGGACCGCCGTGCCCTTGACCTGGATCTCCCGGCAGGTGAGGAACCCGAAGCCCGCGTCGGTGACGTCGTCGGAGGTGAGTGAGGCGAGCACGTCGCGGGCACGTGGGCCCCACAGCCCGATGGTGCTCAGGTCGTCCGTGCGGTCGGTCAGCGTCGTGGCACCGTCGTCCACCAGCTGGTCGGTGAACCACTTGCGGTCCGCCATGCCGTGTGCACCGCCGGTGACCACCCGGAAGTGCTCCTCTCCCAGCCGCATCACCGTCAGGTCGGAGCGGAACCCGCCGGCCGGGTCGAGCACCGGGGTGTAGACCACCTTGCCGACCGCAACGTCGCACTGCGCGACGCACGTGCGCTGCACCGATTCCAGTGCACCGGGACCCTCGATGTCGAACACGCAGAACGCCGACAGGTCGATCACCCCTGCCGCCTCGCGCATCCGCAGGTGCTCGGCATTGATGATCGGGCTCCACCAGCGCGAGTCCCACTCGTGCTCGCGCGGCACGACGGCGTCGCCGTACTCCGCGAGTAGAGGGGCGTTGGACTCGTACCAGTGCGGTCGCTCCCACCCCGCGGTCTCGTAGAAGAAGGCACCGAGCTTCTTCTGCGACTCGTGCATCGGGGACAGCCGCTGACCGCGGTCGGACTCGTACTGCTCCGACGGGTGGATGATGCCGTAGGTCTTGATGAACGCCTCGGTCGTGCGCAGCCGGGTGTGCTCGCGCCGCATCTGGTGCCGGTGGAAGCGCGCGATGTCGCTGGTGCTGACGTCGATCTCCGAGTGGCCGTGGGTCATCCACTCCGCCACCGCGCGCCCGACGCCCGGCCCTTCCTTGATCCAGACGGCGGCGGCCGTCCACAGTCCGCCCACCAGGCTCTCGCCCAGGATCGGGTTGCCGTCGCAGGTCAGCGAGAGCAGACCGTTGATCGCGTACCGCATCTCGGCACCGTCGGCGCCGAGCAGCTCGGGCATGAGCTCGTAGGCCTGCTCCAGCTGTGGGTCGAAGTCGTCCGGTGTGAAGGGCATCTCCGTCGGCGACAGCTTGGCCTGGTCGATCGAGGGGATGTCCTCGGGCTCGTGCAGGATCGCCCGGTGGGCGTAGGAGCCGACCTCCATGTCGGCGCCGTGCTGACGCTCGTAGCAGAACGTGTCCATGTCGCGGATGATCGGATGGTTGATCTCGCCGCTGCCGCCGGCCAGCTGCGGGCAGGGACCGACACTGATCATCTGGTGCACGGCCGGGGTCAGCGGGATCGAGATGCCGGCCATGTCGCCGATCTTCGGGCTCCAGACGCCGCAGGCGATGACCACGGCCTCGGTCTCGATGTCGCCCCCGGTCGTCCGCACGCGCGTGATCCGCCGGCGACCGGCGCGGTCCTCGTCGGTGTCGAGGCCGAGCACCTCGACGGTGGGCAGGACGGTCAGCGCCCCGCTCTCGAGCGCGCTCTCGCGCATGATGGTGCCGGCGCGCAGCGAGTCCACCACGCCCACGCTCGGCGTCCAGAACGCCCCGATGAACTGGTCTGTCTCGATGAAGGGCACCTTCTCCTTCACGAACCCCGGGTCGACCAGCTCGGCGTCGATCCCCCAGGCCCGCGCCGAGGACATCCGCCGGCGCAGCTCCTCCATCCGCTCGTCCGTGCGCGCGAGCTCGAAGCCGCCGGACTCGGTGAAGACGCCCATCTCCTTGTACTGGCGCATCGAGTCAAGGGTCAGGTCCGTGATCTCCCGGGAGTGGTCGACCGGGAAGATGAAGTTCGAGGCGTGCCCGGTCGAACCGCCCGGGTTCGGCAGCGGGCCCTTGTCGATCTGAACGATGTCGCGCCAGCCGAGCCGGGCCAGGTGGTGGACGAGGCTGTTGCCGACGATGCCGGCGCCGATGACGACGACGCGGGCGCTGCTGGGAACCGTGGCCATGCGAGGAACTCCTTGTTGCGCATCCCGCAACGTAGTGCGCTATAGGGAACGCGCCCAGTCTGTGTCGTTCGCCTCGCGCCCGTCAAGGGCGACCGGGCG
>NZ_DASSCL010000120.1:0-5879 GCF_035697785.1 Nocardioides sp.
GGCGTCATCACCGTCGAGGAGTCGCAGACCTTCGGCATGGACATGGACCTCGTCGAGGGCATGCGCTTCGACAAGGGCTACATCTCGCCGTACTTCGTCACCGACCCCGAGCGCATGGAGGCCGTCCTCGACGACCCCTACCTGCTCGTGGTCAACTCCAAGATCTCCACGGTCAAGGACCTGCTCCCGCTGCTCGAGAAGGTTATGCAGTCGGGCAAGCCGCTGGCGATCATCGCCGAGGACGTCGAGGGCGAGGCCCTGTCCACCCTCGTGGTCAACAAGATCCGCGGCACCTTCAAGTCCGTCGCCGTCAAGGCTCCGGGCTTCGGTGACCGCCGCAAGGCCATGCTCGGCGACATCGCCATCCTCACGGGTGGCCAGGTCATCTCCGAGGAGGTCGGCCTCAAGCTCGACACCGCCGAGCTCGACCTGCTCGGTCACGCCCGCAAGGTCGTCGTCACCAAGGACGAGACGACCATCGTCGAGGGCGCTGGCGACCAGGACCAGATCACCGGCCGGGTCAACCAGATCCGCGCCGAGATCGAGAAGTCGGACAGCGACTACGACCGCGAGAAGCTGCAGGAGCGCCTGGCCAAGCTGGCCGGCGGTGTTGCGGTCATCAAGGCGGGCGCGGCGACCGAGGTCGAGCTCAAGGAGCGCAAGCACCGCATCGAGGACGCCGTGCGCAACGCCAAGGCTGCCGTCGAGGAGGGCATCGTCGCCGGTGGTGGCGTCGCTCTCGTCCAGGCGACCGACATCGCGTTCGAGAAGCTGGACCTCGAGGGTGACGAGGCCACCGGTGCCGCGATCGTGCGGTTCGCCTCCGAGGCCCCGCTCAAGCAGATCGCGATCAACGCCGGTCTCGAGGGCGGCGTCGTGGCGGAGAAGGTGCGCAACCTGACCCCCGGTCACGGTCTCAACGCGGCCACCGGCGAGTACGTCGACATGATCGCCACCGGCATCATCGACCCCGCCAAGGTGACCCGCTCGGCGCTGCAGAACGCCGCGTCGATCGCCGCGCTGTTCCTGACCACCGAGGCCGTCGTGGCCGACAAGCCGGAGAAGGCCGCCCCCATGGGTGGCGACCCCTCCGGTGGCATGGGTGGCATGGACTTCTGACCCACCCGCGGCTGGTCGAGCCCGTCGAGACCACCGCACAGCACCAACAGCAGGGCCTCCGCTTCGGTGGGGGCCCTGCTGGTGTGTATGTGGGCCCGCGGAGCAACGCCGCCTCCTCGCCGGTCACCCGGCGTCAGGAACGCGGCCGGGCACGTCGACGCAACGCCCGGCCATCGACCGAGGGGTCACCTGTGCACCGACACGCCGACCAGAGGGCTGAGTTTGTGACTCCTCGGCGTTGCAGGCTCAGGGCGCGCGTGCCTTCAGGCGGTTGCCGGTGTCCACCAGGGTGGCGTCGAGGACGAACAGCGCCACGAGGGGAACGACGACGGTGCCGATGGTGGGGGCGAACCCGAGGACGCCGCCTCCCCAGACCATGGCGCAGGTCGTGAGCGGAGACTGGACGACGCCGGATGCGCCGATCAGGACCAGCAGCCCGCCGGCGACCAACAGGATCGTCTCGGCCGATCCGGCACTGCCGACGGTGCCGAGGGCGAGGTAGAGCGCCCCGAGGGCGACCTGACCGCGGCGGGCCCACGCCGTGAGCACCCTTCGACGGTAGGCGCGTCCCGGGCCGTTGAGAATGGCCCGGCTGGGTCAGCGGACGTCGTGCGGACGGTACTGGATGCTGATCCGCGGGCCGACGGCGCGCGACGTCTTGAGCACGGCGTGCTCCCAGGTGCGCTGGCAGGACCCACCCATCACCAGCAGGTCGCCGTGGCCGAGGTCGAAGCCGATCGACCGGCCCCCGAGCCGGGGCCGCAACGAGAGCCGACGGGTGTCGCCCAGGGACAGGATCGCGACCATCGTGTCGTCGGTGCTCGACCGCCCGATGGTGTCGCCGTGCCAGGCGACGCTGTCGCGGCCGTCGCGGTAGTAGCACATGCCGGCGGTGGTGAAGGGCTCGCCGAGCTCGGCTGCGTAGTGCCGGCTCAGGGCGTCCCGGGCCTGCGCGAGCAGCGGGTCGGGGAGCTCCTCGTGGGCGGCGTAGAACCGGAGCAGGCGGGGCACGTCGACGACCCGGTCGTACATCTGCCGACGCTCGGCGTACCACGGGACGTCGCGCACCAGCCGGGCGAACAGCTCGTCGGCACCACGCACCCAGCCGGGGCGCGCGTCGACCCAGGCACCCCGGTCGAGGTGGTGTCGCAGCAGTGACCCGGCGAGCGGACCCACGACGGGGGCGGTCTCTGCGCCGGCCTCGTCGAACAGCGAGGTCTGGAAGTCGACGATCATGGTCCGAGGGTACGTCGATTCGAACACATGTTCTAGTACCCCTCGGCCGGGCCTGGGACGATGGTCTGGACGGGTCAGGGGTGGCTCAGGGGCGAACCAGGGTCAAGAGGGCGTTAATCCGGTGTCGGCATAACGGCTCGTCCTCATAGGTTTCTCAGGGAGAACACAGGCGGCCGGGACGGCCGCGCTCAGGAGAGGGAACAGTCGTGACGGACATGACGACGGCGGGCAACGGTCCGGCCGCACGCGTGCAGAACCTGACCAAGACGTACGGATCCGGGCAGGCCCAGGTGGTCGCCCTCGACGACGTGACGCTCGACATCCACCGCGGTGAGTTCACCGCGGTGATGGGGCCGTCCGGGTCGGGCAAGTCGACCCTGATGCACTGCTGCGCGGCGCTCGACACCGCGACCAGCGGGTCGGTCTTCATCGGCGACACCGACCTCTCCCGGCTCAAGGACAAGGAGCTGACGCGGCTGCGTCGCGACCAGGTCGGGTTTGTGTTCCAGTCGTTCAACCTGGTGCCGACCCTGACGGCGGAGGAGAACATCCTGCTGCCGTTGTCGATCGCGGGTCGCAAACCCGACGCCGACTGGTACCGCACCGTCATCGACACGGTCGGCCTCGGCGACCGGCTCGACCACCGGCCCAACCAGCTCTCCGGCGGCCAGCAGCAGCGCGTCGCGGTCGCCCGGGCACTCGCGAGCCGTCCGTCGATCGTGTTCGCCGACGAGCCGACCGGCAACCTCGACTCGCGATCGGGCGCCGAGGTGCTCACCCTGCTGCGCCGCTCCGTCGACGAGTTCGGCCAGACCATCGTCATGGTCACCCACGACCCCGTCGCCGCGGCCTTCACCGACCGCGTCGTCTTCCTCGCCGACGGCAAGGTGGTGGACGAGATGCGTGAGCCCGACCGTGAGGCCGTGCTCGACCACATGACCCGCATGGACGCCCGGCAGCTCGAAGCGGTGCAGCTCGCCGGCGTGCCGGACTGAGCGTCGGCCGCGACAGGAGAAGGAAACGCCATGTTCAAGGCTGCCTGGAAGTCACTGCTCGGGCGCAAGCTGCGCCTGCTGATGAGCACCTTCGCGATCGTGCTCGGAGTCGCCTTCGTGGCGGGCTCCCTGATCTTCACCGACACGTTGAGCCGGTCGTTCGACGCGATCTTCGCGTCCTCGGTCGGCGACGTCGTCGTACGTCCCGTCGGAGCCACCAGCGACGACGGGTCACCAACCACCCAGACTATGCCCGCCTCGCTCGTCGACGACCTCGCCGGCGTCGAAGGAGCCGAGCGGGCCGACGGCAACGTGACCTCGTTCGGGGTCTTCGTCGTCGGGGAGAACGGCAAGGTCATCGGCGGGCAAGGCGCTCCCGGCATCGGCGTGAACTGGAACGACGCTCCTGCCGCCAACGGTCTCGAGGGGCTCGCCATCACCGAGGGTGACGTGCCCACGACTGCGGGCGAGGTGGCGATCGACGAGGGTACGGCGGAGCGCGCCGGCTACGAGATCGGCGACACCGTGCACCTGGTGACTTCCGGCGCGCAGGCGGTGCAGCGGCCAACGCTCGTGGGGCTGGCCGCGTTCGGCGACGGTGGCTCGACCAACGGCGCGACCATCACGATCTTCGACACCCAGACCGCGCAGGACCTGTTCGTCGGCGGCGCGAACGAGTTCAACGACGCCTGGGTCACCGCAGCCGACGGCGTGAGCCAGGAGGAGCTCCGCGACAACGTCGCCGCGACCCTTCCCGCCGGCTACGAGGCGGTGACCGGTGACAAGGCGGCCGACGAGGCGGCCAGCGACCTGGTCGAGGCGATCTCCTTCATCAGCACCTTCCTGCTGATCTTCGCCGGCATCTCGCTGGTGGTCGGCAGCTTCCTGATCGTCAACACGTTCTCGATCCTGGTGGCGCAGCGCAGCCGGGAGCTGGCGCTGCTGCGCGCCCTCGGCGCCTCGAAGCGGCAGGTCGCCTGGTCGGTGCAGCTCGAGGCGTTCGTCCTCGGCGTGCTCGGCTCGACGATCGGGCTCGGGCTCGGGGTGCTGCTCGCGATGGGCATCCGCAGCCTCTTCGCGAACGTCGGGCTCGACCTGTCGGGCCAGCCGCTGATCTTCTCGCCGCGCACGGTGCTGGCGGCGTACGCCGTCGGCGTGGTGGTGACGATGACAGCAGCCTGGCTGCCGGCCCGGCGAACCACCCGGATAGCACCGGTCCAGGCCCTGCGCGACGACGTCGCGATGCCGGAGACCTCCCTGCACCGCCGGTTGCTGCTCGGCATCGTGCTCATCGTGGGTGGGCTCGTCGCGCTCTACCTGGGTCTGTTCACCGAGGTGCCGCGCGGCGGCTGGTTCACCGGCGGTGGCGTGCTGGCGATCCTGCTGGGCGTCGCGTCGGCGAGCCCGGTGATCTGCAGGCCCTTCCTCGGGCTGACCCGGGCGCTCTACCGGCGGCTGTTCGGCACGGTCGGCAACCTGGCCGGCCAGAACGCCCTGCGCAACCCGCGGCGTACGACGGCCACCGCCTCGGCGCTGATGATCGGCCTCACCCTGGCCTTCACGATGGCGATCGTCGGCGACTCCGCCAAGGCCAGCGTGGACAAGTCCGTGTCGGAGAACTTCATCGGCGACTACATCGTGAGCAACGTCTTCGGCGGGCCGTTCTCGACCTCGATCGCGAACCGGATGGAGGAGGTCGACGGCGTGCGCGACGTGATCCGCGAGCGCTACGCCATCGCCACCCGCGACGGCGACAGGCAAGGCCTCGCGGCGACCGACCCCGAGGACGTCGGCGGCCTCAACCTGACCATGATCAGCGGCGAGGCCACCGACCTCGCCGACGGGACCGTGATGCTCAAGCAGACCTGGGCGGACGACGAGGGCGTCGGGATCGGCGACGACGTGACGCTGGAGATGCCGAACGGGCGCAAGAGCTACCGCGTGGTCGGGACGTACGACGACAACCCGCTCGTGTTCTTCCCGATCCTCACCACCAACGACACCCTCGAACGCGCGGGCTTCCCGCAGTCCGACAACGCGGTCATCGTGATGGCCGAGCCGGGAGCGACGGGGCTCCAGGACCGGCTCGAGAGCCTGGTCGCGGACCTGCCGGTCGTGACCGTGAAGGACGAGGCCCAGTTCGCGCAGGAGCAGCGCGAGCCGATCGACGAGTTCGTGCGGATCATCTTCGCGCTGCTCGGGCTGGCGCTGGTGATCGCGGTCCTCGGCATCGTGAACACGCTCGCGCTGTCGGTCATCGAACGCACCCGCGAGGTGGGCCTGCTCCGAGCCGTCGGCGTGAGCCGCGCGCAGCTCCGCTGGATGATCACGCTGGAGTCGGTCGTGATCTCGCTGCTGGGCGCCACCCTCGGCGTCGTGCTGGGCATCGGTTTCGGGATCGCGCTGATGTACGCGGTCCGCGACCAGGGGCTCCAGGTCTTCAGCGTCCCGGGCACCCAGCTCGTCGTGTTCCTCGTCCTGTCACTGGTGATCGGGGTACTCGCCGCGGTCTTCCCCGCCCGCCGCGCC
>NZ_DASSCL010000121.1:0-57052 GCF_035697785.1 Nocardioides sp.
GCGCGGCGGCGGCTCGGCTACGGGCGTGGCGCCAGGATGTCCTTCGAGCAGGACGAGGTCGAGGTCGTCGGCGGCATCCGGCACGGCCTCACCCAGGGCGGCCCGGTGGCGCTGCGGATCGGCAACAGCGAGTGGCCGAAGTGGGAGAAGGTCATGTCGGCCGACCCCGTCGACCCCGCCGAGCTCGAGGGGTCGGCCCGCAACGCCGCACTGACCCGGCCACGACCCGGTCACGCCGACCTGGTCGGCATGCAGAAGTACGACTTCGACGAGGCCCGGCCGGTCCTCGAGCGCGCCTCCGCCCGGGAGACCGCAGCCCGGGTGGCGCTCGGCGCGGTCGCGGCGGCGTTCGTCGAGCAGGCCACCGGCGCCCGCATCGTCTCCCACGTGGTGCAGATCGGGGCCGCCCGCGCGCCGTACGGCTCCGTCCCCGCTCCCGAGGACGTCGCCTACCTCGACGCCGACCCGGTGCGCTGCCTCGACCCCGACGCGTCGAAGCAGATGGTCGCCGCGATCGACCAGGCGCACAAGGACGGCGACACCCTCGGTGGCGTGGTGGAGGTCGTCGTGCACGGACTGCCGCCCGGGCTCGGGTCGCACGTGCACTGGGACCGTCGACTCGACTCCCGCCTGGCGGGTGCCCTAATGGGCATCCAGGCGATCAAGGGCGTGGAGGTCGGGGACGGATTCGGCCTCGCCGCGACGCCCGGGTCGCTGGCCCACGACGAGATCGTCGCGACCGACGAGGGCATCCGGCGCACGTCGGGCCGCTCCGGCGGCACCGAGGGCGGGATGTCCACGGGCGAGACGCTGCGGGTCCGGGCGGCCATGAAGCCGATCGCCACGGTGCCCCGCGCGCTGCGCACCGTGGACGTGGCCACCGGCGACGCGGCGGTCGCGCACCACCAGCGATCCGACGTGTGCGCGGTACCGGCGGCCGGGATCGTGGCCGAGGCGATGGTGGCGCTGGTGCTCGCCGAGGCGGTCCTGGAGAAGTTCGGTGGCGACTCCGTCACCGAGACCCGGCGCAACGCCGAGAGCTACCTGGACACCCTGAGGTACAGATGAGCACCCCACGAGACCGCTCACTCCGTTCGCGCTTCCGCGGGGACCCCGCGTGAACAGATCCGGCCCGCGTCTCGTGCTGGTCGGACCGATGGGCGCCGGGAAGACCACCGTCGCCGGGCTGCTCGCGTCCCGCTGGGGCACGACCGTGCGCGACACCGATCTGGACGTCGAGGCCGCCGAGGGGCGGCGGATCTCGGACATCTTCGTCGACGAGGGTGAGGCGCACTTCCGAGCCCTGGAGCGTGCCGCGGTCGCCGACGCGCTCGCCGGGCACGACGGGGTGCTGGCGCTGGGCGGAGGCGCGGTCCTGGACCCGACGACGCGCTGGCTGCTCGCCGACCACACCGTGGTGTTCCTGCAGGTGGGCCTCTCCGACGCGGTCAAGCGGGTCGGGCTGGGGGTGGGCCGGCCGCTGCTGCTGGGCAACGTAAGGGCCCGGGTCAAGGCGCTGCTCGACGAGCGGCTGCCGCTCTACCAGGAGGTGGCGGACGTCCAGGTGGACACCGACGGACGGACCCCCGACGACGTGGCCGCCGAGGTGGCCGAGGCAGTCGAGAAGCTGGAGGCGGGGGCGGGATGACCGATCGTTCGACGCTGCACGTGGGGGGCGAGGCGCCGTACGACGTGGTCGTGGGCACCGGCCTGCTCGGGGAGCTGCCGCGCATGCTCGGCGACGGCGTGCAACGCGTCGCGGTGATCCACCCGCGGGCGCTGGCGGCGACCGGGGAGGCAATCCGTCAGGATCTCTCCGACCAGGGCTACGAGGCCCACGGAATCGAGATCCCCGACGGCGAGGAGGCCAAGCTGGCTCCCGTCGCTTCGTTCTGCTGGCAGGTGCTCGGCCAGGTCGGGTTCACCCGCTCCGACGCGGTGGTGACCGTGGGCGGCGGGGCGACCACCGACATGGGCGGGTTCGTCGCCGCGACCTGGTTGCGCGGCGTCAAGGTGGTGCACCTGCCCACCACGCTGCTGGCGATGGTCGACGCCGCCGTCGGTGGCAAGACCGGCATGAACACCAGCGAGGGCAAGAACCTCGTCGGCGCCTTCCACCAGCCCGCCGGCGTGCTGTGCGACCTGGCCACCCTCGAGACGCTGCCGCGCAACGAGCTGGTCAGCGGGCTCGCCGAGGTGCTCAAGTGCGGCTTCATCGCCGACCCCGCGATCCTCGACCTGGTCGAGCGCGACCCGGTCGCCGCGACGGACCCGACGGCGCCGTTGCTGAGGGAGCTGATCGAACGCGCCATCCGGGTCAAGATCGACGTCGTCGTGGCCGACCCCCGGGAACGACACGGGGAGACCGGCGGCAGCGCGGGGCATCCCGGCCGGGAGGCGCTGAACTACGGGCACACGCTGGGCCACGCGATCGAGAAGGCAGAGCGTTACCAGTTCCGGCACGGCGCCGCGGTCGCGATCGGGATGATGTTCGTCGCCGAGCTCGCCCGGATGGCCGGGCGGCTCGACGAGGAGACCGCCGAGCGGCACCGGTCGGTGCTCGAGCTGGTCGGCCTGCCCACGTCGTACAACGGGGCGCCCTGGGGGCAGCTCCACGAGGCGATGAAGGTCGACAAGAAGTCGAGGGGTGACCAGCTCCGGTTCGTCGTGCTCGACGGGCTGGCCAGGCCCGCGGTGATGACCGCACCCGACCCGGCCCTGCTGACGGCGGCGTACGCCGAGGTGAGCCGATGAGGATCCTGGTGCTCAACGGGCCCAACCTCGGACGGCTCGGGCGCCGTCAGCCCGAGATCTACGGCACCACCACCCACGACGAGCTCGCCGAGCTCTGCGCAAGCTGGGGCCGTGAGCACGGCCAGCAGGTCGAGGTGCGGCAGACCAACCACGAGGGGGAGCTGCTCGACTGGCTCAACACCGCCGCGGACGAGGCGACACCGGTGGTGCTGAACGCGGCCGCCTGGTCGCACTACTCCTACGCCCTGCTCGACGCGTGCGCCCAGCTCGAGGCGCCGCTGGTCGAGGTGCACATCTCCGACCCGGCGAGCCGGCCGGAGGAGTTCCGGCATCACTCGGTGGTCTCGGCGTTCGCGTCCAAGGTGATCACCGGCCGGGGCATCGACGGATACCGGCTCGCCCTGGAGCACCTCGCCACGCTCTGAGTCGCCGCGCTGATTTCGAGCCCTCGCCAGGCAGGGCCTAGACTGGGCGGCTGCCGCCGTACGGCGGACCCACCCGACTCTGACGAAGGCTACGACTGCGCATGGCGACGACCAACGACCTCAAGAACGGCATGGTGCTCAACCTGGATGGCCAGCTCTGGTCCGTCATCTGGTTCCAGCACCACAAGCCCGGCAAGGGCGGGGCGGTCGTGCGCACCAAGCTGAAGAACATCGAGTCCGGCAAGACCGTCGACAAGACCTTCAACGCCGACGTGAAGGTCGACGTCGCCAACGTCGACAAGCGCACGATGCAGTACCTCTACAACGACGGCAGCAACTACGTCTTCATGGACACCTCCACCTACGACCAGATCGAGGTCACCCCGGAGATCGTCGGCGACGCCAAGAACTTCCTCCTGGAGAACCAGGACGCCATCGTGGCGACCAACGACGGCCGGGTGCTCTACATCGAGCTACCGGCGTCGGTCGAGCTGACCGTCGAGTACACCGAGCCCGGGCTGCAGGGCGACCGCTCCACCGGCGGCACCAAGCCCGCGCGCCTCGAGACCGGCCACGAGATCTCCGTCCCGCTGTTCATCACCACCGGCGAGAAGATCAAGGTCGACACCCGGGACAGCGGCTACCTGGGTCGCGTCTCCCAGTGAACGGCAGAGGCTGATGGCCGCCCGTTCCAAGGCACGCAAGCGTGCCCTCGACATCCTCTTCGAGTGCGAGGTGCGCGGCCTCCCGCTCGGCCAGACCCTCGACGAGCGGGTGATCGCCGGTGAGCCGCCGGTCAACGAGTACACCGTCTCCCTGATCCACGGCATCGCCGAGCACCAGACCCGGATCGATGAGCTGATCACGAAGTACAGCCAGGGCTGGTCGCTCGAGCGCATGCCCGCGGTCGACCGCAACGTGCTGCGACTCGGCGTCCTCGAGGTGCTCTACGTCGACGACGTGCCCGACGCCGTCGCGGTCAGCGAGGCGATGAGCCTGGTGCGGGACCTCTCGACCGACGAGTCGCCGTCGTTCGTCAACGGCGTGCTCGGCAACATCCTCCGCGACAAGCCCGCGCTCTCCGCCTGAGCACGAGGGACCCGATGGGGGATCCGAGCACGCCGCGCTGGCGGCAGTACGTCGACCCGTACCTGCCGGGCCTCTGGCGCACAGCGCTGCTTGCAGTGCTGTGCAACCTCGCACTCGAGCTGGCTCGCGTGGTCGGCGTCGACGGCTACCCGTGGACATTCAAGACCCCGGGCTTCCCGCTGCTGTTCCTGCTCGGCTCGCTGGTGGTCTGGATGTTGGTCGGCCTGGTCCATGCCGTCATCGGACGTCTATGGGTGACGAGCGCGCTGACCTTCACCGCGACGGTTGCGGTCGCGGTCGCCGACCACGAAAAGGTCCGGCTGCGTCGTGAGCCGCTGCTGCCCGGCGACTCCGAGTTCGCGGGGGACGTCGGGTTCTTGGTCGACATGGTGGGGCCGGGTCTTGCCGTGGCGGCGCTGGTGGGTGCGTGCGTCGTGTTCGGCGCCGCACACCTGGTTGCCCGCGCGCTGCGCCGCCGATCCCGCGGCGACACCAGACCAGGACCCGGGCCTGGGGCTCGAGTCGCCGTGCGGGCGCTCACCGGCGCGATGTGCCTGCTGAGCCTGAGCTATCTGGCCGGCTTCAATTCGCCAGGCAACGTCGCACGCGGCGCGTACGACGCTCTCGGCGCGACGTGGCGCCCGTGGAGCCAGCAGCGCAACTACCTCGGCAACGGCTTCGTCGGGGGCTTCCTCTACAACCTGGACATCCCCCCGGTCGCACCGCCGGCCGGGTACGGCGTCGCCGAGATGGACCGGATCGTGCAGCGCTACACCGAGGCCGCCGACCGGATCAACAGCACGCGCGACCGACCCGGGCTCAGCGGCGTCAACGTGGTCATGGTGCTGGGCGAGACGTTCACCGACCCGACGGCGCTCCAGGGCGTGCACGTGCCGCAGGACCCGATCCCGTTCACCCGCCGGCTGATGCGCTCGACGATGTCCGGTCCGATGCTGGCCCATGGGGTCGGCGGCGGAACCGCCAACATGGAGTTCGAGGCGCTCACGGGGATGTCGATGTCTCAGCTGCCGGCTCAGGTCACCTCGCCGTACCAGATGCTGGTCCCTGAGTACTCGACGTTCCCCTCGGCCGTGCGCTGGCTCAAGCAGGACGGCCATCGGACGCTCGCGATGCACCCGTTCACGACCGAGATGTACCGGCGTCGAGACGTCTACCGCGCGTTCGGCTTCGACGAGTTCGTCTATGACGAGACGATGCACAGCCGGACCCGGCTCGGCCACGCCGGCTACATCTCCGACGCGTCCGCCTTCGACGAGCTGCACCGGCGGCTGGTGGCCGAGCGCCGGCCGCTGTTCGTCAACCTCGTGACGATGCAGAACCACATGCCGTACGCAGGGCGATACGACGACCCGGTGGCCGTCACCGGGCCGGACGGGCAGCCGCTCGACGAGATCGGTCACTACGTCCGCGGCCTGACCCACACCGACCGCGCGTTGAAGGACCTGATCGACCAGCTCACCCGTCTGGACGAGCCGACCGTGATGGTGTTCTACGGCGACCACCAGCCGGGTACGTATCCCGACTCGGTGTTCGAGGCGAACACCCCCGAGGACATGCACCGGACCCCGTACTTCGTGTGGGCGAACTTCCCGGGGCCGGACGGCGAGCAGCCGATCACCAGCCCGATCCACTTCATGGACCTCCTGCTGGCCCGGACGGATGCCCGGATGCCGCCGTACTACGCGCTGCTTCACGAGCTGCGCCAGGAGATTCCGGCCGTGGCTACCGGCAGGATGTTCGGCCCGGAGGGCCGGCCAATGCGTCGGGATGAGTTGTCGCCCCGGGCCGCCCGCGTCCTGCACGACTACGCGTTGGTGCAGTACGACCTCTCCGTCGGTGAGCGGCACGCCGAGGCTGCCCTGTTCGGTGCCGCCGACGTCGCTGTGCCGACCTCGTTCAGCCGGGAGTGACCATCTGCTGGAGCGCCCAGCGGTTGCCGTCGGGGTCCTGGAAGTAGACGAAGCGGCCCCACGCCTGGTCGTCGACGCCCTCGCACTCGACGCCGCGCTCCTTGAGGTAGGCGAGCGCCTGGTCGGCGTCGTCGACGACCGCCTGGATGAACTGGGTGGAGCCGTCCGCCATCATCCCCAGGCCAGTGCCGAAGCAGACCGAGCACGCCGAGCCGGGCGGCGTGACCTGGACGAAGCGGAGCTCGGGGGTGACGTGGTGGTCGAAGTCGACGTTCCAGCCGACCTTCGTGCCGTAGAACTCGACCGAACGGTCCACGTCGGCGACGGCCAGCGGGACGAGCTCGATTTTGAAGTCCATTTGGAGCCTTCCTTTCGTCGGTTTTTCCTCGTGCTGCCTAGGCTAGGGACGATTCAGGTCAGGAGTTGTCCGCAATCAGACGGAGTCGCCGATCGGCAAGGGCGTCGTACGCCGGACGGCAGGCCTCGGCGACCGCGGCGTCGTGCTCGCTCAGGCTGATGTCCCGCGGCCGCCACGGCTCGAAGCCGGTGGAGGCCCGGACGGCGGAGTACCAGTGCGGCGCCCACACTCCGTCGGTGTCGCGCGAGCCGGCGGGCCACGACAGCATCCGACTCGTGAACGGCACCTCCAGCCAGTCGCAGAGCCAGCGCAGGTGTGCCTCCGGATCGTGGAGGAAGTCGCCGGCGTCTATGACCGGTGGGCTCGCGCCGTTCGCGTCCCAGAAGGCGACCATGCGCTGCTGCTGGAGGAGCCCGATGTCCTCGGGCTCGCAGGCCTCGCGGGAGCGGACATAGGAGGCGACCACCTCGGCGGGGTCGCGGATCAGCAGCACGTTGCGGAACCGCAATGTCCACACGAGGTCGTCGGCCGGGTCGAGATGGTGGGTCATCTGCTTGACGTAGTGGAGCCTGACGCGGTCGGGCAGCGGCGCCTGCAGGCTCTCGAGGACCTCGGCGCCGTCGGTGGGCTGCGACGCGAGCACCTCGTCTCGGGCGGGGTGCGCGAGGCCGGTGCGGGCGAGGTAGGCGGCGTAGAACGGCTCGTCGACGACGACCGCGTCGGGCCGGTTCTCGAACGCACGCATCATCGCCGTCGACAAGTTCCGCGGCCCGCTCCACATGTGCAGCCGGACGGTCTCGTCGGTCACGGCGCGGACCTCCCCGACACGTCGGCGGCCACCAGGTCGCCATACATCTGCTGGAGGCGCTCGACGACCGGACCGCGGGCGCCGGAGCCGATGGTGCGGCCGTCCACGCTCCGGACGGGGACGACGCCGGCGAACGTGCCGGTCACGAACGCCTCCCGGGCGCTGTAGACGTCGGTGAGGCTGAACGTCTTCTCCCGCGCCGTGATGTCGCCGTCCCGGCACATGCGCAGGACGTTGCCGCGGGTGATGCCGCCGAGGCAGAAGCGGCCGTCGGAGGTCCACACCTCGGGCTCGTCCGGCGTACCGACGACGACGAAGAAGTGCGTGCTGTTGCAGGTCGCGACGAAACCGTGCGGGTCGAGCATCAGCGCCTCGTCGGCGCCGGCGGTGTAGGCCTGGATGCAGGCGGTGATGTCGTTGAGCTTGCTGTGCGCGTTGAGCCGGGGGTCCAGGGTGTCAGGCGTGGCGCGCCGCACGTGGGTGGTGAACAGGGTGATGCCGTCGGTGACGGTCCGCGGCATCACCTCCTTGTGCTCGGCGATGATCACCACGGTGGCCGGACCGACGGTGACGCGCGGGTCCTGGTACGGCGTGCGCTTCACGCCGCGGGTCACCATCAGCCGCACGTGCACCCCGTCGGTCATCTCGTTCGCCCGGAGAGTCTCGTAGAGCGCCGCAGTGAGTTGGTCGCGGGTCAGGCCGATGTCGAGCATGATCGCCTTCGCGCCCTCGAAGAGTCGGTCGAGGTGCTGCTCGAGGAAGGCGGGGTGGCCGGCGCTGACCCGGAGACCCTCCCAGACACCGTCGCCGAGGACGAAGCCGGAGTCGAAGACCGAGACGACCGCGCGCTCGCGGGGGAACAGCTCCCCGTTGACCCAGATCAGGATCTGCTCGTTGTGGGGGTTGTCCTCGAAGTCGTGGGTGCCGTGCGCCATGGCGCCACCCTAGGAGGAAAGCTCGTCAGGCGGCGTGCTGGTGGATCGAGGTGCCGCAGCGGGGGCAGTGCGTGCCGGTGCACACGTCGAGCTCCTGGCCGCAGCCGCAGGTCGGCGGCGACACCTGGCTCCGCCTCGGGAGCGCCCTATCCGTGACCCGGGCCGAGGCCCATGCGTGGCGTTCTGTCGTCATCGTTCTCACCACCTTCCATTGCTGGTTGTTCGGACTCGGAACGACTTCGGATTTGATCGGCCGCCACCGAGTTTCCGGCGTACTGTCGAGGTGTAGGAGGGAGGTCACCGGATGTTCTGGCTGATCGTTCTCACGGTGCTGGTGATCACCGTGGTCGTGTACCTCTCCGACCGGTCGCAGGATCGCGCAGCGACCAAGGACACGGGCACGGGCACCAAGACCACGTAAGGACATCTCGGGCGCATGGACGACGCGGAGGCCGCCGTCGTGCTCGCGCGCGTCGGGTGCAGGTCGACCGGCGAGTGGTTGTGTCTTGCTGGGCATGCCGGTCCTCGCTTCACCAGCGCCTGACCAGGTCGGCGAAGGCGCGTTCGTACGCCGACCCGGTGGTCGAGCCCGTCGAGGCCCGCGTCGGGTGGGTGCCGGTGTGGTCGACGGTGAACTGGTGGCCCGTGGGTGTCCGCCAGTGGTGGATCCCGGGCTCGGGTTGTCGGTGTCGCCAACCCTTGCCGTGGGTCTTCACCCGGTGTTCGAACCGGGTGAGCTTGCCGAGGTTCCCGATCCTCGTCTGACCGGGCGGGCCGGTGTCGGCCCAGGGGATGGTGTGGTCGAGGTCCATCCGGCGTCCGGTGGCCGACGAGTACGGGAACGCGGAGGCCGGGGTGCGGAGGTGGATCTGTTCGCGGAGCCGGTCCGGGACCTCGTAGCCGTCCACCGGACGATCGGCGTCGAGGTCGATCACCGGCTTGATCGTGACGTGGGAGTGGCGGAGGAACTCCGATGCCTGGCCGATCGTGAGCGGGCCGACGTCCTCCATCCGCGCCACCCCCGCCCCGGACACCAGGGACTCGCGGGAGACATGCACATAGAGCGTCGCCGCCGGCAGCGGAACATCACCGCCGGTGGTCGAGCCCGTCGAGACCTGGTCACCGCCCACCGAGCTGGCCGACCGCAGCAGCGCGAGCGCGCGTTCCGGATGCGCGAGGATGCCGAGCGCCTTGGAGCGGCGGGCGCCGACCGGGTCGGTGTCGCCCTGGTGGAGGAGGATCTCGGCGATCCGGTCCACCATCGCAACCAGGTAGATGATCTCACCCGCGGTGGCCTTCGCCACCAGGGTCTTCAGGCCGTGCTCGTTGGACTGGCCGGTGACCACGAACCGCTCCAGCTCGGCTGCGATTCGGCGTTGTTCGGCGGCGTCCGGGTCGGCGGCGATGATCCGCGCCTCCAACAGGTCCTGGAACCTTCCCCACGGCAGGGTGGCCAGGTACGGCGTCGTCGCCTCGTCCACCGCACGAGCCTGCGCCAGCGACAGGCCGGTGGCCCGGGTCCGGGAGGCGACGTGCCGGGCCTGCCACACCCGGAGCTGGCCGGACAGCAACGCGGCCCAGAGCCTGGGGAGCCGGTGCCGCACGTCGAGCGCGTCGGCCATCAGGGTGGCCGCGGCGACGTGCGAGCGGCCGAGCAGAACGCCGAGCTCGGCGGCCGCGAACTCACCCGCGAACGGCGTCCCGTCCCCGCCGTACCGCTTGCATCGTTCGGTGCCCGGCAGCACCGTCCCCGTGGACATGGGGTGCAGGTCCGCCCACTGCGCGGCCAGCACGAGCTCGCGGCACTCAGCTTCCACGGGGGTGGCGTGGTTGGACACCAGCGCGTCGGCGACTGCCTGTCGCTCGAGGTCGTCCGCCACCGGTTCCATGGCAATCAACCTAGAGGCGACCACCGACAGTTCTAAGAGCCGGATTTCCTTTGTGCACAACGGGATTGGCCTCGGCATGTGGTTCCTGACGAACGAACGGAGTCAGCGTTTCGACGGTCTCGACCACCGGTGGTCTCGACAAGCCCGACCATCCGGAGTCGGCGGGGTCACGTCGGGGTGCGACCGACCCGGCGCAGGTACTCCGTCCGGTCGTAGGGGTGGTGGTCGTACCGCTCGCGGGTCGGCGGCCGCCCGGTCACGGGACGGTAGTGGTCGAGTGCGGTGGTCAGCACACCCTCGCCCCGGGTCACACCGGGGAGCTGCACGGAGAGCTGGTGCACTGCGCCGGCGGGTACGTCGCCGGAGAGCAGCATGACCGGCGGCCGGGGCTCGGTGAGGTGCGGTACGGCGCCGTGCGCCGCGAGCACCGCCAGGGTGGCGGCGAGGGTCTGGTCGGGCACCTCCAGGTCGAAGTGGTGCACCGGCTCGCAGACGAGCGTGCCGGCCCGGTTGATCGCGGAGGCGAGCACCAGCCGGGTGAGGTTGCGGAAGTCGCCGGCCGTGCTCGACATCGACTTGTCGAAGGTGCCGTGCATGCGGCTCTGCCGCGGCCAGTACCCGGAGTGCGTCATGACCACCCGAGCGTCGGGAACCTCCCAGCCGTGCGGGCCCTGGTGCAGGGTCGAGCGGACCGCCGTCTCGACCGCGGTGAAGAACGCCGGCGGCATCGAACCACGCTCCACCTCCAGCTCGAACGTGACGCCGTCACCGACCTCCGCCGGCTCCACGCGCAGGCCGACGGTCGCCAGGAACGGGTTCGACGACGTCGCTATCACCTCCGCCGCCGCGCCCTCGCCGCGCAGCCTCTCGACACAGATGACGGTGCTCTCGCGGAAGCTCGCCGCGACGCCGTACTCCTCCTCCAGGAGCGCGCCGATCACCTGCTTCTGCACCTCGCCGTACAGGGACAGCCGCAGCTCGCGGCGTACGTCGTCCTGGCGCAGGTCGATCAGCGGGTCCTGCTCGGCCAGCCGGGAGAGCGCGGTGTGCAGACGCCCCCGGTCGGCATCGTGGACGGGCTCCACGACGGTGGCCAGGCTGGGCCGCGCGAACTGCGCCTCCACGGGCACGGTGGAGTCGTCGCCGAACGTGTCCCCGATGCTGGCCGACTCGAGGCCGCGCACCACCACGACCTGACCGGCCGTCGCCGAGGTCGTCGGGCGCAGGTCGCCGCCTTCGTAGAGCTGCAGCCCGGTCACCTTCTCGGCCGGTCCGCGCCGCACGTCGATCCGGTCCCGCACCCGCAGGGTGCCACCGCGCAGGTGCGCATGGACGTGCTTCGAGCCGGCCGCGTCGCGCTCGACCTTGAACACCACGCCCGCGGGGTCACCGTCCGCGCATGGATCGCGGGTCGGCAGGAGAGATCCGAGCGACCGCATCAGCTCCGGTACGCCGTCGCCGGTGACCGCCGAGCCCGCGAGCACCGGCACGTCCTCGCTGAGCCTCTCGCGCACCTCGAGCGTGACCAGCTCGACGTCGGCTCCCGCGCGGTCGGTCTTGTTGACGAACACGACGGTCGCGATGCCGAGCCGCTGGAGCGCGCGCATCAGGACCAGGGTCTGCGCCTGGACCCCCTCCACGGCGGACACGACGAGCACGGCGCCGTCGAGCATGGCCAGCGACCGCTCGACCTCGGCGACGAAGTCGGAGTGACCGGGGGTGTCGAAGAGGTTCACGACCAGGCCGTCGACCTCGAAGGACACCACGGCCGCACGGATGGTGATGCCGCGACGGCGCTCGATGGCCATCGTGTCGGTGTGGGTGCTGCCCTTGTCGACGCTGCCCGGCTCGTCGAGCACACCGGCCTCGAACAGCAGCCGCTCGGTCAGTGTCGTCTTGCCGGCGTCAACATGCGCCAGGATCCCCAAGTTCAGTGTGCGCAACCTTCACGTCCTTCTCGCAGATGGGCTGGAGGGAGGTGAAGGTCGCGCGCATCGGGGTGCTCCTGTCGGCTCGGTTCCGCGCCATCGCAGCACGGGCGATCGGCCGTCGGCAACGGGTTTTCGGCGGGCTAGCCTGCCCGCGTGACCACCCGACCGACGCGCGAGGACCGGGAGGGCGCGCGGGACCGGCTGCTCCCCGACGTGCTCGCCCCCGGGCTGCGGATCGTGTTCTGCGGGATCAACCCCGGTCTCTGGTCGGCCGCGACCGGCCACCACTTCGCGCGACCCGGCAACCGGTTCTGGCCGGCGCTGCACGCGTCGGGACTCACCCCGCGCCGCCTGGAGCCGGCCGAGCAGCACGAGCTGCTGGCGCTCGGGCTCGGCCTCACCAACGTCGTACCGCGCGCGACCGCCCGCGCCGACGAGCTCACCGCGCAGGAGTACGTCGAAGGCGGCCGGCGGCTCGTCGCCAAGATGGAGGAGCTCCGCCCGGGGTGGCTGGCCGTCCTTGGCGTCACGGCGTATCGGACCGCGTTCGGGGACCGCCGCGCCCAGGTCGGGGAGCAGCCTCTCACCATCGGGGAGACCCGGGTCTGGGTGCTGCCCAACCCGAGCGGCATCAACGCGCACTGGTCGGCGGCCGCCCTCGCAGACGAGTTCACAAGCCTGCGCCGCGCGGCGGGCGGCAGGTGGTGACGAAGTAGTCAAGGAATCAATCGGGGTCGACAACCAACCTTTGCCGAGCCCAGTGCGTCTAGACGGGTGGACGGGCCGTCATCGGAGCCACGGGGGTGTCGATGAGGGCCCGTCCCGTGCGTTCCCGGACGCTGACCAGCAGCCAGGTGAGCGCCGCCGAGGTGAGCGCCGCGCCGAGCAGGTGGAGACCGACGAGCAGGATCGGCAGGTCGGTGAAGTACTGCACGAACCCGACCAGCCCCTGCCCGAGCTCGACCGCGAGCAGCAGCGCGGCGGCCCGGCGCGCCCGTGCGGGTGCGTCGACGGCTCGCAGCACGAGCACGGTGGCGATGGTCAGGCCGAGCAGCAGGAACACGAAGTCGGTGTGCAGCTGGCTGGCCGACCGCGGGTCCAGCCCGTTGCGCGGCGAGTCGATG
The DNA here is from genome assembly GCF_035697785.1 of Nocardioides sp. Taxonomy (GTDB): domain Bacteria; phylum Actinomycetota; class Actinomycetes; order Propionibacteriales; family Nocardioidaceae; genus Nocardioides_B. The sequence goes on from NZ_DASSCL010000121.1 coordinate 13,245, forward strand.
TCACCTGCGTGCGGGCCGCTGCCGGTGACGACTGTCCCGAGGTACAGCACCACCCAGCCCGTGACGAACACGGCCCGCACCAGCCAGGTGACCGGGTCCGGCACCAGCGGCTCGGCCGTCCCGTCGCCCTCGTCGATCCGGCGGATCAGCACGACGGAGACCCCGATCATCGCCAGCGAGACCAGCAGGTGGAACGCGACGATCCACGGGTTCAGGTCGGTCAGCACCGTCACGCCGCCGATCAGTGCCTGCGCGGGGACGCCCAGGCCGAGCACGAACGCGAGTCGCGTCAGCGCCGGTCGTCCATACCGCCACGCGATCACGAAGGTGGCGATCGCGACGGCGGCGAGCAGGAACGTGACCATCCGGTTGCCGAACTCGATGGCGCCGTGGATGCCGAGCTCGCGGTGCGGCACGAAGGACTGGTCCGTGCACCGCGGCCAGGTGGGGCAGCCGAGCCCCGAGCCGGTGAGCCGGACCACGCCACCGGTCACGACGATCAGCACGTTGACCACGAGCGAGGCGAGGGCGGCGGGACGGATCCAGCCGTCGGTGCTGGTCACGGTCACTCCCATCGGAACGTGCGTGCGGTGAGGAAGGTGCCGAGCCCGGCCCAGAGGACGAGCACGAGCAGGTGTACACCGGGGAACACCCCGTCGATCAGGGCGTCGCGGAGCCCCTCGCCGAGCGCACCCGACGGGAGCCACGTCAGGGCCGCACCGACCCCGCCGTACGACGAGGCGGGGAGCACGACCGCGCCACCGGCGAGCATCAGCAGGTACACGAGGTTCGCGGCGGCCAGCGTCGCCTCCGCCCGCAGCGTCCCCGCGAGCAGCAGGCCGAGCGACGCGAACGCGGCCGTCCCCGCCAGCACGACGAGCACGGCGCCGGCCACGCCCGGGAACGTGACCGCCGGCGACCAGCCGAGCGCGAGGCCGGCGCCCCCGAGCACCACCAGCTGGGCCGCCTCCACGACGAGCAGGGCGCCGACCTTGCCGGCGAGCAGCCCGGAGCGGGGGAGCGGGGAGGAGCCGAGCCGCTTCAGCACTCCGTAGCGCCGCTCGAAGCCGGTCGCGATCGCCAGCGACGTGAAGCTGGTCGACATCACCGCGAGCGCCAGCACGCCGGGGGTGAGCAGGTCGACTGGGGGATGTGACAGCGACAGGTCGAACCCGCGGGCCGCGAGGATGCCTCCGACCAGCACGACCAGCGGGATCACCACGGCCAGCAGCACCTGCTCGCCGTTGCGGAGCAGCAGCCGGGTCTCCATCCGGGCCTGCGCGGCCACCATCCGGGTCAGCGGCGCGGCGCCGGGGGCGGGCGTGAACACGCCGCGGGCGGTGAGCTCCTCGCTACTCATGCCGACAATTCCCGTCCGGTGATCTGCAGGAACACATCCTCCAGGGTGCGCTGGCCCAGCGACAGCGACTCGGGCAGCACCCCGTGCGCCTCGCACCAGGCCGAGACGGTGGCCAGGGTGGAGGCGTCGGCAGGGCCGGTGATCAGCAGGCTCTGCACGCTGACCGGCCGGACGTCCGTGTCCGGGCCGAGCGAGGCCTGCAGCGAGGCCGGCGCGCCGGGCGGGAACGGCTCGGTCACCACCAGCCGGATCGTGCTGTAGCCGGTGCCGCGGGTCAGCTCGAACGGGGTGCCCGAGGCGATCAGCCGACCGTGGTCGATGACGTGCACGACGTCGGCGAGCCGCTCCGCCTCGTCCATGTAGTGGGTGGTCAGCACGACCGTGACCCCGTCGGCGCGCATCTCCTCGAGCAGGTGCCAGGTGGCCCGGCGCATCCTCGGGTCCATCCCGGCGGTCGGCTCGTCGACGAAGACCAGCTCCGGGCGGCCCACGACGGCCATCGCCAGCCCGAGCCGCTGCTGCTGGCCGCCGGACAGTCGCCGGTACGGCGTACGACCGCACTCGTCCAGGCCGAGCCGCTCCACCAGCATCCCGACGTCGAGGGGGTGGGCATGCAGGCTGGCCACGTGCCGGAGCATCTCCACCGCCCGGACGCCCGACCAGGCGCCGCCGCTCTGCAGCATCACGCCGATCCGGGGGAGCAGGTCGCGCCGCTGGGTCTGCGGGTCGAGACCGAGCACCCGGACCGTCCCACCATGCGGACGGCGGTAGCCCTCGCAGGTCTCCAGCGTGGTGGTCTTGCCGGCCCCGTTGGGGCCGAGCACCGCGGTCACCGTGCCGCGGGCCACCTCGAGGTCGAGCCCGTCGACGGCCACCGTGGCGCCGTACGCCATCCGCAGCCCGTCGATGACGACGGCCGGACCGGCGCCGTCGGACGGCAGGGGGGTGGGCACGGGGAGCAGTCTAGGAACGAGCCGCCCGCCGCGGACGCGGATGCGCAGGGTCTGTGGGCCGGGTCACGTCCCGCGAGCCCGGGACAGGTTAGGGCAGCCTTATTTGAAGTGTGCTCACCATTAACGACACAATGTTGTTGTGGAATTCGAGAGAACCCTCGGCGACGCTCCCACCCGGGAGCGCGTGGCCCGGTCGATCCTCGAGCTCGGGCCCAGCACCGCGGCTGTGCTCGCCGAGCGGCTGGACCTCACGCCCGCCGCGGTCCGGCGCCACCTGGACCACCTGATCGAGGAGGGTGCGGTCGAGCCGCGCACGCCGCGCGTCTACGGCCACCGTGGGCGGGGCCGCCCCGCGAAGGTGTTCGCCCTCACCGAGGCCGGCCGGGACCGTTTCGACCAGCAGTACGACGACCTCGCCGTGCAGGCGCTGCGTTTCCTGGCGGAGACCGGCGGCGACGAGGCCGTCATGGAGTTCGCCCGCCGCCGGGTGGCCGGGCTCGAGACCCGCTACCGGGAAATAGTCGAGGAGCGTCCCGACGTTGAACCATCAGTGGCTCTCGCCGAGGCGCTGACCCAGGGTGGGTACGCCGCGTCGGTCCGCGAGATCCCCGTGGGGCAGCAGCTGTGCCAGCAGCACTGCCCGGTGTCCCACGTTGCCCACGAGTTCCCGCAGCTGTGCGAGGCCGAGACCGAGGCGTTCAGTCGCCTGCTCGGCCGGCACGTGCAGCGGCTGGCGACCATCGCCCACGGCGACGGCGTCTGCACGACCTGCATCCCCACAGTTTCGTCCCCCGCACCCGCCAACGAGAGGTTGAGCCAACGATGACCACGATCGAGCAGATGAACCCTGAGCTCGAGGGCCTCGGCCGCTACGAGTACGGCTGGGCCGACTCCGACGTTGCAGGCGGCGCGGCTCAGCGAGGTCTCAGCGAGGCCGTCGTCCGCGACATCTCGTCGAAGAAGGACGAGCCGCAGTGGATGCTCGACCTGCGCCTGAAGGGGCTCAAGCTCTTCGGCCGCAAGCCGATGCCGAAGTGGGGCGCCGAGCTCGGCGGGATCGACTTCGAGAACATCAAGTACTTCGTCCGGTCGACCGAGAAGCAGGCGGCGACCTGGGACGACCTCCCCGAGGACATCAAGAACACCTACGACAAGCTCGGCATCCCCGAGGCCGAGAAGCAGCGCCTCGTCTCCGGCGTGGCCGCGCAGTACGAGTCCGAGGTCGTCTACCACAAGATCCGCGAGGACCTCGAGGAGCAGGGCGTCATCTTCGTCGACACCGACACGGCGCTGCGCGAGCACGAGGAGCTCCTCAAGGAGTACTTCGGCACCGTCATCCCGGTCGGCGACAACAAGTTCGCCGCGCTGAACACCTCGGTGTGGTCCGGCGGGTCCTTCATCTACGTGCCCAAGGGCGTCCACGTGGACATCCCGCTGCAGGCCTACTTCCGGATCAACACCGAGAACATGGGCCAGTTCGAGCGGACCCTGATCATCGTCGACGAGGGCGCCTACGTGCACTACGTCGAGGGCTGCACCGCGCCGATCTACTCCTCCGACTCGCTGCACTCCGCGGTCGTGGAGATCATCGTGAAGAAGGGCGGCCGCTGCCGCTACACGACCATCCAGAACTGGTCGAACAACGTCTACAACCTGGTGACCAAGCGCGCCACCTGCGAGGCCGGCGCCACCATGGAGTGGGTCGACGGCAACATCGGCTCCAAGGTGACGATGAAGTACCCCGCGGTCTACCTGATGGGCGAGCACGCCAAGGGCGAGACGCTGTCGATCGCGTTCGCGGGCGAGGGTCAGCACCAGGACGCCGGCGCCAAGATGGTGCACGCCGCCCCGCACACGTCGAGCTCGATCCTGAGCAAGTCGGTGGCCCGCGGCGGCGGGCGTACGTCGTACCGCGGCCTGATCCAGATCAACGAGGGCGCGCACGGCTCGAAGTCCAACGTGCTCTGCGACGCGCTGCTGGTCGACCAGATCAGCCGGTCCGACACCTACCCGTACGTCGACATCCGCGAGGACGACGTGTCGATGGGCCACGAGGCCTCGGTCTCCAAGGTCTCCGACGACCAGCTCTTCTACCTGATGTCGCGCGGCATGGAGCAGGACGAGGCGATGGCCATGATCGTCCGCGGCTTCATCGAGCCGATCGCCAAGGAGCTGCCGATGGAGTACGCCCTCGAGCTGAACCGCCTGATCGAGCTGCAGATGGAGGGCGCGGTCGGCTGACCGACCGCCCTTCCCGCCCGATCCGACCCGAGACGAAGAAAGACGACGTAGTGACTGTGACTGACACAGCCCGCGAGAGCGTGGCTTCCGCCGTCGAGCAGGGGCGGGTGGCCTCCCACCTCAACCCGCCGGCGTCGTACGACCTGGCCGACCACCCGGTGCCCACCGGCCGCGAGGAGATCTGGCGCTTCACACCGCTCAAGCGGCTGCGCGGGATCCTCGACGGCGAGCCGTCGGACGCCCAGCTCACCTGGGACACCCGGCTCCCGGCCGGTGTGACGCTCAAGCAGGTCAGCACCGAGGAGGCTGCCGCCCTCGGCGAGCTCGCCCCCACCGACCGGCCGGCCGCTCTCGCGGTCGCCAACGCCGCGGGCGCCGTGCTGCTCGACGTCCCCGCCGAGCTGGAGACCGACGAGCCGGTCGTGCTCCGGCTTTCCGGCGACTCGGTCGAGGACCTCGTCTGGGGCCACCTCGTGGTGCGGGTCGGCAACCACGCCCGGGCCACGATCGTCGTCGAGCACACCGGCTCGGCGCGCTACTCGGCGATCACCTCGGTGCTCGTCGGTGACGGCGCGTCGGTCAACGTGCTGACCCTCCAGGACTGGGACGACGACGCGGTGCACATGGGCCGCGACGCGATCCGCGTCGGCCGTGACGCCTTCGTGCGGCACACGTCGATCTCCTTCGGCGGCGACGTCGTGCGGATGCACGCCAACGTCGAGTACGCCGGGCCGGGTGGCGACGCCGAGCTCCTCGGCCTGTACTTCGCCGACGAGGGCCAGCACATCGAGCACCGGCTGTTCGCCGACCACACCGCACCGAAGACCAAGAGCCACGTGCTCTACAAGGGCGCGCTGCAGGGTCAGGGTGCGCACACGGTGTGGATCGGCAACGTGCTGATCCGCAAGGTCGCCGAGGGCATCGAGACCTACGAGGAGAACCGCAACCTCGTGCTCACCGACGGCTGCCAGGCCGACTCGGTGCCGAACCTCGAGATCGAGACCGGTGAGATCGAGGGCGCGGGACACGCGTCCGCGACCGGCCGCTTCGACGACGAGCAGCTGTTCTACCTGCAGTCCCGCGGCGTGCCCGAGGACGAGGCGCACCGGCTGGTCGTGCACGGTTTCTTCAACGACCTGGTGCGCAAGATCGGCGTTCCCCAGATCGAGGAGCGCCTGCTCGCCACGATCGAGGCCGAGCTGGCCAAGAACGTCGGCGGCATCGGGGTGAGCGCCTGATGGGTTTCAGCCGCGCCTGCGCGCTCGCGGAGATCCCCGCGGGGGAGGCCCTCGCCGCCACCGTCGACGGAGTCGAGCTGGCGGTCGTCCGCAACGGCGACGACGTCTACGCGATCTACGACGAGTGCTCCCACGCCGCGATCCCGCTCTCCGAGGGCGAGGTCGAGGGCTGCGAGATCGAGTGCTGGCTGCACGGCTCGCGCTTCGACCTGCGCACCGGCAAGCCCAGCGGCCCGCCGGCCACCGACCCCGTCCCGACGTACCCGGTCCGCGTGGAGGGCGACGACGTCCTGGTGGACGTCAGCACCCCCCTGACCGGCGACTGACCTCCGGCTCATCGACCTTTGTCGAGATGACCCGAGAACGACACAACAGGAAGAAGACATGAGCACTCTCGAGATCCGCGACCTGCACGTCAGCGTCGACACCGAAGACGGCCCCAAGGAGATCCTCAAGGGCGTCGACCTGACCATCAGGGCCGGCCAGACCCACGCGATCATGGGCCCCAACGGCTCGGGCAAATCCACGCTCGCGTACTCCATCGCCGGCCACCCGAAGTACACCGTCACCGGTGGCTCGGTGACCCTCGACGGCGCCGACGTGCTGGCGATGACGGTCGACGAGCGCGCCCGCGCCGGGCTGTTCCTCGCCATGCAGTACCCCGTCGAGGTGCCCGGCGTCTCGGTGACGAACTTCCTGCGCACCGCCAAGACCGCGATCGACGGCGAGGCCCCCAAGCTGCGCACCTGGGTCAAGGACGTCAACTCCGCGATGGAGCGGATGAAGATGGACCCCGCCTTCGCCACCCGCTCGGTCAACGAGGGCTTCTCCGGCGGTGAGAAGAAGCGGCACGAGATCCTCCAGCTCGAGCTGCTCGACCCGAAGGTCGCAGTGCTCGACGAGACCGACTCGGGTCTCGACATCGACGCGCTGAAGATCGTCTCCGAGGGCGTCAACCGCTACGCGGGGAAGGGTGACCGCGGGGTGCTGCTGATCACGCACTACACGCGCATCCTGCGCTACATCAAGCCCGACTTCGTGCACGTGTTCGTCGACGGCCGGATCGCCGAGGAGGGCGGCCCGGAGCTCGCCGACCAGCTCGAGGCCGAGGGCTACGACAAGTACCTGAAGGCCAAGGCCTGAGAAGCCCTGCGACAGGAGAAGTGATGACCGACGTGGCAACGCCCCTCACCGGGCTGCTACCCGGCCTGGACCTGATCCGGGCCGACTTCCCGATCCTGTCGCGCACGCTCGCCGACGGGCACCGGCTGGTCTACCTCGACAGCGCCAACACCTCGCAGAAGCCGCAGGTGGTGATCGACGCGATGGTCGACCACCTCGAACGCCACAACGCCAACGTCGCGCGCGCCATGCACCAGCTCGGCGCCGAGTCCTCGGCAGCGTTCGAGGCCGCCCGCGACAAGGTGGCGGCCTTCATCGGGGCGCCCTCGCGCGACGAGGTCGTCTTCACCAAGAACGCCTCCGAGGCGCTCAACCTGGTCGCCAACACCCTGGCCTGGGCCCGCGGCGACTGGTCGTCCGGGGTCGGCACCGTCGGCGAGGGTGACGAGGTGGTGATCACCCAGATGGAGCACCACTCCAACATCGTGCCGTGGCAGCTGCTCACCGAGCGCACCGGCGCGACGCTGCGCTGGTTCGAGCTCACCGACGAGGGCACGCTCGACCTGTCCCGGCTCGACGAGCTGGTCAACGAGCGCACCAAGATCGTCGCGGTCACCTGGGTGTCCAACATGCTCGGCACCGTCAACCCGGTGGCGCAGATCGCCCGCCGCGCCCACGAGGTCGGCGCCGTGGTGGTCGTCGACGCCGCCCAGGCGGTGCCGCAGATGCCGGTCGACCTGGCCGCGATGGCCCCCGAGGAGCGTCCGGACTTCCTGGCCTTCACCGGGCACAAGGTCACCGGCCCGACCGGGGTCGGGGTGCTCTGGGGTCGCACCGAGCTGCTCGAGGCGCTGCCCCCGTTCCTCGGCGGCGGCGAGATGATCGCGACGGTCTCGATGGAGCGCTCGACGTACGCCGGGATCCCGCACAAGTACGAAGCCGGCACCCCGCCGATCGTGGAAGCGGTCGGCCTCGGTGCCGCCGTCGACTACCTCAGCGCCGTCGGCATGGACGCGGTCCGTGCCCACGAGGAGGCGATCACCGGCTACGCCCTCGAGGGGCTGGCGACCGTGTCCGGGCTGACCGTGCTCGGGCCGCAGTCGGCGGCCCAGCGCGGCGGTGCGATCGCGTTCGAGCTCGCCGGTGTGCACCCGCACGACGTGGCGCAGGTGCTCGACTCGCGCGGTGTCGCGGTGCGCGCCGGCCACCACTGCGCCAAGCCGGCGCACAAGCGGTTCGGCGTGCAGAGCTCGACCCGCATGTCGTCGTACCTCTACACGACCCCGGCCGAGATCGACGCGCTGGTCGAGGGCCTGGAGTACACCAAGTCCTACTTCAAGGTGGGCTAGATGGACCTCGACAGCCTGTACCAGGAGATCATCCTCGACCACTACAAGCACCCCCACCACGCGGGGCTGCGGGAGCCCTACCAGGCCGAGGTGCACCACGTGAACCCGACCTGTGGCGACGAGGTCACCTTGCGGGTGCACCTGTCGGGCCGCGATGCCGACGCGGTCGTCGAGGACGTGTCGTACGACGCGGAGGGCTGCTCGATCAGCCAGGCGGCCGCCTCGGTGATGGCCGACCTCGTGATCGGGCGCACCGTGAAGGACGCGTCCGCCGTGCACCAGGAGTTCCTGACCCTGATGCAGGGCCGGGGCACGGTCGAGCCCGACGAGGACGTGCTCGAGGACGGCATCGCGTTCGCCGGGGTCGCCAAGTTCCCGGCCCGGGTGAAGTGCGCGCTGCTGGCCTGGATGGCCTGGAAGGACGCCACGTCCCAGGTCGTCGACCACGACGAGAACACGACGAAGGAGCAGTCATGACCGACGCCCACACGGATCCGCACGCCGACCTGCCCGAGGTGGACACCTCCGGCACCACGGCCACGGTGACCGTCGACGACGTCACCGAGGCGATGAAGGACGTCGTCGACCCCGAGCTCGGCATCAACGTCGTCGACCTCGGTCTCGTCTACGACGTGCACCTCGACGACTCGAGCAACGTCGTGCTCGACATGACGCTGACGTCCGCGGCCTGCCCTCTGACCGACGTGATCACCGACCAGACCAACCAGGCGCTCGAGGGCCTGGTCAACGACGTCGCGATCAACTGGGTCTGGATGCCGCCGTGGGGCCCCGACAAGATCACCGACGACGGCCGCGAGATGCTGCGCGCCCTCGGCTTCAACGTCTGAGCCGGCGCACTCGTTCATGACTCGCACCGTGCTGGTGCCGCCGGAGCGGCTCGCGCGCTGGTGCGAGAACTTCGCCGGCCGGCACGGTGCCGTCACGCCCGCGGTGTCGTCCGGACGACTCGTGCTGTCCGCCGCGGACGGCGCGAGCGCGGAGGTGGCGCTGCCGTTCGACCGGAGGTACGACGGCGCGCCCGACCCCGCCGAGGCCGCGACCGCCGCGGGCGCCCCGCTGACCTGGGGCGTCCTCCTGGTCCGCAAGGGCGGCTTCGCGGTGGCGGTGGTCGACACCGACCGGGTGGTCGCCTCGAAGGTGGGCCAGCGACACGTGCAGGGCCGCACCAAGGCCGGCGGCCAGAGCCAGCAACGGTTCGCCCGGCGCCGCGACAACCAGGCCCGCCAGGCCTACGAGGCCGCCGCCGACCACGCGTTCCGCATCCTCGCCGAGGAGTCAGAAAATCAGGGCCCTCACCAGCGCGTCGCTGCAGAAGTGACCCCTCGGCGGCCCGTCTCGGCGCTCGTCTGCGGCGGCGACCGGTCGGCCGTCGACGCGGTCCTCGCCGACCCCCGGCTGGCCCGGAGCCTCGCCGGTCTCGTCGTCGATCCCTGGCTCCCGGTCCCGGACCCCCGTCGCGCCGTCCTCGACCAGGCGGTCGCCGACGGTCGCTCGCTGCGCATCCACCTCACCGACCCCTGACCCCCCATCCGCCGAGGAGTCAGGTAGTCAGGCCCCTGGCCGGCGTGTCGCTGCACAGCCGACCCCTCGCGCTCAGGTGATCCCCGCGGCAGCGTCGAGCTCCTGGAGCAGGTCGTGCGCGGCCAGTTCGACCGCCTTGTGCCGCCACTCCGAGGCGCGGTAGACGCAGGCGATCAGCCCGGTGCGGTGCACGCGCCGGAGGTCGCCGTACACGAACGCGTAGCGCGCCTTCGTCTCATCCGTCGCACCCACCGTGAGCCCGAGGTGCCACGCGGCGTACTCCTCCCACGAGTGCCGCTCGAGGTAGGCGTTCTCCGCGTCCGCCCGCGGCTGCACCGCACCCCAGTCGCTGTCGAGGACGTACTGCTTGCTGCCGATCAACCGGCGGGCGTGCTCCACGGCCGCCGGGTTCACGTCGTACCTCGCCATGCCCGGAAGCCTGCCCGCCGAGGGGTCACCGATGCAGCGACACGCCGGTGAGGGGCCTGACTACCTGACTCCTCAGTCCTCCACGCCGCGGGCGACGAGGGCCTCGCCCAAGGCGTCGGCGTGCCGGAGCGACCGCACGATCAGAGGTACGACGAAGGCGCGGGGGCTCGCCCCGAGACCACGCGCCCGCTGCGCGTCGCGGACCTCCTCGGCGAGCCCGACCACCACCGGCACGCACCGCACGCCCAGCGCGAGCATCAGCCCGACGCGCTCGGGGTCGACGCCCAGGCGGCGCAGCGGCCGACACGCGAACACCAGGGCGTCGACCAGGTCCGTCGTCCGCGTGGTCAGCGTGACGAGGGCCGCGAGCAGCACCAGCACGACGATGACCCCGAGGACCACGAGCGCGCGCTGCCACCCGTTCACCAGCACGTGGAAGACCGCGGCGGCGCCGACCACCCAGACGAGCGGGCGCAGCTGCGCGAGGGCGGTGCGCAGCGGGATCCCGGCGACGCCGTACCCCACCGACACCACCCCGAGCGCGACCAGCACCTGCCACACCTCGTCGAGGAACACCGAGGCAGCCCCCGCGAGGACGAGCACCATCAGCTTGTGCCCCGCGCGGGCGCGGTGCAGCGCGGACGAGCCGGGGAGGTACAGCCCGATCGTGGTCACGACGTCGCACCCATCAGCGAGCGGTAGTGCGCCACCGCCAGCGCCGGCACGTCGTCGCAGACCACCCGGCCCTCGTCGAACACCAGCACGCGGTCGAACTCCGCGACCAGGTCGAGGTGATGGGTGACCAGCACGACCTGCTGCGGCAGCTCGGCGACGACCGACGCGATCATCGACGCGTTGCGCAGGTCCAACAGCGTGGTCGGCTCGTCCATCACCAGCACCGACGGCTCGGTGACGAGGACCGACGCCAGCGCGAGCAGCTGCTTCTGGCCGCCGGAGAGCAGGTGCGCGGGATGGTCGGCATGGCCGTCCAGGCCGTACGCCGAGAGCGCCGCGGCCACCCGTGCCGCCACGTCGGCGCGCGACAGGCCGCGGCGGCGGAGGCCGAAGGCGATGTCCTCGGCGACCGTCGGCATCACGATCTGGGCGTCCGGGTCGGTGAAGCAGAAGCCGACCCGGCGGCGTACCTCCTTGCCGTGCGAGCGGGTGTCGAAGCCGTCGACGACGACGCGGCCCGACGTGGGCACCACCAGCCCGTTGAGCAGCCGCGCGAACGTGGACTTCCCCGAGCCGTTCGCGCCGATCACGCCGACGCGCCGCTCGGGCAAGGTGACCGCCACGTCTGCCAGCACGCGGCGCTCGGCGGCACCGGTCGCGTAGCTGTGGCTGACGTCGCGGACCTCGATCACCGGCATCGCTGCACCACCATGGCCACGCCCTGGCCGCCGCCGACGGCGATCGCCGCGAGGCCGAGCTCACCGGCGTCGGCGCGCACCATCCGGCTGAACAGCCGGACCGCGAGCACCGCCCCGGAGGCTCCCCAGGGGTGGCCGAGGGCGAGCGCGCCGCCCTCCTCGCACACGCGCGCGTCGTCGAGTCCGAGCGCGTCGCAGCAGGCCAGCACCTGACCGGCGAAGGCCTCGTTGACCTCCACCACGTCGAGGTCGGCCAGCGTGACTCCTGCCCGCGACAGCGCGGCCAGCACGGCGGGGACCGGTCCGAGACCGGGGCGTCGGGGATCCACTCCCGCGGTGGCGGTCGCCAGCACCCGCAGCCCGGGCAGGTCGAGGGAGGCCGCCGTCGTGGCGTCCACGAGCGCCACGGCCGCGGCCCCGTCGTTGATCCCGCAGGCGTTGCCGGCGGTCACCGTGCCGTCCGGGCGGAACGTCGGCCGTAGTCGCGCGAGGCGTTCGACGGTGAGGCCGTCGCGGACCCGCTCGTCGGCCTTCACACCGTCGACCGGGACGATCTCGGCGGTGAACCCGCCCGCGGAAGTGGTGGCCGAGGCACGGGCGTGCGAGCGCGCGGCGTAGGCGTCCTGTCGCTCGCGCGGAATGCCGCACTCCTCGGCCAGCAGGTCGGCGGCGAGGCCCATGTCCGGGTCGCCGACCGACTGGGGGGCGAACGGTGCCCGCTCGTAGCGGACGGGGTCCTCGCCGTCCGCCGGGGGCCAGAACCGCCACGGCGCGGTCGAGGCGGACTCGACGCCGCCGGCGAGCACGAGTCCCGGTCGGGCCCGCACCAGCGCGGAGCCCACGTCGAGGGCAGCCAGCCCGCTGCCGCACTGCCGGTCCACGGTGAGCGCGGGCACCTCCACCGGGAGGCCGGCGGCCAGGGAGGAGACCCGGGCGACGTCGCCTCCCGGGCCCATGCAGTTGCCGAGCACCACGTCGTGGGGGAGCAGGCCGTCGAACGGAGCCGCCAGCTCGGCCAGCACCGGCGCCGCGAGGTCGGCGGCGACCACGTCTCGGAACGCCATCCCCGCGGTGCCGATCGCGGTGCGCAGGGCACCGACGATGACGGGTGCGTCCGTCGGCGAGGGGCGGGCGCTGGTCACGGGTCCACGGTAGAGCCGGTGAGCGGGTGGATCCCGGCCGACCCGGTCACGACCAGCTCCGCCAGCGCCCGCCGGTCGACCTTGCCGCCGGAGGTGAGGGGCAGGGCGTCGCGGTGGTACCACCGGCGCGGCCGCGCCGCCTCGGTGAGCAGGTCCCGGGCGGCGACGACGAGGGCGCCACGGTCCGACGCGTCGGTCAGCACCGCGACGAGGACGGCCCCCAGGTCCGGGTGGGGTACGCCGAGGACCGCGAGCTCGCCGCGCGCGACGGGCCGCAGCACGGCCTCCACCTCGGAGGGCCAGATCGTGGCGCCGCCGGTGGTCACGGCCTCGGGTCGGCCGTGCAGCAGCAGCCGGCCGTCGGGCGCGAGCGTGCCGCGGTCCCCGACCGTCGCCCAGCCGTCCACGTCACGTCGGAGGGGACCGGCGGCGCCGTCGTACCGCAGGCAGAGGTAGGGCGAGCGCACCCACACCTCGCCGCCGCGTACCGACAGCTCGACGTCCGGGAACGGACGCAGGTCGTCGCGGTGCGACCCCCAGGCCACGAACGACAGCTCGGCCGCGCCGTAGTAGTGGTGCACCTCGAGCCCCCCGTGCGCCGCCCGAGCCGCAACGTCCGGCGCCAGGCCGTCCCCCGCCACCACGACCACGAGGCGGTCGGCGGCTCCGTCGTCGAGCAGGGTGGCCAGACCGCTCGGCGAGAGCACCGCGTGGGTGGCGCCGGCGGGGGAGTCCACGAGCGCGGCGCCGGCGTACGAAGCGTGCACGACGGCGAACACGTTCATCGAAGCGGTCAACGGACCCGGCACCCACACGCGGCTGCCCGGCCCGATGCCCGTCAGCGACGAGACCGGCTCGAACGACGTCTCCCAGGACTCGGTCGTGCGAAGCACCCGGCGCGGCGAGCGCGTCGATCCCGAGGTGCGCAGGGCGACCGGCTCGCCGCGCGCTGCGGCCAGCCGGAAGGTGGCGACCGGGTCGGCCGCTCCGGTCAGGTCGTGGGCCGGGCCGGCCAGGTCAGACAGCCTGCTGCTCCGGGGCGGGGGCGGGCTCGCGACGCCGGACGAGAAGACCGGGGTACGCCGCGTGCACACCGCGCGCGACCAGCGCCGCCACGACCACCTTCACGAGGTCGCCGGGCAGGAAGATCCACGTCGCCACCGCGGCCGCGGGCACCGAGACGTCGAGCACGAGCGACATGCCGGCGATGCCCAGCGCGTAGAGCACCACCACGCCGCCGACGAAGTTGGCGAAGATCCCCCAGGGCAGCCGGTACGTCGGGCCGGCCCGCTCGCTCAGCCAGCCGACGACGAACGCCGCGACCGGCCAGCCGACCAGGAAGCCCACCGAGGGACCGGCGAAGACCCCGAGGCCGCCGCGGCCACCGGCCAGCAGGGGGAGGCCGACCGCGACCAGCGTCAGCAGCAGCACCAGCGACAGCGCGCCGCGGCGGGCGCCGAGGATCGCGCCGGCCAGCATCACGCCCAGGGACTGCGCGGTGACCGGCACCGCGAACCCGGGCGGGGTGAAGGCCGGGACCAGCCCGAGCGCCGCGACCACGCCGGTGAACATGGCCACCAGCGCGAGATCACGAGAGGGCGTGCGAGGGCGCGGGGAACGGGGCACGGCGGCAGTCTAGGACGGTCGTTACGAGACCGAACGTGGTGGTCCGGTCCGCGGTCGGGTCAGCCGCGCTGGAGGCCGAGCGTGCTGATCAGGTCCTCGTGCAGCTCGAACCAGACCGTGTGGCACGAGTCGATGCGGGGTGCGTCGACCCAGCGCCGCTCGCCCCGGTCGACCCGGGCCAACGCCGCGGAGAAGCGCTCCGAGTAGCCGGCGAACCGGGCGAGCGCACCAGAGAGCTCGGCTCCGAGCGGCTCCAGCCGCCGGGCCAGGCCGGCCAGGGTCTTCAGGACGCGCTCGTCCCATGCCCAGTCGCTGTGGTCGTTGGTGGCCATCCTGTCGAACGAGGTGGGGCGGATCTGCCAGTCGGTGATCGCCTCCAGGAACCGCCCGTTGAGCGGAGCAAACCCGGCATGCGTCTGCTCCACCACCTCCCGTGCACCGGAATCCTCCAGCTCGAGCGCGAGGAGCCGCTCGCCCTCGGCGCGACCACGCTCGGTGAGGGACCAACCCGAGACGTCGGCGAACGCGCTGTGCTGCACGTGCCCGAACGCCTCGCGGTCCAGCAGCATCTCGTGCACGGCGTCGCGGTCCAGCGAGTAGCGGCGCGCCACCGCAGCGGAGTCGGCCATCCCCAGCAGCCGGACGCCGTGCAGCACGAGCAGGCCGGCGGGCGACTCGTGTGGCGGCATGCGGTGCCGTCAGAGGCGCGCGGCGCGGAACGTGTCGCACGCCTCGATCGAGCCGGTCTCCATGCCGCGGGTGAACCAGCCCATCCGCTGCTCGGCGGACCCGTGCGTCCACCGGTCCGGGTCGACGCGGCCGGACGAGCGCTTCTGGATCCGGTCGTCGCCGACGGCGCGCGCGGCGTCGAGCGCGGCGGCGATGTCCTGCTCGGTCAGGTCGAGGATGTACGGCTCGCCGGACTCGTCCGGTGCCTCGGTGGCGAACTTCGTCCAGACCCCGGCGTAGCAGTCGGCCTGCAGCTCGAGCCGCACCGCGTCGCTGTTGGCCCCCTGCTGGGTGCGCACCTGGCCCATGGTGCCCAGGATGTTCTGCAGGTGGTGGCCGTACTCGTGCGCGAGCACGTAGGCCTCGGAGAACGGCCCGCCCTGCGCGCCGAGCTGGCCCTGCAGCATGTCCTCGAAGAAGCTGGTGTCCAGGAAGACACCTTCGTCGACCGAGCAGTAGAACGGCCCGACGTCGGACGTCGCGCCACCACACCCGGTGTTGGTCTGCCCGGTGAAGATCGTGGTCGTCGCCCGCCGGTACGGCGTACCGGTCTGGTCGGGCAGCGCCTCCGCCCAGAACGCCTGGATCGAGTTCACGTCGGCCACCAGCGCGCAGTTGCGGTCCTGGTTCGCGTCCGCCCCGGTGCGGCAGTTGTCCAGCGAGCCCGTCTCCTCGCCCGTCCCCACCGGTCCGGCCGACGGGCTGCCGCCGAGCTGGCTCTGCAGCAGGAACACCAGGAGCAGGATCACCAGGCCGCCGATGCCGCCGCCCACCTTCAGCCCGTTGCCGCCACCGCCGCCCACGGGCAGCCCGAAGCCGCCCCCGCTGCGCCCGCCGCCGCGGCGAACCTGCACCTGGCTGCGGTCCAGCTTCGCCTTCGGGTTGTAGCGCATGGGCGTCGCCTCCTCGTCGTCTCGTAGACTAGGGGCATGCCACGTGCGACGCATTGACCGCAGCCCGTCCCGTCCCGGGCTTGCCCATCCCCACCGTCCACGTCGAGGTACCCCCTTCATGATCACCGCACACCAGATCGAGGTGCGTGCCGGTGCGCGCCTGCTGATGCAGGACGTCTCGTTCCGCGTCGCGGCCGGCGACAAGGTCGGCCTGGTAGGTCGCAACGGGGCCGGAAAGACCACGCTGACCCGGATCCTCGCCGGGGAGGGGCTGCCCGCCTCCGGCAGCGTGACCCGCACCGGCGCCGTCGGGTACCTGCCCCAGGACCCGCGCACCGGTGACCCGGAAGTCGCGGCGCTCGACCGGATCCTGTCCGCACGCGGGCTCGACGACGTCGTCCGCCGGCTCCGGGACGCCGAGCACGACATGGCCTCCGAGGACGACGCCGTACGCGAGCGCGGCATGAAGAAGTACACCCGCGCCGACAACGAGCTGCACGCCGGAGGTGGTTACGCGGCCGAGGCGGAGGCCAAGCAGATCGCGTCCAGCCTCGGCATCGAGGAGCGCATCCTCACCCAGCCGCTGCGCACCCTCTCCGGTGGACAGCGACGCCGCGTCGAGCTGGCCCGGATCCTGTTCTCCGGTGCCGAGACCCTGCTCCTCGACGAGCCGACCAACCACCTCGACGCCGACTCCGTGCTGTGGCTGCGGGACTTCCTGCGCACCCACAAGGGCGGCCTGATCGTGATCAGCCACGACGTCGGTCTCCTCGAGGCGTGCGTGACGAAGGTGCTCCACCTCGACGCCAACCGCGCCGAGGTCGACGTCTACAACATGGGCTGGAAGGCGTACCTCGCGCAGCGCGAGACCGACGAGAAGCGCCGCAAGCGCGAGCGGATGAACGCCGAGAACAAGGCCAAGACGCTCACCGACCAGGCCAACAAGATGCGTGCCAAGGCGACGAAGGCCCAGGCGGCCCAGTCGATGCTCAAGCGTGCCGAGAAGCTGATGGCCGGCATCGAGGCCGAGCGGCGCACCGACCGGGTCGCCCGGATCGCGTTCCCGAAGCCGGCGCCGTGCGGCAAGACCCCGCTGACGGCGGCCGAGCTGTCGAAGTCCTACGGGTCGCTCGAGGTGTTCACCGACGTCGACCTGGCCATCGACCGCGGCAGCCGGGTCGTGATCCTCGGGCTCAACGGTGCCGGCAAGACGACGCTGCTGCGGATCCTCGCCGGCATCGACCGGCCCGACACCGGTGCCGTGCAGCCGGGTCACGGGCTCAAGCTCGGCTACTACGCCCAGGAGCACGAGACCCTGGACACCCGGCGCACTGTGCTGGAGAACATGCGCACGGCGGCCCCCGACCTCACCGACACCGAGGCGCGCAGCGTGCTCGGCTCGTTCCTGTTCTCCGGGGACGACGCCACCAAGCCCGCGGGTGTGCTGTCGGGCGGGGAGAAGACCCGTCTCGCGCTCGCGACGCTGGTCGTCTCCAGCGCCAACGTGCTGCTCCTCGACGAGCCCACCAACAACCTCGACCCGGCCTCCCGCGAGGAGGTGCTGGGCGCGATCCGCAGCTACGAGGGCGCCATCATCCTGGTCACGCACGATGAAGGCGCCGTCCACGCCCTCGAACCCGACCGAGTCCTCATCCTCCCCGACGGCGTCGAGGACCTGTGGTCGTCGGACTACGCGGACCTCATCGCGCTGGCCTGAGGCTGTGGCTGGGGGCTCGGGTGACCTCTGCGCCCAGGTGCACACCCCTGTCACGCTCCGGATCGTCAGAACGGGGGGAGGTACCGCCTACTGTTGCGCCATGACTACCACCCAGGTGGATCCCGACGTGCTCGAGCGGGGTGGTGTGCGCCTGGAGGAGAGCGGACTGGTCGCCACCATCACGCTCAACAGGCCCGCCACCAAGAACTCCCAGACGCCGTCCACGTGGATGGCGCTGCGGGCCATCGGCGCCTCGCTCGACCCGGCGGTGCGGGTCGTCGTGGTGCAGGGCGAGGGCGACACGTTCTCGTCCGGGCTCGACCGGCGGATGCTCAGCCCCGAAGGCGTCGAGGGCGAGGCGTCGCTCATGCACCTCCTCGACATGCCCGACGGCGAGATGGCCGAGTCGATCGCCGGCTGGCAGGAGGGGTTCACCTGGCTGCGGCGTCGCGACATCGTCAGCATCGCCGCGGTCCAGGGGCCGGCGGTCGGAGCCGGGTTCCAGCTCGCGCTCGCGTGCGACCTGCGGGTGCTCGCCGACGACGCCCGGTTCTCCATGCGTGAGCCGATCCTCGGCCTGGTGCCGGACCTGACGGGAACAAAACCCCTGGTCGAGCTGGTTGGTTACTCCAGGGCACTCGAGATCTGCGCCACCACCCGGTGGGTCGGCGCCGAGGAGGCGCACGCGATCGGGCTGGCCACGGCCGTCGTACCCCGCGCGGAGCTCTCCGAGGCGGTGGCCGACCTGGTCGCGGCCCTCACCGCACCGCTGTACGGCGCGGTGACCGAGACCAAGGCGCTGCTGCAGAGCGCCGCAACGTTGGACCTCGAGGAGCAACGCCGTCGCGAGCGCGAGGCACAGGTACGCCGGTTCCGCGAGCTCGCCGCACTGCTCGGGGAGTAGGCACGACCCGAGACGATCGGGCTACGAACAAGGAGGAGGCCCCATGTCGATGCACACGGGCATGGGTCCGGTCTGGCGCCACATGCGCACCGACCGGAGCGTCGCCGACCAGAAGCTGGCCCGCGACACCGTCCGCCGGGTCTTCGCGTTCGCGCTGCCCCACAAGGCGCTGATCGGCGTCTTCCTGGTCCTCACCGTCATCGACGCCGCGATGGTCGTGGTGGTGCCGCTGCTGGTGAAGCGTCTCGTCGACGACGGCATCCTCAAGGGCGACAGCGGCCTGGTCACGATGATCGCGCTCGCGATCGCCGGGGTGGCCGTCGTCAACGCGGTGCTCGCGGTCGGCCAGGGCTACCTCTCCTCGCGCATCGGCGAGAGCCTGATCTTCGACCTGCGCACGACCGTGTTCGCCCACGTGCAGCGCATGTCCCTGGCGTTCTTCACCCGGGCCCAGACCGGCGCCCTCGTCTCGCGGCTCAACAACGATGTGATCGGCGCGCAGCGGGCCTTCACCTCGACGCTGTCGAGCACCGTCTCCAACACGATCAGCGTGGTCGTGGTCGGCATCGCGATGCTGGCGCTGAGCTGGCAGGTCACGCTGTCGTGCCTGGCCCTGTTCCCGTTCCTTCTGCTCGCCTCCCGCTGGGTCGGCCGCCGCCTGGCGGGGCTCACCCGCGAGCAGATGGAGGGCAACGCCGACCTCGGCAACACGATGACCGAGCGGTTCAACGTCGGCGGGGCGCTGCTCCTCAAGCTCTTCGGGCGGCGCGGCGAGGAGGACGTCCTCTTCGCACGCAAGGCCGGCGTCGTGCGCGACCTCGGCATCCGGATCTCCCTGGTGACCCGGATCTTCGGAGCCAGCCTGATGCTGATCCCGGCGCTCGCGACCGCCCTCGTCTACGGCCTCGGCGGGCACCTCGCGATCGACGGCACCCTGACGGTCGGCACGCTGCTCGCGCTGGCGACCCTGCTGATGCGTCTGCTCGGTCCGCTGCAGGGGCTGTCCAACGTGCGCATCGACGTGATGACCGCGCTGGTGAGCTTCGAGCGGGTCTTCGAGGTGCTCGACCTGCCATCGATGATCCAGGAGCGGTCCGACGCCGTGGAGCTGCCGCGCGGCGCCGGCCGGGTCGAGTTCGACCACGTGGCTTTCCGCTACCCGCGTGCCGACGAGGTGTCGCTGGCCAGCCTCGAGTCGGTGGCCCGTGTCGAGTCGCGCGACACCGGCGAGGTGCTTCGCGACATCACGTTCACGGCCCAGCCCGGCCAGATGGTCGCGCTCGTGGGACCCTCCGGGGCCGGCAAGACGACGATCACCCACCTGGTCGCCCGGTTGTACGACGTCACCGGGGGAGCGGTCCGGGTCGGCGGGCACGACGTACGCGACCTCACCCTCGACTCGCTCGAGGACACCGTGGGCTACGTCACCCAGGACGCCCACATGTTCCACGACACGATCCGGGCCAACCTCCTCTACGCGCGCCCCGGCGCCACCGACGACCAGATCTGGTCCGCCCTCGAGGCCGCCCAGATCGCCCGGCTGGTGCGGCAGCTGCCCGACGAGCTCGACACCGTCGTCGGCGACCGCGGCTACCGGCTCTCCGGCGGCGAGCGGCAGCGCCTGGCCATCGCGCGGCTGCTGCTGAAGGCTCCGTCGATCGTGGTCCTCGACGAGGCGACCGCACACCTCGACTCCGAGTCCGAGGTCGCCGTGCAACGCGCCCTCGACCAGGCGCTGGAGGGTCGCACCTCCCTGGTCATCGCCCACCGGCTCTCGACGATCCGGGCGGCCGACCTGATCCTCGTCATCGACGACGGGCGGGTCGTCCAGTCGGGCAGCCACGCGGCGCTGCTGGCGGAGGGTGGTCTCTACGCCGACCTCTACCGCACCCAGTTCAGCCGGTCCGCCTGAGCTACGCCCGGGCGGCGAGATCACAACTCGTGCGGATTTTGCCGCTGGTGCTTGACCCGCGCTCGGTTGTGACCTTAGGTGAGCGAACCGGCTGCCAACGCGGTTCAACGGGGGTTGTCGGTCCCGAGCCCGACCGGCAACAGGAGCTCCAAGGTGTCGACACCCCTCCCCGCACGACGCGCGCCACGACGCGCGCTCGCCGTCCTCGCCGCCGGAGCCCTCGCCTCCGGCATGCTCGCCGCGCTTCCGACGGCCGACGCGGCCGACGGCGGCGCCGGCCTCGACCGGGTGCCCGCCCCTACCGCCGGGCTGCAGGCCGGTCGCTACATCGTCCTGCTGAAGTCGCCGAGCGCGACGCAGTACGACGGCTCCGACCCGCGCTACGCCGCCACCCGGGTGCTGCCCGGCGAGAGCTTCGCCGGCCGCTCCCGCCAGGTCCAGGCCTACAGCCGCCACCTCGTCGTCGAGCACGCCACCCTGGCTCGTTCGGTCGGTGCGACGCCGCTGCGGCACTTCACGGTCGGCAGCAACGGCTTTGTCGCCGACCTGACCGGCCAGCAGGCCCTCGACCTGTCCTCCTCGCGGGACGTGCTGCTGGTCAGCAAGGACGTCGCGCGCAAGGCCGACACCTGGAACACCCCCGACTTCCTGGGACTGTCCGGCGGCAAGGGTGTCTGGCAGCGCCGTGCCGGCGGTCGCGAGAACGCGGGTGACGGCGTCGTGGTCGGCATCCTCGACTCGGGCATCTGGCCGGAGTCGAGGTCGTTCAGCGGCCAGTCCCTGACCAAGCGGCCCAAGACGCGGTGGAACATCAGGCGCGTCGGCGACAACGTCCGCATGGACAAGGCCGACGGCGGCGTGTTCCTCGGCCGGTGCCAGCTCAGCAAACGCATCGGCGGCCGCTCCGTCGAGGCGAAGCGCTGGAAGGCGTCGGACTGCAACACCAAGATCATCGGCGCGCGGTACTACCCGGACGCCTTCCTCGACACGATCGCCCCGCGGGACCGCTCCGAGGACGAGTCGCTCTCCACTCGCGACGGCGACGGCCACGGCAGCCACACCGCCAGCACGTCGGCGGGCAACACCGTCCGCAACGTGCGGACCGAGGACGTCCGCTTCGGGACCGCCTCCGGGATGGCGCCGGCGGCCCGCGTCGCTGCGTACAAGGTGTGCTTCAGCGACAACGACGAAGAGAGCGGCGACTGCTTCACCTCCTCGATCCTAGAGGCGATCGACGACGCGGTCGCCGACGGTGTCGACGTGATCAACATGTCGATCTCCGGCGTCACCGACACCGTCGTCGACCCCGTGGAGATCGCGTTCGAGGGTGCGGCGGAGGCCGGGATCTTCGTGACCACCTCGGCCGGCAACTCCGGCCCCGAGGTGTCCACGGTCGCGCACAACAGTCCGTGGCTCACCACGGTGGCCGCCTCCACGCACTTCCGGTTCGAGAACACCGTCGTGCTGGGCAACGGAAAACGGATCCGCGGTGCCTCGATCAGCCAGCAGACCCTGCCGCCGCGCACCCGGCTGATCAGCTCGACCCGGGCCGCGGCGCCCGGCGCCGACGCCGACGCCGCCGCGCTGTGCTTCATCGGCGGCACGCTCGACCCCGACAAGGTCGAGGGCAAGATCGTCGTCTGCGAACGCGGCGTCAACGACCGCGTCGAGAAGAGCAAGGCGGTCAAGCGGGCCGGCGGCGTCGGGATGATCCTCGCCAACGTGACGCCCGGCAGCCTCGACGCCGACTTCCACTCGGTGCCGACCATCCACATCTCCGACCAGGACACCCCCAAGGTCCTGCGATACCTGAACCGCCAGGGCGGCCGGGCCACGGCAGCGTTCCAGCGGGGAGACACCACCGGCAAGAAGCCGACCCCGGTCCCGGAGATGGCGGCGTTCTCCTCCCGAGGTCCCGGCCTCGCCAGCGACAGCGACCTGCTCAAGCCGGACATCACCGGGCCCGGGGTCAGCATCCTCGCCGCGGTCGCACCGCCGGCCAACGAGGACCGTGACTACGACCTCTACTCCGGCACCTCGATGGCGTCGCCGCACATCGCCGGCATCGCCGCGTTCATGATGGGCGAGCGGACCGGCTGGACCCCGATGCAGGTCAAGTCGGCGATGATGACCACCGCCAGGAGCGTGCGCGGCGCCAACGGCGGCAAGGTCCGGGACCCGTTCCAGCAGGGCGCCGGACACGTCCAGGTGGGGTCGGCGTTCGACCCGGGCCTCTTCGTCACCTCGGGCACCCGCGACTGGCGCGGCTTCCTCGCCGGTCAGGGGCTGCCGAACGGCGCCGCGCCGATCGCCGCCAAGGACTTCAACGGTCCGTCCATGGCGCAGGGGCAGGTCACCTCGTCCACGAGGTTCACCCGTGAGCTCCTCGCCGACCGGGCCGGCACCTGGAAGGTGAAGGTGAAGGTGCCCGGCTTCAAGGCCAAGGCCAAGAACCGCATCCGGGCCCGCGGCCAGGGGGACCTCAAGAGGCTCACGATCCGGTTCACCCGCACCGACGCGCCGCTCGGCCGCTGGGCCACCGGGTTCGTCACCCTGAGCGGCCCGACCCGGCTGCGGATGCCGGTCGCGCTGCGTCCGGTGTCGGTGCGGGCGCCGGCCGAGGTCAGCGGGGTCGGCGTCACCGGCCAGACGACCGTGCCGATCACGGCCGGCTTCACCGGCAACCTCGACGTCGGGGTCACCGGCCTCGCCAAGGCACAGACGTTCAACGGCACCAGCACGAACATCACCGTCGCGGCCACCGACTCGCAGTTCTTCTGCGTGCAGGTCGCCAGCGGCTCCAAGGCGGCCCGGTTCGCGCTCGACGCGGCCAACAACGCGGCCGACATGGACATGTTCGTCTACAGCGCCGCGGACGCTGCGTGCGAGCAGCTCAACGACGTCGCCGGCCAGTCGGCCACCGGTGCAGCCGACGAGCAGGTCACCCTGCTCGACCCCGAGCCGGGCTTCTACCTCGTCGAGGTCGACCCGTTCACCCCGGCTCCCGGTGAGCCGACGCTCACCTGGCGGCTCGACTTCTACGACGTCAACCCGGCCAACCAGGCCGGTGCCTTCCGGGCCGTGCCCGACCCGGTGCCGGTCTCCAACAACCAGTCGACGTCGTTCGCCGCCGCCTGGACGGGTCTGGACGCCAACGCGCGGTACCTCGGTGTGCTGGAGTACGCCGGAGCGCTGTCGCCCACGTTCGTGAGCGTCGACACGGCCTCGTAGTCCCGACCGACGACCGGTGGCGGCTCCCCGCTCAGGAGGGTGTCGCGCCGGTCGTCTGCCGCTCGCGCGGCTCGGCGCCCGACGGACCGCCCCCGCGCAGCTTGCGCCGCTCGTCGTAGGCGAGGTAGCCGAAGCCGAACACCGCGAGAGCGGCGAAGAACCACCACTGCAGGCCGTAGAAGAAGTGCGGCCCGCTGCCCAGGTCGGGGGTCTCCGTGACGGCCAGCGGCTCGGCCGGCTCGGGCCGCTCCGCCTCCAGGTCCACGAACCCGCCCAGGACGTCGCCGTCCAGCGTCGGGCCTATCGCCCGGCTGGAGACGGCCCGCGCCGAGCGGTCGTGGACGGCGGTGGAGTCCCCGGTCGCGTCCGCGCGGACCCAGCCGGTGATCTCCACCTGCCCGTTGGGTGCCGCGGGCACGTCGGGGGAGGAGTCACCCTGGTTGGTGGTGGCCACCCAGCCGCGGTCCACCAGCAGGAGGTCGCCGGAACCGGCGAGCCGCAGCGGCGTCACCACGTCGACACCGGACGCGCCGTCCCGGGTCTGGTAGCGGACCACGATGCTCGCCGCGTCGTCGTACGTGCCGACGGCGGAGACGTGCCGCCACTCGTCCTGCGCGGAGACCGGGCGGCCCGGGGCGAGCACGTCCTCGACCGGGACCGGGTCCGCCGCCAGGTTCCGCTCGGTCACGGCGTTGCTGCGCTCGCGCGACTCGAGCCGGTCGAACTGCCACCCGCCCAACCACCAGCACCCGTAGGCCAGCAGGCCGACGGCGACGGCGAACAGCAGCCAGCGGCGGCTGAGCATGAACCTCACACCGTCGACCCTAACCGCGCGACCGCCCCGGTCGGCGGCCGTTCGACGGCCCTGTGCACCAGGTCACTTTCACCGACACCCCCTAGTATCGAGGAATGAGCACCATCGGACTGGTCGACAGGTACGACCGGGTGGCGACCGACCTGCGCGTGTCGCTGACCGACCGCTGCAACCTGCGCTGCTCCTACTGCATGCCCGCCGAGGGACTCGACTGGCTGCCCGGCGACGAGGTGCTCACCGACGGCGAGGTCGTGCGGCTGATCGAGATCGCGGTCACCAGGCTCGGCGTGCGGGAGGTGCGGTTCACCGGCGGCGAGCCGCTGGTACGCCGGGGGATCGTCGACATCGTGCGACGCACCGCCGCACTGTCACCGCGTCCCGACACCTCGATCACGACCAACGCGTTGGGGCTCGAGCGCACCGCCGTCGCGCTCGCGGAGGCGGGGCTCGACCGGGTCAACGTCAGCCTCGACACCGTGCGGCGCGACGACTTCCACACGATCACGCGGCGCGACCGGCTGCATGACGTGGTCGCCGGGCTGGAGGCGGCCGCGGCGGCCGGGCTGGGCCCGGTGAAGGTCAACGCGGTGCTGCTCCGCGGCGTCAACGACGACCAGGGCCCGGAGCTGCTGCGGTGGTGCATCGACCGCGGCTACCAGCTGCGGTTCATCGAGCAGATGCCGCTCGACGCCCAGCACGGCTGGAGCCGCGAGAAGATGATCACCGCCGAGGAGATCTTCGAGTCGCTGGCGACGACGTTCGACCTGTCGCCGGCCGAGGAGCCACGGGGAAGCGCTCCGGCCGAGCTGTTCCTGGTCGACGGTGGTCCGGCCACCGTCGGCGTGATCGCGTCCGTGACCCGGCCGTTCTGCGGTGACTGCGACCGGGTCCGCCTGACCGCCGACGGACAGGTGCGCAACTGCCTGTTCGCACGCGAGGAGTCCGACCTGCGCACCGCCCTCCGCGACGGCGCGACGGACGAGGAGCTCGCCGACCGTTGGCGGGTCGCGATGCTGGGCAAGCGGCCGGGTCACGGCATCGATGACCCCAGCTTCCTGCAGCCGAGCCGGCCGATGTCGGCCATCGGCGGCTGACCCCCCCGACTTGATCGGCCGAACGGACGGATCCGGATGGCCCAACGGGCGCCGGTCAGGCGTGTGCGGGTGGTGCCCGGCGTGCTGTGCGCCCAAAAGTCCCGGTTCTGGCCGATGATGTGGGTATGCGCCTGTTCGCCGCCATCGTGCCGCCCCGGCACGTCGTCGAGGAGCTCGTCGAGGAGCTGCTGGCCGTCGGCGCGGGCACCGGGGAGCTCGACCTGGTGCGCACGGACGAGATGTACATCCCGGTGACCGGGTTCGGGAACGTCTCTCACGGCGACGCCCAGCAGCTCGTCAACACGCTGGTCCGCGCCGCGTCGTCGTGGTCGCGGCCCGACCTGCGGTTCAGCGGGAGCGCGGCCCTCGAGTGGCCCGGCGACCACAACGTCTGGGCCCGGCTCGACGGGGACGTGGACGGCCTGCTCACCGTCGGTCGGGGTGTCCCGCCGGCGGTGCAGCGCCTCGGCTTCCTGGTCGACCGACGGGTCTTCCGCCCCTGGATGGCTGTCGGCTCCATCACCGACGACACCACCGCGCCCTTCCTGGAGAAGGTCGTCGACCGGCTCGACGAGTTCAAGGGCACCATGTGGACGTTGTCCGCGCTCACCGTCATGCGCAAGGTCCCGACGGACGACAAGGGTGGCATGGAGGACGTCGTCCACGAGCTGATCCCGCTCGGCTCGTAGCCGCTAGACCCTCGACTCCGCGTCCGCGTCGACGAGCGCCTGGTTGGTCTGCAGCACGTTGACCACCCGGTCCACGGGCATCGGCCGGTGCAGCAGGTAGCCCTGGGCGAGCGGGGCGTGCACGTGGTCCCGGAGGTGCTCGAGCTGGGAGGCGCGCTCGATGCCCTCGATCACCACGTCCAGGCCGAGCGCCTGACCCATCATCGTGATCGAGCACAGCAGCGCGCAGGAGCGCTCGTCGCGGTCGATCCCGTCGGAGAACGAGGCGTCGGTCTTGATGATCTTGACCGGCATGTCCTGCAGGTAGCCGATGGAGGAGAAGCCCACGCCGAAGTCGTCGATCGCGAAGTGCACCCCCAGCTCGGCGATCTGTGCCATCGCGTCGATGGACACCGGGTCGTCGCCGATCATGTCGCGCTCGGTGATCTCCAGGACCAGGGTGGCGCCCGACATCCGGTCGCGCGCCGCGCGCACCCGGTCCACGAACGCCGCCTCGCGCAGCTGCTTGGCGGAGATGTTGACCGCAACGGTCAGCTCGCCGCCCGCCGCCGCGAGCAGGCGGGGCGCGTCTGCCGCGGCCAGCTCCAGGATGACGTCGCCGAGCGGCACGATCAGGCCGCTCTCCTCGGCGACCTTGATGAAGATGTCGGGAGGAACGTCCACCCCGTTGGAGTTCCAGCGGGCCAGGGCCTCGACCCCGGTGATCCGGCCGGTGGACGCGCGCACGACGGGTTGGTAGACCAGCGACAGGTCACCGGCCGCCACCGACGAGCGGAGCGACTCCACCAGTTCGAGCCGCTGCAGCCGGGTCCGGCCCAGCGCGCCCTCGTAGGTGACGAACTGGTTCTTCCCGCGCGCCTTGGCCTCGTACATCGCGAGGTCGGCGTTGCGGAGCAGGCTCTCGGAGGTGTCGCCGGGCTCGCCGAACGCGACGCCCACGCTCGCGCTCAGCGCCAGCCGGTGACCGGCCACGTGGGCGCCCGAGGAGAGGGCGGTGAGGATCCGCTCGCACGCCGAGTCGACCTCGACCGGGCGGACGTCCTCGAGCAGGATGGCGAACTCGTCGCCGCCGAGGCGGGCGACGGTGTCGCTGGCCCGGACGCAGGAGGCGAGACGCTGCGCGAAGTCGATCAGCACGGCGTCCCCGGCCGCGTGGCCGAACCGGTCGTTGACCGGCTTGAAGCCGTCGAGGTCGATGAAGAGCAGCGCGATCCGGGTGCCGCGTCGCCGCGACAGCTGCAACGCGTGCTCGACCCGGTCCAGCAGCAGGCCGCGGTTGGGCAGGTTCGTCAGCAGGTCGTGGCGGGCCAGATGGGTCATGTCCTCGGTCAGGCGCAGCCGGGCGAAGGCGTCGGACGACACCGCCACGAGCGCCTCCAGGGCCTGCTGGTCGGCGGACTGGGTGGATCGCGCCCGGTGCCGTCCGGGCGCCACCAGCCAGCGGTCGCGCTGACCGTCCTGCAGCTGAGCGCCGATCTCGTGGGGGGCCGGCGGCTCGGCGCGGACGACCACCTGGCTCAGCCGCAGCAGCCGGCGGGCGTCGTCGATGAGCGCGTCGATCACCTGGCGGGTGTCGGACAGCGTCTGCGCGCGGACCGCGGCCTCGAAGAGCACCTCGAGCCGCCGTGCGTTCTCGGTGCCTCGCGTCACCGACCGGGTGGCTACCAGGAGGGTGACCAGCGGGACCACGAGCAGCACCAGCGTCCACCACGGGGCCGCGCGCACCACCACGGCGGCCAGGTAGCCCAGGGAGTCGAACGGCACGAAGCACGAGACCGCGATGAGACTGCCGCGCTGCACCAGCTGGTCGCGGACCGGGGACCGCTCCTCGAGCGACACCGAGACCGCCGAGACGATGAAGTCGATGCCGAAGTACGCCGCGGCCGCCAGGAAGATCGCGAACAGCTCGCGCGGCGTGCCTCGGTCGGCGTCGACCACGACCACGATCAGGGCCGCGACCGCGCCGCCGAGGATCCCGACCCCGATGTTGAACAGCTTGATGTTGGTGCGCTTGTCGTTGGTGATCTGGGTGCCGATCACACCCAGGCTCCAGAGCAGCACGGACTCTTGTGGCCCCAGGGTGCACAGCAGGAACATCAGCACGCAGGAGTCGAAGCCGACCTCGATGCCGCCGTCGCCGCGGTCGAGCACCAGCGGGAACCGCGCCACCAGCATGATCAGCGGCACGGTCAGCAGCTCCAGGCCGCTGAGCGGCAGCTGGGGCGTGCCCATGGTCACCAGGGCCACCACGATGGCCACCGCCCCCAGCACCAGCACGGTCCGGTCGAAGACGCGGCTCGCCAATGGCGCCGCCAGGAGTGGGGGCGCCGGAGGTGGGGGCACGACGGGGTGGCTCATGATGCCTCCAGTATCAGGTAAAGGCACCGGCAAGACGTGCGTTTTGCCCCATTCATGCACCCGGCCCGGAACCGGGTGCGTCACCCGGCCGGACCGGCATCGGCCGCACGTCACGCAGGAACGACCGGGCCCGCAGGAACTCGCTGAGCGACTCCCGGTGCTCGTCGCAGGCCAGCCACGTCTTGCGCCGCTCGGGGGTGTGCAGCTTGGGGTTGTTCCAGAGCAGCGCCCAGGCCGCGCCGGCGCGGCAGCCTCGGGCCGAGCAGGTCGGCTGGGCCTCGTCGGAGCCGGTCGTCATGGTGCGGTCCTCCAGCGGGGAGGGGCCGGGCGACGGGGCGTCGGCCGGGGACGAGAGCGGCGGTGCCGGACAGCCACGGGGGAAGCCGTCCGGCACCGCCTTGCCGCGAGCTCAGACGGGGGAGGCTGAACTCGCGCGGCAGCGATTGTTGCACGCGAGTCTGGACAAATCCAACAGTCAACCAACGACACACGCGCCCTTTTCGGGTGTCTGGACCAGTGCCCCCAGCGGGCCGGGTCGAGAGCGGTCACTCGCCGGGCTTGCCCTCGATGGAACGCCTGCCGGGATCGGGCTGCATCAGGTCGGGCGCGCCCGGGTCGGCGCTCGAGCCGGCGTTCGCCATCACGACGGCGACGTACGGCAGGATGAACGACAAGACGAGGAAGACCCACATGAACCAGTGGCCGATGCTGACGACCGCCAGCAGGAAGCAGATGGTGCGGATCGTCATCGAGATGACGTAGCGCCGCTGACGCGCGCTGATGTCGTCGGAGTGGCTGCGCGTGGCTGTGGTGATCCGGATCGGATCGGCCTCCCTGCGCACCATCCCTCCACCGTACGCCGCCGTCCGACCCCGGCATACGGGACTAGTCTGCGTCGCAGAGCACGTACCGACCGTCGAGGCCCAGGAGGCTCCCGTGTCCAACCGCGTCTACCGCGTCACCGAGATCGTCGGCACCTCGCCAGACGGGATCGACCAGGCGATCCGCAACGGCATCGAGCGCGCGTCGCGCACCCTGCGTCATCTGGACTGGTTCGAGGTGACCCAGGTGCGCGGCCAGGTCAAGGACGACGCCGTCGAGCACTTCCAGGTGGGCCTCAAGCTCGGGTTCCGTCTCGAGGACGACTGATAGCGTCCCCGCGTGAGCAGATCGGTACTCGTCACCGGAGGCAACCGCGGCATCGGCCGCGCCATCGCGGAGGCGTTCGTCGCCTCGGGGGACCAGGTCGCCGTGACCCTGCGGAGCGGTGAGCCCCCGGAGGGCACCCTCGGGGTGAAGTGCGACGTCACGGACCCGGCCTCGGTCGAGGCGGCCTTCAAGGAGGTCGAGGACAAGCACGGCCCGGTCGAGGTGCTGGTCGCCAACGCCGGGATCACCCGCGACACGCTGCTGCTGCGGATGAGCGAGGAGGACTGGTCGTCGGTCATCGAGACCAACCTCACCGGGTCCTACCGGGTCGCGAAGCGCGCCGCCAAGGGCATGCTCCGGCTCCGACGCGGCCGGATCGTGCTGATCTCGTCGGTCGTCGGCCTGCTCGGCTCGGCCGGCCAGGTCAACTACGCCGCGAGCAAAGCCGGCCTGGTCGGCGTCGCGCGGTCGATGGCACGCGAGCTGGGCAGCCGCTCGATCACCACCAACGTCGTGGCGCCGGGCTTCGTCGAGACCGAGATGACCGCCGTGCTGCCGGAGGAGACCCAGGCGCAGTACAAGGCGCAGATCCCGCTCGGCCGCTACGCGAGCACCGACGAGGTGGCCGGCGTCGTGCACTGGATCGCCTCCGACGCGGCCGGCTACATCACCGGTGCCGTGATCCCCGTCGACGGCGGCCTGGGCATGGGCCACTGAGGCGGTTCGAGCCTCCCGCGCGGACCACTCGTCCTGACCACCGAACAGCAGAGGAGTACGACGAACATGGGCATTCTCGAGGGCAAGCGGATCCTGGTCGCGGGCGTCACCATGGACACCTCCATCGGCTTCGCCGTCGCCCGGGTAGCCCAGCAGGAGGGTGCCACCGTCCTGGTGTCCAACTTCGGCCGCGCGCTGGGGATCACCAAGCGGATCGTGGGCCGTCTTCCCGAGCCGGCCCCGGTGATCGAGCTCGACGTCACCGACCCGGAGCACCTCGAGCGCCTGCCCGGCCTGATCGGCGAGCACGTCGACGGTCTCGACGGGGTCGTGCACTCGGTGGCCTACGGCAACCCGGAGACGCTCCTCGGCGGCAAGTTCCTCGACGGCCCCTGGGACGACGTGGCCCAGGCCGTGCAGGTCTCGGCGTACTCACTGAAGTCCTTGGCGGTCGCGTGCCTGCCCCTGATGCAGCCGGGTGGTTCCGTGGTCGGGATGACCTTCGACGCCAGCGTGGCGTGGCCGGCGTACGACTGGATGGGCTTCTCGAAGGCGGCGCTGGAGTCGTGCTCGCGCTACCTGGCCCGGGACCTGGGGCCCAAGGGGGTGCGGGTGAACCTGGTCTCCGCGGGCCCGCTCAAGACCCTGGCCGCGAAGGCCATCCCCGGCTTCGAGGAGCTCGAGTCGATGTGGAGCGACCGCTCACCCCTCGGCTGGGACGAGAAGGACACCGAGCCGACCGCGCGGTCGGTTGTGGCGCTGCTCTCCGACTGGTTCCCGGCGACCACCGGCGAGATCGTGCACGTCGACGGCGGCTACCACGCGATGGGCGCCTGACCCGGGCGTCCCGCGCTTCGCTACCGTTCCCGCGTGACGTCATCGCTCGTCGAGCTGCGGGTCCTCGAGGGTCCCAACCTCTACTTCCCCCGCGCGGCCATCAAGCTCACGTTGGACCTGACGGGTGTGATCGAGGCGCCGGAGGAGCGCGCGCTCCGCTTCGCGGCCCGCATCGGCCTGACCCGGGCCCGTCCGGGCAAGCCCGGCAGCGGGTTCCGGCAGCGCTTCGCCGCGCGCGCCGTGGGCAGGCTGGTGCGGCAGATCGCGGGTGAGGCCGGTACGACGCGGCTGGCGGTCCGGGTGCGTCCGACCAACGACGTGCACCGGCTCGTGGTCGCGTACCCGTGGCGCAGCCGCACCCGCGCCCAGGCACTCGGACGTGCGGTGGCCGACGTCCTCGACGCGGTCACGGTTCCCGAGCCTGTCGCAGCGCCCAACCCGGACATCGACGGCCTGGTGAGTGCGGCGGCCGCCACCGTGCGCGCCGCCGAGGCGGGGCCCGGTCCGACGACCCTGCGGCCCCGGATCCCGATCGTCGCCGTGACCGGCACCAACGGCAAGACGACCACGTCGCGCATGGTCGCTCACATCGCCCGCACGCATGGGCTGCACGTCGGCTGGTCGAGCACCGACGGCATCTACATCGACGGGGAGCTGGTGGAGGCGGGGGACTACTCCGGCCCCAGCGGCGCGGGCCGCGTGCTCGCGCACCCGGAGGTGCAGCTGGCGGTCACCGAGACCGCGCGCGGCGGCATCCTGCTCAAGGGAATCGGGCTTGCCTACAACAACGTCTCCGTGTTCACCAACGTCTCCGCGGACCATCTCGGCATGCACGGCATCGACACGGTCGACCAGCTCGCCGAGGTCAAGGGCATCGTCTCGCGGATCACCCGGCCCGACGGCTGGGCCGTGCTCAACGCAGACGACCCTCGGGTGCTGGCCACCCGCGCGCACATCAAGGCACGACCATGGGCGTTCTCCCGCGACCCCGACTCGCCGGCCCTGCGCGAGGTGCTCGGCGACGGCGGCAGGGTCACGACCGTCATCGACGGCTGGCTGTGCGTGATCGAGTCCGACTCGGACCCCGACCCGCTGATCGAGCTGGTGGACGTCCCGATGACGCTCGCGGGTCTGTCGCGGTTCAACGTCGAGAACGCCCTGGGCGCCGCCTCCGCCGCGCTCGCGGTCGGGCTGCCGCGGGCGGCCGTGGTGGAGGGGCTCAGGTCGTTCAAGCCGGACCCCGAGCACAATCCCGGCCGGATGAACTTCTTCACCCGCGACGACGTCAGCGTGGTCGTCGACCTCGCGCACAACGAGGCCGGCCTCGAGGCGCTGCTGGAGATCATGAACGGCGTACGCCGGCCCGGGGCGCGGCTGCTGCTGGGCCTCGGCGCGGTGGGCGACCGCATGGACGACATCGTCGAGAGCCTGGGGGAGAAGGGCGCACGGGACGCCGACGTGGCGGTGATCGCGCACAAGGAGCGGTACCTCCGTGGGCGTAGCACCGACGAGCTCGACGAGCTGTTCCGTCGCGGTGCCGCCCGGGTCGGGGTCGAGGACCTGCCGTCGTACCCGAGCGAGCTCGCCGGGCTGCAGGCCCTCGTCGACCAGGCCGAGCCCGGCGACGTGGTCGGGCTGATGTGCCACGAGGACCGCGCGGGCGTCTACGACTGGCTCGCCACCGCCGGGTTCACCCCCGACACTCCCGAGACCCTGCGGCAGAAGGTCAAGGCCGCCCAGGCCTGATATGGCCACGAACGGTCATCTCGAGCGGTCACCACAAGCGGTCAGGCGGGCGCTGTCGCAACCACCCACGCGTGGGGAACGCGCGACTGCTCCGTCGAGAGCACGGGATGACGTCGGCCGAGGAGTCAGTTATGCACCGACACGCCGCAGGCTCGCCTGAATAACTGACTCCTCGGCACCGACAGGTTTGACGGTTGGTGCATGTCAGGGGGTTGGGGCTGGCACGTAGTCCGGGTCGCCGACCGGGTCGTCCTCGGAGCCGGAACCCGCCTGGGCCTGGTTCGACCAGTTCTCGAGCTCGGCCATCACCATGGGGTGCTTGTCGACACAGACCACGACCAGGTCGCCGGGGTTGGCGCGGGACATCGCGTGCCGGACCGCCTCGATCTCGTCGAGGATGATCTCCAGCTGCTTGCACCGCGCGCCCTCGGCCATGCTCGTCCGCAGGCCCTCTGCGACGAGGGCGGCGACCGCCCCGCGATCCCGGCCCCGGAGGGCGACGTCCTCGCGCACGATGACCACGTCGAAGTGCTGGGCGGCGATGGCACCGAGCTCGCGCATGTCGTCGTCGCGGCGGTCACCCGCGGTGGCGATGACCCCGATGCGCGACGGCTTGCCGAGCTCGCTGGTCGACTCCAGGCTCTCGCCGACCCGGTCCACGAAGTCGCCGAGCATCCGCATCCCCGGGGCGTTGTGGCAGTAGTCCACGATGACGTGCCGGCCGCTCACCTCGACCTCGTTGAGCCGGCCGGGGGAGAGGTAGTAGTTGGTCGAGAAGGTCCGCAGCCCCTGGCGGATGTCGTGCAAAGGGGCACCCGAGGCGAACGCCGCGGCGGCGGCGGCCAGTGAGTTCTGCACGTTCATCCGGGCCTTGCCGCCGAAGGTCGCCGGCAGCAGGTGCGTCCAGGCCAGCTGCATCTCACGTCGGCCGTGCCGGACGACGATCATCTCGCCACGGTCGCTCGGCTCGAGGACCAGGGCCTTGCCGCCGCGACGGCAGTGCGCGTCGATCATGTCGCGGACCTCGGAGCCCGGCTCCTCCATCGAGAACCAGACCACCTGGCCGGAGCAGCGGCGCCGCATCTCCCGCACCAGCGGGTCGTCGGCGTTGAGCACGGCGTGCCCGTCGCGGGGCACCGCCTCGACCAGGACGGCCTTGACGTCGGCGAGCTGCTCGACGGTGTCGATGCCGCGGAGGCCGAGGTGGTCGGGCTGGACGTTGAGCACGACGGCGACGTCGTTGCGCTCGTAGCCGAGGCCCTCGCGCAGGATGCCGCCGCGCGCGACCTCGAAGACCGCGAAGTCGACGCGGGGGTTCTGCAGCACCATCCGGGCCGACTTCGGACCGGACGCGTCGGCGCGGATCACCAGGCGCTCGTCGATGACCACGCCGTCGGTGGAGGTCATCCCGACCTTGTGGCCCATGCCCTTGAAGATGTGCGAGATCATCCGCGAGGTCGTGGTCTTGCCGTTGGTGCCGGTGACCGCGACGATCGGGATCCGGCTCGGTGCACCGGGCGGGAACAGCATGTCGACGACCGGCTTGGAGATGAACTGCGGCTCACCGATCGTCGGGTGCGTGTGCATGCGGAACCCGGGAGCCGCGTTGACCTCGCAGATCGCGCCGCCCGTCTCGCGAACCGGCTCGGTGATGTCCGGGCAGATGAAGTCGATGCCGGCGATGTCGAGGCCGACCATCCGGGCGGCCTCCTCGGCGATCTCGACGTTCTCCGGGTGCGCCTCGAAGGTGCGGTCGATGGAGATGCCACCGGTCGACATGTTGCCGGTCAGCGTCAGCTTGACCATCTCGCCGACCGGCGGGACGCCATCGCGCTCGTAGCCCTGCTCCTTGAGGAGCAGCAGTGCGGAGTCGTCGAGCTTGATCCGGGTGAGCACCTTCTCGTGGCCGACGCCGCGACGTGGGTCGGCGTTCGTGAGCTCGACCAGCTGCTCGATCGTGCTCTTCCCGTCGCCGATCACGTGGGCCGGCACCCGCTCCGCGACGGCGGCGAGGCGCCCGTCGATGATCAGGCACCGGTAGTCGCGACCGGTGATGTAGGACTCGACGATCACCCAGCCGCGCCTGGACTGCGCCTCGGCGATCGGGAAGGCCTCGCGGACGTCGTTCTCGTCCTGCAGGTCCAGGCAGACCCCGCGGCCGTGGTTGCCGTCGAGCGGCTTGACCACGACCGGGTAGCCGATCCGGCCGGCCATCCTCACCGCCTGGTCGACGCTGCGCACGGACTCCTGCTTGGGGACCGGCAGCCCGGCCGCGCCGAGCAGCCGGGTGGTGAGGTCCTTGTCGGACGCGACGTCGACCGCGATGGCGCTGGTCGCCGAGGTCATGGTGGCCCGGATCCGCTTCTGGTGCACGCCCTGGCCGAGCTGCACGAGGGAGTACTGGTTGAGCCGGATCCACGGGATGTCCCGCGAGACCGCCTCGTCGAGGATGGCCTGCGTCGACGGGCCGAACGCCGTGCGCTCGGCGCGCAGGATGAAGGTCTCGAGCTCCTTCTCCCAGTCGAAGTCCGGGTCGGCCTCCACCAGGTGGTTGACCATCCGTACGGCGAGCCGGGCCGCCGCGAGGCCGACCTGCTCGTCGACGTACCCGTAGACGACGTTGTAGTGGCCGCGGGCGCCCTTCACCTGACGGGTCTTGCCGCGCCTGATGTCGTGGCCGACGACCTGCTGCAGCGCCAGCGCCACGTGCTCCGCGACGTGTCCGAGCCAGGTGCCCTCATTGAGCCGCTCGACGAACCCGCCCCGTCTGCCGCGCGAGCAGGAGTGCTCGCGCAGGCCCGGCAGCATCTGAAGGAGCTCGTCGGTGAAGCCGGGAAGGGTGTTGCTGGGGAAGTCCTCGAGCGAGCCCAGGTCGACCACGAGATGGATCGCCTTCTCGTAGGACCACACGTTGGCACCGCGGTAGACCCTGGTCTCCAGGATCGTCAGGTCGGGGCTCGGGCGGGTGGCCGGACGGGGCTGCTCAGTCATGCAGGTCTCCTTCGGAGTGCTGTCGGGCCATTCGTCGTCTCAGCACCGAGGGCGAGACGTCGCCGGCGGCGATGTCGCGAGCCAACCGCTTCAGGTCCTGTCCCGCAACCGCCAGCTCCTCGGCCTCGGACGCGTTGACAACCGGTGCCTCGGTGATCAGCACCTTGTCGGTGAGGTCGAAGACGGAGCCGGCCGGCAGGACGTGCAGCACCACGCCGGACGCCAGCAGGGGAGCGGTACGCCGCGCCTCGTGGGCGTTGGAGACGACGTTGCGCCCGTCGAAGATGGTCACGACGCCCCGCCCGAGCACCCGCAGGATCTCGTGACCGGCCACCTCGGTGACCAGGGCGCCGGTGTCCTCGTCGATCCCGATGCCGAGCAGGCCCGGGCTCTGCGCGACGAGCATGAGCAGCCGGCCGTACCTGTTGCGCTGTCCGAAGTGCTGGTCGATGACCACATCTCGGATCAGCCCCAGCCCGGCGGCCAGCTGGGTCATCCGCTGCTTGGGGGTCGCCCCACCACTGCCGAACGCCACCATGTGCGACGACTGGATGCTCGCCCCGGCGCTGGTGCCGGCCACGGCCACGCCGCGCTCGTGGGCCGCGACAATGGCGTCGCCGAACGGGGTGCCGTTGACGATCGCGGACAGCTTCAGCTGGTTGCCGCCGGTCATGAAGATTCCGGTGGCCTCCTCGAGCCGGGCCACCAGCGTGGGGTCCGCGGCCTGCTCGCGGGTCTCCGGCCGGAGGCCGAACACCTCGGCGGCGCCGAGCTTGCGGAAGAGCGCCTCGTAGAGCTCCACGATCTCCGGTCCGAGCGACGAGGCGGTGGGGACGACGGCGATCCGGGCCCGGGGTCCGCCCGCCAGTGCGACGAACTCGGAGAGGACCGCGCGCCTGCCGAGCTTGTCCTCCGCGCCCCCGATCGCCAGGAGGGGCCCTCGGTTGGATGACGACACCCTTGCTTGTGGCGCAATCGGCATGCACGGCAGCCTACGGGGTGGAACAGTGACCTCCGTGACGGGTCGGCGGCAGCTCATCGTGATGCGGCACGGCAAGGCGGAGCCGTTCGCGGCGACCGACCATGTGCGCGCGCTGACCGACCGGGGTCACGCCGACGCGGCCGCCGCGGGCACCTGGCTGGCCGGCCTGCGGCTGGTGCCCGACCATGCGGTGGTGTCCACGGCCGTGCGGGCACGGGAGACGTGGTTCGACCTGGCCCGGGCGGCCGGGTCCGACATCGAGCCGGTCTTCGACGAGGGGCTGTACCAGGGCGGGGTCG
The DNA here is from genome assembly GCF_035697785.1 of Nocardioides sp. Classification (GTDB taxonomy): domain Bacteria; phylum Actinomycetota; class Actinomycetes; order Propionibacteriales; family Nocardioidaceae; genus Nocardioides_B. The sequence goes on from NZ_DASSCL010000121.1 coordinate 50,682, forward strand.
ACGCCGCCCTGGAGTCGTTGCAGTCGGTCCCCGAGGATGCGGGGACCGTGATCCTGATCGGCCACAACCCGGCCGCGGCGTACCTCGCGCACATGCTCGACGACGGCGAGGGCGACGACGAGGCGATCAGCGGGATGCTGCGTGGGTTCCCGCCGGGCGCGGCGGTCGTGTTCGACGTCGAGGTGGGCTGGTCCGATCTCGCGACCGAGGCCGGGCGCGTGACCGGCTTCCACGCGCCCTGACCGAACCGGTTCAGGCCTCCAACGGCGGCGCGGGGGTGGTGAGACCGGCCTCTGCGTCGGCGGCCTCGACCTCCTCACGCGTGATGCCGAGCAGGTACATGATCGCGTCCAGGTAGGGGACGTTCACACTGGTGTCGGCCGCCTTCTGCACCATCGGCTTGGCGTTGAACGCGATCCCGAGCCCCGCCACCGCGAGCATGTCGAGGTCGTTGGCGCCGTCGCCGATCGCGACCGTGGCGGCCGGCGAGACGCCGGTCTGCTCGGCGAACCGGAGCAGCGCCGCGGCCTTCCCGGCCCGGTCCACGACCGGCCCGACGATCCGCCCGGTCAGCCGGCCGTCCACCACCTCGAGCTCGTTGGCCGCCGCGAAGTCGATGCCGAGGTCCGCGGCGATCCGGTCGGTCACCTGGGTGAACCCCCCCGACACGATCGCGAAGCGGTAGCCGAGCCGCTTCAGCGTGCGGACCAGCGTGCGCGCTCCCGGCGCCAGCTCGATGGACTGGTAGACCGCGTCGAGCGCCCTCGCGTCCAGCCCCTCGAGCAGCGCCACCCGCTCCCGCAGCGACTCCTCGAAGTCCAGCTCACCCCGCATCGCCGACTCGGTCACCCGCGCCACGTCATCGAGACAGCCGGCCTGCTCGGCCAGCATCTCGATCACCTCGCCCTGGACCAGCGTCGAGTCGACGTCCATCACGACCAGGCGGATGCCGTGCCGGAGCAGGCTGGCCGGCTGGACGGCCACGTCGACGCTCTGCACCGCGGCCTCCTCGGCGAGCGTCATCCGGAGCCGGTCCGGGTCGACGCCCGACACGTCCAGCTCGATCGCGGTGACCGGGTATCGCGCCATCCGCTCGATCCGGTCGATGTTGGCGCCGGTGTCTGCGATCCGTCCGGCGATGGCCGCCATCGCCTTGGCGCGGAGCGGCGTACCGAGCACGGTCACGTGGCTGCGCCCCTGCGGTCGACTCCGGTTGTCGCCCGTTCCCCGCTCCACCTCGACCTGCATGTCCAGCTCCTCCGCGACCCGCTCCATCGCGGCACGCACCGCCTTCCAGTCGCGTGGCGCGGTCACGAGGACCCCCAGGACCAGCCGCCGGCGGAGCACGATCTGCTCGATGTCGAGGACGGCACCGCCGTACGCCGCGAGGGTCGCGAACACCGTCGAGGTGACGCCGGGCCGGTCGCGGCCGGTGAGCGTGATCAGGAGTGTCTTGGGCGCCTCGTCGGACGACGGCGCGCTGAGGTCGACTGACACCGGCACAACCTAACCGTCCCAGGGGAACGCGCAGGCGGCCACCAGTCCCCGTCTCGCAGCGTGGTCGAGCGGGACGAGTGCCTCCCGGCGGGTGTCCGCCTCGGCGGTCGTCACCGAGCCGCCGTCGTCCTCGAGGGCCAGCTCCACGATGACCCGGCAGCGAGTGGACAGCTCCGCGAGGCGTACGGCGCGCGGTGCCATCCCGCCCGGGAGGACGAGGTCGGTGTTGCGGCGCAGGGCCATCAGCTCGTCGGCGACCTCGGGGCGCCAGCGGGCCACGTCGAGCTCGGCCAGGACCTCGGCGGTGCCGAGCAGGGTCCGGCGCAGGGCGGCGTCCGCCTCGGACGGGTCGGGCAGCTGACGGTGCGACGCGGCCGGCATCGCACGCCACTGCACGCCGGCGCCGGCGCGGTGGGGGACCAGCCCGAGGTCGGTGCCGGTGAGCACGACGCCCTCGCCGGTCTCCAGCACCTCGCCGTTGAAGGCGGCCGGGCCGGCCAAGCCGAGCGGGTCGCCCGGAGCGGGCAGCGCCAGCCCGGCGGCGGTGGCGCCCTCCGCCCGGAGCAGCCCCAGGGCCAGGATCAGCGGCACCGGCCCGTCCTGGTCGGGCAGCCCGAGCACGTCATGGGCGGCATCCCCCTCGACCACGCGGTCGCGGGTCTCGTCGAGACTCGCGTGGCCGGCGGCGAACGCGGAGAACCAGAGCGCGAAGCGTGCCGACACCGGCAGGGAGGTGCTCACGGGCAGCGAGGCTACGCCGGTGATCCGGGCACGGGGCGCCGGACCCGTGCCGTAGGTTTGTGCCCGCCAGCGGCCCACCACCCAGAGGGAGACATGGACCCCGTTCTCGAGCTCGCCGACGTGTCCGTCCGGCGTGGTCAGACCACGCTGATCGAGGGTGTGGACTGGACCGTGGAGGAGGACGAGCGCTGGGTGGTGCTCGGACCGAACGGCGCCGGGAAGACGACGCTCCTGCAGGTGGTCAGCGCCCAGATCCACCCCACGTCCGGGGTGGCGGGGATCCTCGGTGAGGTGCTCGGCACGATCGACGTCTTCGACCTGCGCCCGCGCATCGGGTTGACCAGTGCAGCGCTCGCCGAGCGGATCCCCCGGGACGAGAAGGTGCACGACGTGGTGGTCTCCGCGTCGTACGCCGTGATCGGCCGGTGGCGTGAGCACTACGACGACCTCGACCACCAGCGCGCCGCCGCGCTGCTGACCGAGCTCGGGGCGGGCCACCTGTCGGACCGCACCTTCGGCACCCTGAGCGAGGGGGAGCGCAAGCGCGTCCAGATCGCCCGCTCGCTGATGACCGACCCGGAGCTGCTGCTGCTCGACGAGCCGGCCGCCGGCCTGGACCTCAGCGGCCGCGAGGACCTGGTGTCCACGCTGTCCGTGCTCGCGATGGACGAGACCTCACCGGCCACCATCTTGGTGTCGCACCACGTCGAGGAGATCCCGCCCGGGTTCACGCACGCGCTGCTGCTGCGTGAGGGCAGGGTCGTGGCCAGCGGGCCGTTGGAGCACGTGATGACCGAGGAGATCCTGTCGGCGACGTTCGGCATGCCGCTCCAGCTCCGCCACGAGGACGCGCGCTGGTCGGCGCGGAGGAGTCCGCGACACCGCACTGGCTAGGCTGGCTGCATGGAGTGGTTCCGGGATCACATGTGGGAGACCTGGACGGCCGTCGCGATCCTCCTGGGGGTCGCCGAGCTGTTCAGCCTCGACCTGGTGCTGCTCATGCTCGCCATGGGCGCCGGCGCAGGCATCCTGACTGCGCTCTTGGGACTCCCCTTCGCCGTCCAGATCCTGGCCGCGATCGCCACGTCTGTCGCGATGCTCGCATTGGTCCGACCCAACGTGGTCAAGCGGCTGCACTCCGGACCCGAGCTGACGCTCGGCCACAACGCGCTGATCGGTCGGGTCGGCGTGGCCGTCTCCGAGATCACCGCCGACGGCGGTGGCCGCATCAGGATCGGCGGCGAGGAGTGGTCGGCGCTGCCGTACGACGACACCACCAAGATCAGGGAGGGCGCCCACGTGGACGTCCTCCAGATCAAGGGCGCCACCGCCTACGTGCACCCGGTGCCCGAGCTCGAGTCCGACAGCTAGTCAACTACCAGAACCGAGGAGGGGATGCCACGTGCCTACCGCGTTGGTGCTGTTCGCCCTGCTGGCGATCTTCGTGATCGCGGCCATCGCCAAGACCGTGCGGATCGTGCCGCAGGCCCGGGCCGGGATCGTCGAGCGGTTCGGCAAGTACAAGGCATCGCTGCCGGCCGGCCTGAACGTCGTCGTGCCGTTCGTCGACAAGGTCCGCTACATGATCGACCTGCGCGAGCAGGTGGTGTCGTTCCCACCGCAGCCCGTGATCACCGAGGACAACCTGGTGGTCTCCATCGACACCGTCATCTACTTCCAGGTCACCGACCCGGTGGCGGCGACGTACGAGATCGCCAACTACATCCAGGCCGTCGAGCAGCTCACCATGACGACGCTGCGCAACATCGTCGGTGGCATGGACCTCGAGGAGACGCTGACCAGCCGCGACGCGATCAACAGCCGGCTGCGCGGCGTCCTCGACGAAGCCACCGGCAAGTGGGGCATCCGGGTCAACCGGGTGGAGCTCAAGGGCATCGACCCGCCGCCGTCGATCAAGGACTCGATGGAGAAGCAGATGCGCGCCGACCGCGACAAGCGTGCGGCCATCCTGACCGCGGAGGGCCAGCGGCAGGCCGCCATCCTGACGGCCGAGGGGTCCAAGCAGTCCGCCATCCTCAACGCCGAGGGCGCGCGCGAGTCGCAGATCCTGCGTGCGCAGGCCGACCGGGAGGCGAAGATCCTGCAGGCGCAGGGCGAGGGCCAGGCCATCCAGACGGTGTTCCAGGCGATCCACGACGGACGCCCGGACCAGTCGCTGCTGGCCTACCAGTACCTCCAGATGATGCCGAAGATCGCGGAGGGCGACGCCAACAAGGTCTGGATCGTGCCCAGCGAGATCGGCAAGGCGCTGGAGGGCCTCGGCTCGACGATGAACAGCCTCAAGGGAATCCCCGACGAGGTCGAGGGCCCGCGCACCCGCGTGGACATGGGCGACGCGGCCGTCGCGGCGTCCTCGCAGTCGGCCGACGCCACGCTGCAGAAGGCCCACGACGAGGTGGCCGCCGCCATCGCCGCGGCCGAGGAGTCGACCCGCGGCGTGGGCTCGGCGTCGGCAGCACCCACGACCAGTGCCGGCACCGCCGAGGGTGACCCGGGGGAGCCCCCGGCTCAGTGACCTTCCTCGAGGTCGTCGCGGTGCTGCTCGCGGGCGTCGCGGCGGGCACCATCAACACCGTGGTGGGGTCGGGAACGCTCATCACGTTCCCGACCCTCCTCGCGCTCGGCGTACCTCCGGTCACCGCCAACGTCTCCAACACGATCGGCCTGGTGCCGGGCTCGGTGTCCGGGTCGATCGGCTACCGGCGCGAGCTGCGCGGTCAGCTCCCGCGTCTGCTCAGGCTGGGCAGCGCATCGCTCGCCGGCGGCGTCGTCGGCGCGCTGCTGCTCCTGGTGCTGCCGGCGGCGGCGTTCGACGCGATCGTGCCGGTGCTGATCGGGCTCGGTTGCGTGCTGGTCCTCATCCAGCCGCGCATCAGCGCGGCGATGGCGGCGCGCGCCGAGCACCGCGGCGAGGAGCGTCCCGAGCACGGCGCGCTCTGGGTCTGGGGCCTGGTGTTCCTCGCCGGGATCTACGGCGGCTACTTCGGGGCGGCGCAGGGCGTGATCCTGATGGCGATCCTCGGCGTCGGGCTCCAGGAGTCGATGCAGCGCAACAACGCGACCAAGAACGTGCTCGCGCTGCTGGTGAACCTCATCGCCGCGATCATCTTCATGGCGGTGGCGGAGGTGAACTGGCCGTACGCCGGCCTGATCGCGGTGGGCGCCGTCGTCGGCGGACAGATCGGTGCGACCGTCGGCCGGCGGCTACCGCCGACCGTGCTGCGGGCGGTGATCGTCACCGTCGGCGTCGCGGCGATCACGACCTTCGTGTTCGGCTGATCGTCGATCGGCCCTGCAGGTCATCGAAGGGCGTAGGTGGCGATCGAGATTCCCACGTAGTGCGCGGCGAACGCGGCGACGGTGAGGGCGTGGAACACCTCGTGGAACCCGAACCAGGAGGGGTACGGGTTCGGTCGCCGCAGCCCGTAGACGACTGCGCCGACGGTGTAGAGCAGACCGCCCAGAGCGAGGAGCAGGACGACGCTCGGAGTGCCGCTGCGGACGAAGTCCCCGGCGAAGACGACCGCGGCCCAGCCCAGGGCGATGTAGATCGGGGTGTAGATCCACCGGGGAGCGGTGCTCCACAGCACGCGGAAGCCGATGCCGGCGGCCGCGCCGCCCCACGCAACCCAGAGCAGCGTGGCCCGGGCGGACCCGTGGAGGAGCAGCAGGGTGAACGGGGTGTAGCTGCCGGCGATCAGCAGGAAGATGCTGGAATGGTCGAGGCGGGTGAGGATCGCGTTGGTGCGTGCAGACCAGCCACCTCGGTGCAACGTGGCCGAGGCCGTGAACAAGATGACGGCCGACAGAGCGAAGATCGCCGACCCGGTCCGGATCGCCGGGGTCGGCGAGAGAGCCACCAGGATGACGCCGGCAACAACCGACAGGGGAGCGGTCGTCGCGTGGAGCCACCCCCGAAGCCGCGGAATCGCCTGCTCCAGGGCGTGCTGGACCCCGGGCGTCAGCGGGTTCGTGGTCGTGATGTGTGCCAAGGCGTTGTCTCCAGAGTGTTCGCCCACTGGTCGTGCACGACGTGGGGACGCTGGGGTCTGGAGCGCTGGCCGTCGTTGATCTATCTGAACTTTCCCAGCGGGCGGTGGACACAAACACCG
>NZ_DASSCL010000122.1:0-2532 GCF_035697785.1 Nocardioides sp.
CCCTGGTCGGACTTCTCCACCACGAACGCCGAGATGCCGGCGCCCTTCTTGGCGTCGGGGTCGGTGACCGCGAACACGGTGTAGAACTCGGAGACCCCGGCGTTGGTGATCCACCGCTTCACGCCGTTGAGGACCCAGTGACCACCCTCCTTGACGGCACGGGTCTTCATCGAGGCGGCGTCCGAGCCGGCCTCGGGCTCGGACAGGCAGTAGGAGAACATCCCGTCGTTGGCCGCCAGCCGGGTGAGGTACTTCTTCTTCAGCTCCTCCGAGCCCGACAGGATCAGCGGCATCGAGCCGAGCTTGTTGACCGCCGGGATCAGCGACGACGAGGCGCAGGCCCGCGCGACCTCCTCGATCACGATGCAGGTGGCCAGCGCGTCGGCGCCGGCACCGCCGAACTCCTCCGCCACGTGCGGCGCCGCGAAGTCACTTGCCGCCAAGGCGTCGTACGCCGCCTGCGGGAACTCGCCCGTCTCGTCGACCTGCGCCGCCGCGGGGGCGACCTTCGCGTCGCACACCGCACGGACCGCCTCGCGGATCGCCTGATGCTCCTCGGACAGGGCGTACAGCGGGTACTCGTTCATGCCGGAATCCTACTTCTCGGTAGCACGCCCCGATCGCCTTGGTTCGGCGTTCGCGGCCGCTGCCTCAGGCCGTGCGGACGTCTCCTCGAACGGGGCGACCGAGGATCGTGGCGAGCCGATCAACCTCCTGGTCGAGGGCGTCCTGCGGGGCCGGTCCCGCCTCTGCGAACCAGGCGACTGTGACCTGGTCGCCGTTCACCGCCCAGGTGCCAGAGACCACTCCTCCCGTCGTCACGAGGTTCGCGCCACGGGTGACCAGTGCCCGACGGGACGGCGGCACCACGTGCGCGTCGGCGGTTCCCGGGCCGAGCACCCACTGGTCGTGTCCCGGCAGGAGCCGCAGAGCCGTCGTCGCGGTCGCGGCGGACAGGCCCTCGAGATCCTCGTCCATGACGTAGGTGGGCTCTCCCTCGAGCTCGACCACCGCGAGCCGGTCGCCGAGGGCGGTGATCCAGGACTGGATTCGCCTGCGGCCCGCGCCCAGCCCCTCGCCGAGCCAGTAGTGGATGCGGTCTGCGGTCGCCGGACCGTAGGTCCGGAGGTAGGCGGCGACCGCACGCATCCCGGCGTCGTCGAGCTCCGGCAGGCCCGGCCAGCAGGGATTCGTGTCCAGGCGCTGGAACGTCGCTCGTCCGTCCCGCGGCGGGCCGAAGCACAGGTCGCCCTGCCAGGCCAGCGGCTTCAGCAGCGTGTAGGCGCCCTCGGCGAACACCGAGTCGAGGTGCCGGTAGTCCGGGCGTGCGGTGATCGCCGCGCCGAGCTCGTCGTGGGTCAACGGCCCGTCGTCGAGTGCCTCCCGCACCGTCTGTCGGAAGACCGGCCAGTCGGAGGACGTCAGTCCGTAGTAGCTCTGCCAGCTCTTTCGCTCCCACATCCGACTGGCCGCACGCAGGGCGAGGTACGCGCTGCCCTCCTCAGGTGTCATCAGATGAGTGGCGCCCCTGAACGCGAATGTCTTGATGAGGGACCCCTCGGCCAACGCTCGCTCGACCTCCCCCGGCCGCGACCGTTGGCGTCGCGTGCGAACGGCGAGCTCCGCTGCAGGGTCGGACTGGGCCGGGACGGCGCCGAGCCGGCGTACGACGTCAACGGTCGACTCCGTCCCCACCGGCTCGAGCAGCTGCCGACCCAGACGCCACGCGAGGGCCTGGGACCAGGTGTGCGGCACCGATCCAGACTAGCCGGGCGAGCACTTCTGGCCCCCGGTGGTCGAGCATGTAGAGACCAATCCCGTTGTGCACAAGGGATTCCGGCACGCGGATTCTGTCGGTGGTCACCTCTAGGTTGATCGGTATGGAACCGGTGGTGGACGACCTCGAGCGGCGGGCAGTCGCCGACGCGCTCGTGTCCAACCACGCGTCCTTGGTCGCCGCCGAGTGCCGCGAGCTGGTGCTCGCCGCGCAGTGGGCGGACCTGCACCCGATGTCGTCGGGGACGGTGCTGCCGGGCACCGAACGCGCGCGGCGGTACGGCGGGGACGGGACGCCGTTCGCGGGTGAGTTCGCGGCCGCCGAGCTCGGCGTGCTGCTCGGCCGCTCGCACGTCGCCGCGGCCACGCTGATGGCCGACGCCCTGGACGTCCGGCACCGGCTCCCCAGGCTCTGGGCCGCGCTCACCGCCGGGCAAGTCCGGGTCTGGCAGGCCCGGCACGTCGCCTCCCGCACCCGGGCCACCGGCCTGTCACTGGCGCAGGCCCGTGAGGTCGATGCGGCCACGACGCCGTACCTGGCCACGCTGCCGTGGGGAGGTTCGTGGACCTGTTGGAGGCGCGGATCATCGCCGCCGACCCGGCCGCCGCCGAGGCCCGACGAATCGCGGCGGAGTTGGACCGGTTCGTGGTCACCGGGCAGTCCAACGAGCCCGGCCTGAAGACGCTGGTGGCGAAGGCGACCGCGGGTGAGGTGATCTAACTGGTCGCGATGGTGGACCGGATCGCCGAGATCCT
>NZ_DASSCL010000123.1:0-55974 GCF_035697785.1 Nocardioides sp.
GCCCGTGCCGCGGAGTCCCTGCGCGAGGCGATGACCGGCCACGACGTGCCGATGCGCTACGCCCACGCCCACGTCGCCGCGCTGCGCGCCACCGCCGCCCTGCTCGCCGCCCGTGCCACCCGGGTCCCGCCGAGCCGCACCGGCCGGCGCCGCCCCGCGCAGAAGAACGCCTGGGTGCTCCTCGCCGAGGTCGCCCCCGAGCTCGCCGAGTGGGCGGCGTTCTTCTCCGCGGGGGCGGCCAAGCGGGCCGCGGCCGAGGCTGGCTCGGTGCGCGCGGTGACCGAGCGTGAGGCCGACGACCTGGTCCGCGACGCCGACCGCTTCCTCGGCCTGGTCGAGGAGGCACTCGGCCTCACCCGGCACGCCCCCTTCCAGGAGCGCCTGCCCGCCTCAGCCGCGGCATCCTCCGTGCGAGCGAGCTGAGCCGTGCCAGATCCGTTCGTGCACCTGCATGTGGCGTCCGGCTACTCCCTGCAGTACGGCGCCTCCCATCCCCATGTCCTGGTCGAGCGGGCCGTCGAGCAGGAGATGGACACCCTCGCGCTGACCGACCGCGACGGCACCTACGGCGCGGTCCGCTTCGCCAAGGCTTGCCTGCAGGGCGGGGTGCGGCCGGTCCTGGGGGTGGACCTCGCGGTCGCGCCCTCCGGCCTGGTCCCGTCCGCGCTCCCTGGCTCACTCCCCGGCGGCGGCCCCGGCCGGCCGGGACGGGCGACCCGGACCCCGGTCCGGGGTGGCGCGTTCCGCGACCCCGGGCCCGCCCGCGGCGGTCTGCCGCGGGTCACCTTCCTGGGCGCCGGCAAGAAAGGCTGGGCCACGGTGTGCCGGCTGGTCTCGGCCACCCACCTGGCGGGGGAGCGCGGCACCCCGGTCACCAGCCTGGAGATCGTCGCCGAGCACCTCGCCGCCGGCGACGGCGAGGTGCTGGTGCTGCTCGGTCCCGGCTCCGAGCTGGGGCGGGCGGCCACGCTGCGCCGTGACGACCTGGCCCGGGCGGTGCTCACGGCCTGGCGTGAGGTCGTCGACCCCGCCGACCTCGTCGTCGAGGTGGTCTCCCACCGGCTGGCCGGGTCCGGCCCGGGGTCGTCGCCGCACGCCGCCCGGATGCTGGGGCTGGCCCGGGAGCAGCACCTCGCCGCGGTGCTCACCAACGCGGTCCGCTACGCCGACCGGGCCGACGCCGCCACCGTCGACGTACTCGACGCCGCCCGGCGGCTGGTGCCGCTCGACCTGCGACACGTCGATCGGGGCAACGCCGAGGGGTTCTTGAAGTCCGGCAAGCAGATGCACGAGGTGGCCGACGAGATCTGCCGGTTCGCCGGTCTCGGCGACAGCGGCGGGGAGGCGCGCCGGCTGCTGTCCCGCACCCGGGCGGTCGCCGACCGGTGTGCCGTCGACCCGCGCGCCGACCTGGGGCTCGGGGAGGTGCACCTCCCCGAGCTTTCGGTGATTGCGCCCGGCAGCTCCGGGCCGGGTCCCGGCGAGCCCGACCGACGGCGGGCGGCCGACCAGGCGCTGCGGGCCCGGTGCGAGGCCGGGATCGGCCGCCGCTACGGCAACGGTCCGAAGATGCGGGTGTGGAAACGCCTCGACGACGAGCTCGACGTGATCGCCCGGCTCGGCTACGCCTCCTACTTCCTCACCGTCGGAGACGTCACCGACCTGATCCGGCAGATGGGGGTGCGCTCCGCGGCCCGCGGCTCGGGCGCCGGCAGCCTGGTCAACTACCTGCTCGGCGTCTCCGGGGTGGACCCGCTGCGGCACAACCTGCTGATGGAGCGGTTCCTCTCCCCGCTCCGGCAGGCGCTGCCCGACATCGACATCGACGTCGAGTCCGCCCGCCGGCTCGAGGTCTACGAGGCGATCCTCGACCGCTACGGCGGCGAGCGCTGCGTGTGCGTCTCGATGATGGACACCTACCGGGTCCGGCACGCCGTCCGCGACGTCGGGGCCGCGCTCGGCATGCCCCTGGGCGAGATCGACGCGATCGCCAAGGCGTTCCCGCACATCCGCGCCCGCGACGCCCGGGTGGCGCTGCGCGAGCTGCCCGAGCTGCGGGCCTCGGGGCTGGGAGAGGACCGGTTGGACCTGCTGTTCCGGCTCGCCGAGCGTCTCGACGGCCTGCCCCGGCACATCGCCGTGCACCCGTGCGGCGTCATCCTCTCCGACGCCACCCTGCTCGACCGCACCCCGGTCGAGGCTTCCTACGCCGGCTTCCCGATGAGCCAGTTCGACAAGGAGGACGTCGAGGACCTCGGCCTGCTCAAGCTCGACGTGCTCGGCATCCGGATGCAGTCCTCGATGGCGCACGCCTTGGCCGAGATCCGCCGCGTCGACGGCGTCGAGGTCGACCTCGAGGACGAGTCGCAGGTGCCCTTCGACGACGAGCCGACCTTCCAGATGATCTCCACCGGCAAGACCCTCGGCTGCTTCCAGATCGAGAGCCCCGGCCAGCGCGAGCTCGTCGGCAAGTCCGGCATCGACACCTTCGAGGAGGTGATCGCCGACATCTCGCTGTTCCGGCCCGGACCGGTCAAGAGCGACATGATCACGCCGTACCTCAACGCCAAGCAGGGCTGGCGGATGCCGCACTACCTGCACGACGACCTGCGCCCGATCCTCGGCGAGACCCACGGCGTGGTGGTCTTCCACGAGCAGGTGATCGAGATGATCGCCCAGTTCACCGGCTGCACGCTGGCCGAGGCCGACGAGGCCCGCCGGGCCCTCGGCGACGTGGAGGGGATGGCCGAGACCAAGCTGTGGTTCTTCCCGCGGGCGGTCGGGCGCGGCTACTCCCGGCGGCTGGTCGAGGAAGTCTGGAAGGTGCTGGAGGCGTTCGCGTCGTTCGGCTTCTGCAAGGCCCACGCCGCCGCGTTCGCGCTGCCCACCTACCAGTCGGCCTGGCTCAAGACGCACTGGCCGGCGCACTTCCTCGCCGGCGTGCTGACCCACGACCCGGGCATGTACCCCAAGCGGCTGATCCTCGACGACGCCCGCCGGCTCGGCATCGCCGTGCTCGGCCTCGACGTGAACCTCAGCGAGAAGGAGTACGTCGTGGAGAAGGTCGGGATCTACGACGAGCCGCCCCCCGAGGTGCTCGGTCAGCCGCCCCGGCCGAAGCCGGAGGAGGGCCTTCCCGACGGGCGGGCCTACGGCATCCGGCTGGCGCTGGCGGAGGTGAAGGGGATCTCGGAGGCAGAGGTGCTGAGGGTGGTGGCGGCGCGGCCCTACCACTCGCTCACCGACTTCTGGCACCGCGCCCGGGTCTCCCGGCCGGTGCTGGAGCGGCTGGTGCTCGCCGGCGCGTTCGACTCCGTCTACGGCATCGGGTCGCCGGTGGCGGTCCGCCGCCGCGGCAAGGTGACCCGCCGCGACCTGCTTCTCCAGGTGGCCGACCTCGACCGGCACACCCGGGCGGTCGATCGGGCCAGCAAGGGCCGCGGCCGCGGGCTGGCGGCCCGCGGGGCACCACCGGGCGGCCGGGTGGCCGCGGCCGCGCGTGCCGACGAGGCCGCCCGCGCCAACAGCTCCGACGACCTGGTCCGCGCCCAGCAGCGCGACCAGATGGCACCCCGGCCGGCCGGCGCGCGGCAGGGCCGGGAGCCGTGGGAGGAGCCCTCCAACCCGGCCGACGCCTCGCACCTGCACCCGAGCCGGCAGAAGGCCGGGGTGTGGGAGCAGGCCGCCCGGCAGTCCCGGGCGACGAAGAAGGCCGCGCCGGTCACCTCGGTCCAGCTCGCCCTCGACCTGGGCGATGCTCCGGTCGACAGTCTCTACTCGGGGGAGGTCTCCGGGCTGCCGGAGATGAACGCCTCCGAGCGGGTCCGGGCCGAGCTGGAGATCCTCGGCCTCGACGTCAGCCATCACGTCGTGGACTTCTACGCCCGATTCCTCGACGACCTCGGGGTGACCCGGTCCGCCGACCTGCTGCACCGCCGCAGCCGGTCCGAGCTGTTGGTGGCCGGGGTCAAGGTCGCCACCCAGACCCCGCCGATCCGCTCCGGGCGACGCGTCGTCTTCCTCACCCTCGACGACGGCACCGGCCCGGTCGACGCCACCTTCTTCGAGGACGCCCAGGGACCCTATGCCGCCACCGTGTTCGGGTCCTGGCTGCTGCTGGTGCGGGGCGAGCTGCGCCGCACCGGCCGGCGCGGAGTCTCGCTGCGGGCGACCGGGTGCTGGGAGCTGTCCGCGCTGCACGACGTCTGGCAGCGCGAGGGTCGGGCCGGGGTGCGTGAGGTGCTGGCCGCGGTGCCCGAGGGCTTCGCGGGAGGAGCCGCGGAGGAGGCCACCCAGGGCGCGGCGGAAAGCCGGGCCACCCGCCCCGTCGTGGCCCGCCCGGGTGGTGCGGCCGGTGCGGCCGGTGGGATGGGCCGTCGCCGGGTGCTGGTGCACTCCAGCGGCTTCAAGATGTCGCCGTACGCCGACATCAAGCCCGCCGGCGAGGACGTCAAGGCCGCACCCCGCAAGCTGTGGCACTCCTCCCCGGGCAGCTCAGGAGGGTGACGAGCTTGCACCCCCTAGGGTTGTGCCCATGCCGGACCAGCACAGCGCCACGAGCCTGCAGCGCCGCAGCGCCGCCCGCACCGCGGTGGTCTGGGACGCCCTGCGGGGGGCCCTTGCTGACGCCGCCGGCGCCGACGGGGTGGCCCGGGTCGTCGACATCGGTGGCGGCACCGGCGGGCTCGCCGTCCGGGCCGCCGAGCTCGGCCACCGGGTCACCGTCGTCGACCCCAGCCCCGACGCCCTCGCGATCCTGGCCCGCCGGGCCGAGGAGAGCGGCGTCGCCGACCTGGTCACCGCCCACCAGGGCGACCTCGGCACCCTGGGGGACCTCGTGCCCGGGGGTGGGGTCGACGTGGTGCTCTGCCACGGGGTGCTCGAGATCGTCGACGACGTCCCGGCCGCGCTGGCCGCGATCGCCGGGGTGCTCCGTCCCGGCGGCGTGCTCAGCCTGCTGGTCAACCAGCGGCACGCCGCCGTCATCACCCGGGCGATGGCCGGTCACTTCGGCCAGGCCCGCGCGATCCTCGACCACGAGCCGGACCCGGCCGGCAGCGGGCAGCCGGGCGGCACGGGCCGCCGGTTCACCGCCGAGGAGGTCACCGCGGTGCTCGACGCCGCCGGGTTCGACACCCGGGCGATGCACGCGGTGCGGGTCTTCGTCGACCTGGTGCCGAGCTCGCTGGTCGACCTCGAGCCCGGTGCCGCCGAGCGGCTTGTCGAGCTCGAGCAGGCCGTCGCGGAGCGGCCGGAGTACCTCCCGCTCGGCACCCAGGTCCACACCCTGGCGGCCCGCCGGGCGGGCTGACCGACCCCACCTCATCGACCGGGGGCGGTCGTGATCGGACCCGTGGTCGACCGGTCCTGGGACTGCCCGGTCCTGCACGCCGACATGGACGCCTTCTACGCGTCGGTGATGCTGCGCGACCGGCCCGAGCTCCACGACGTGCCGGTCGCGGTCGGCGGCGGGCACCGGGGTGTGGTGCTCTCGGCCAACTACCCCGCCCGGGTGCACGGTGTCCGGTCCGCGATGCCGATGACCCGGGCGCGACGGCTCTGCCCCGGGCTGGTCGTCGTCACGCCCGACTACGACGTCTTCAGCGCGGTGTCGTCCTCGGTGATGGAGACGTTCCGGCAGGTGACCCCGGTGGTGCAGGTGCTCTCCCTCGACGAGGCGTTCCTCGACGTGTCGGGGTCGGTACGCCGGCTCGGGTCGCCGTACGCCATCGCCGAGCACCTGCGCGCCCGGATCCATGACGAGCAGCGGGTCGCCTGCTCGGTGGGGGTGGCGAGCACGGTCGGCACCGCCAAGCTCGCCTCCCGGCGGGCCAAGCCCGACGGCGTGGTGGTGGTGCCACCGGAGGCGGTCACCACCTTCCTGCACCCGCTCGGGGTCGAGGAGCTGTGGGGCGTGGGTGAGAAGACCGCCACGCTGCTGCACCGGCTCGGGCTGATGACCGTCGGCGACGTGGCCCACACACCGCTGCCGACGCTGCACCGCGCGGTCGGGGTCGCGATGGGCACCCAGCTGCACCAGCTGGCCTGGGGGCACGACAGCCGCACGGTCGTCGCACGTCGCAGCCTCGACGAGCCGGACAAGAGCATCGGGGCCGACGAGACGTTCGGGCGCGACACCGACGACCACGAGGTGATCCTCCGCGAGCTGCTGCGGCTCTCGGCCAAGGTGGCCGGTCGGATGCGCACCGCACAGGTGGCCGGCCGCACCGTGACGCTCAAGGTGCGCTTCGCCGACTTCACCACGATCACCCGCACCCGGACCATGGGCGAGGCCACCGACGTGACCCAGGAGATCTACCGGACCGCGGCCGAGCTGTTCGGCGCGCTCGGTCTCCAGCGGGCCCGGATCCGTCTCGTCGGCGTACGCGTCGAGGGCTTGTTGCCGCGAAGCCGGGTGCAGCGCCAGCTGGTGCTCGGTGCCCGGGAGCACGGCTGGTCCGAGGCCGACCGCGCCGTCGACCGGGCGATGCTGAGGTTCGGGGACCGGGCGGTGCGACCGGCCACGCTGCTGGGGGAGTGACGCCGGCACCGTCAACGGGCCCGGGAAACGCCGCGGCCCCCGGTCCGTCTCGAGATCGGACTGAGGGCCGCTGTGCCGGGTGCACCGGGGGGCTGGTGCGTTCCGGCTCCACGGTCGGCAGGGGGGTTGCTTCCCGTGGGTGGGAATCGTGAGCTCTCAGCGTCGCTCCTCCCAAGAGCGGCGCTGTGAGTCAGTCACAGGAAGCATCGGCGCCCGGCCGACCATGCTTGATAGTCAGAACGAACTATTTGGGAAAAACCGTCCGGCCAGGCGTGGACAGATCCCCGCACACACCGACAAATGGTGGGAGGGTTGACAGCGTCCGGCCATGTTGAAGAAAACTGCATGGCACGCCACGGATCGTCATCGCTCCGCCCCGACGAGGTGTCACCGGCATCATGAGCAAGCAACCACGGCCCGCGCCGGGCGCCGTTCCCGGGTTCGAGGACCCGCCGCGGCACTGGTCCGAGCTGTCGCTCGACGGGCTGCGCGGCTACCGCCGCCGCCTCGCCGACGAGGAGGAGCGGGTCTCCTACTGGCGCCGTCTCGTCCACGCCCGCATCGACGTGCTGGAGGCCGAGGCGCACCACGAGCGTCCGCTGCACATCGACGAGCTGGTCCGGGTCCTGGGTGACACCGGACAGGGTCGCGGCCGGACCGCGCTGGTGAGCGTGCACGCCGCCGAGCCGCTGCCGGACCTGCCGATCCTGCAGGAGATGTGGGTGACCGAGCTCGACGCCAACGACGCGGAGGCGGTGGCGGACGCGCTGCGGCGACTCCGGGTCGCCGAGAAGCAGCTCACCGACTACCGGCACGCGCTGCACGTCCGGCTGGACGACGCGACGGCGGAGCTGATCCGCCGCTACCGGGAGGACCCGGCGAGTGCGTTGGTCGCCCTGGCCCGTCCGCACACCCGCACCGGGAGGCTGGCATGAGCACCCCACGACGCTGCTCGCTTCGCTCGCACCGCCGCGGGGGCCCCTCATGACGCCACCGGTCGAGCAGGACTCCGTCCTGCAGCTGTGGAAGGAGTACCAGCGGACCGGCGACACGATGCTGCGCAACCGGCTGGTGATGCAGTACGCGCCGCTGGTCAAGTACGTCGCCGGCAGGATGCGCACCCGGCTGCCCGACACCGTCGACCAGGACGACCTGGTCTCCGACGGCGTGCTCGGCCTCATGGACGCGGTGGAGCGGTTCGACCCCGGTCGCGGCCTGACCTTCCAGACCTTCGCGGTGCCCCGGATCCGCGGCGCGATCATCGACGGGATGCGCGCGATGGACTTCGTGCCGCGGTCGGTGCGCGACAAGCTCCGCGTCGTACAGCGCGCCCAGGCGGCCCTCGAGGAGCGTCTGGGCCGGATCCCGGAGGTGGAGGAGGTGGCCCGCGAGGCCGGCATGCCGGTCCACCAGGTCCGCGACCTCACCAAGCAGGCCTCGGGCAACCACGCCAGCCTCGAGGACTTCGACCTCGCCGACGAGCTCGCCTCCGCCGCCGACCACGCGGTGGAGCAGGGTGACGACAAGGCGCTGCTGATGAAGGTGGTCCAGGAGCTGGCCGAGCGCGACCAGGTCGTGATCGCCCTGTACTACTTCGAAGGCCTGACCCTCGCCGAGATCGGCCAGGTGCTCGGCGTCACCGAGTCCCGGGTGAGCCAGCTGCACAGCCGCGCGACCGCCACGCTGCGCAACAAGATCGTGGCGCTCGACACCGCGTAGGCCAACCGCGCAGGCAGGTGGCCAGTCCCGCAGCGTGAAATTTTCTGGGTCGGGTACCGCGGTATTGAAGTGCTGCCTAGACTGACACCATCAGGAACGCTGGCGGGAGGTAGCCGTGCCGCTCTCGGAAGAAGAGTTGCGACTGCTCGAGCAGATGGAACGCGCACTTGTCGCGGAGGATCCCAAGCTCGCCTCGACGATGCGGGGCTCCAAGCTTCGTCACCAGCAGCGCCGCCGCGCCTACATCGCCGCCGGTGCGTTCGTCCTCGGCGTCGTGGTCCTGATGACCGGCGCCATCACCTCCCAGACCATCGTCGGGATCGTCGGCTTCGTCGTGATGCTCGGGGCGGCGTACGTCGCCCTCACGTCCTGGCGTGGACAGGCCCCGGCCCAGGAGGGTGAGGCGCAGGTCGACCCGCACGCACCGTTCACGCTCATCGACGGCGGCCGGAGCGGCAAGCGTGGCGCCAAGCCCGCACGTGGCCGGCAGTCGCACGGCTCGATGATGGAGCGCTTCGAGGAGCGGTGGCGCCGCCGTCGCGACCAGAACGGCTTCTGAGCCCTCCGCCCGCGCAACCCACGACGCTCACCAGACCCGGCCCAGGCCGGGTCTCGTCATGTCAGCGGCGTACTCCCCGCGGTGATCTGCCGGTTCCCGTGGTGAACTCGCCCCGGGAAGCGGGCAATTCACTGGGGACCTAGTGAATTTGCCCCCACCCCGTCAGACCGCGCGGTCCACGCCGGGCTCGTCGAGCCGGGCGCGCGCGGCGCGTCGGCGGGCGTCGCTGGAGGCGGTCCACTGGGCGACCAGGGAGGCGGGCAGCCAGGTGGCGCGGGTCCGGGCCCGGCGGCTCGCCCCGGCGCGCATCGCCTCGACACAGGTGTCGACGTCGGCCTGGGCGGCACCGACCTCGGCCTCCGACGGGGGCACCCGCCGGGCGTAGCGGGCCAGCTCGACCAGCCGGACCAGCCGGTCGAGCGCCCGGGTGGCGTCGGGGTTGGCGTCCGGTCCGCGCTGCTCGGCGCGGGCCAGCGCGTCGTCGTCGGCGCCGGGCATCGCGAACGACGTGACCAGGCCGCGGGCCCGGGAGCGCACGGTGACGGTGTCGTCCCAGGCGATGCCGAGGTCGAGGGCGCTGTCGCGCAGCTCGGCCCAGGAGGCCTCGGCGAGCTGGACCGGGTCACCGGCATCCTCCCAGCGGCGCCGCCGCAGCCAGGCCCGCAGCGAACGGGGCAGGGCGGCCAGCGCGACGACGGCCAGCAGACCGCCCAGCCACGCCAGCACGGCGCGGAGGTCGATCCCGCCACCGCCGCCGCCGGCGCCCCCGCCGGCCGCGACGGTCGGGTCGTCGAACCGGTTCAGCTGGCTCGGCTGCGGTGACGAGGACGACGTCGGTGCCGACGGGTCACTGGGCGCGACGTCCTGACGGGTGTACGTCGGGACCGAGTTGGCCCGCACGCCGGGCGTCGGTTCGAAGCGCACCCAGCCGACTCCATCGAAGTACATCTCCGGCCAGGCATGCAGGTCGTGCGAGCTGTAGACGTAGGTGCTCTCGCCGCCGTCGTCGGGCCGGAGGAACCCGACGGCCACCCGCGACGGGATCGCGAGGGAGCGGCCCATCAGGGCCATCGCGGTGGCGAACTGCTCGCAGTAGCCGCTCCTCCGCTCGGTCAGGAACGTCTCCAGCTCCTCGAGGCCGTTGCCGGGTCCGACCTCCAGGGAGTAGTCGAAGCCGCCCTCGACGCGGAAGAACTGCTGCAGCGCCACCGCCTTCTCGAACTTGGACTCGACCGAGTCGGTGACGCTGCGGGCCAGCTCGGTCACCGACGCGGGCATGTCCGGCAGCTCGGTCATCGGCCCGAAGACGGTGGCCGGCGCCGGCCCGGCGTCGGCGAGCTCGGCGGCGGACGGGCTCACCCGGAGCGCGTCGAGCGAGTAGCTGATCCCGCCGGTGTCCTGCCCCTCGGCGGCCGAGATGAAGTCCAAGGTCCGGCGGTCGTAGCGCCAGTCGCCGGGTGCGTTGATCGCGACGACCGGGTACGGCGCCGGCAGCCAGCGGGACTCGAAGTCCGGGTTGACGTCGATCCGCCACGGGAACGTCTCGCGCTCGATGCCGGCGTCCAGGCCGGGCGGGCGGGGGACCAGGCCGTCGGCCCGCTGGGTCTGCGGGATGGCCCGTCCGGCCGGGCGCCACGCCTCGCCGTCGAAGCGGTCGAGCACCGTCGTCCGCAGGTACGACGGGTCGGGGTCCGAGGTGGTCACCCGGACCAGGTCGACGTCGAGCCCGCGGGACAGGTCGCGCTGCATGTTGGTCATCGGGTTCGACAGCGACACCGAGTCGCCGCCGCCACCGGGTCCGTTGCCGAGCCCGTCGAACAGGCTCACCGTGAAGGTCGGCACGAGCAGCGGGACGACCACGGCCAGCCCGGTGGCGGTGGCACCGATCTTGCGCGCGGAGGACCACAACGCCTGGCTGCTCACCTCGGTGCTCTGGCTGTCGAAGATCCGGCCGCCGGTGACCTGGCGGCCCCAGTGGCCCAGCCGGGTCGCCTCCTGGGCCGCGATGAGGAACAGGAAGCACATCGCCCCGACCGCGAACTTCACCCACGAGACGCCGCCGTCGAGGATGCTGATCGGCGCGGTGTACGCCGCCAGGAGTGGGAGGCCGGCCACCGGCGCGTGCCGCAGGCCGCAGGCGATGAAGTCGACGAGCAGCAGGGTGGCCGCGCCGGAGACGATCAGCAGCGGGGCGAAGCCGACCACGCTGGCCGGGACCGGTGCCGCGAAGGCCCGGGCCACCTCGGCCGCGTCGGCGAAGGTCGTGGCGACGAGCCTGAGCGAGTCGCCGGTCGGCACCCAGCCGCCCCAGGCCTCCTCGCCCGCCCAACGGTGGTGCAGCCAGCCACCCACGACGATGACCTGTCCGAGCAGCACCGGCACGGCGGGCACCCGCGCGGCCCGGAGCAGCGCGCCGGTGGTGGCCACCAGCACCCCGGCCCAGGCCAGCGGCACCATGTAGGCGCTAGGACGTTCGGAGAACGGCGTCCAGGCCAGCAGGGTGACCCAGGTGGTCAGCGCCGCCAGCGCCGAGACGAGGGTGGTGGCGGGCAGGCCGAGATGGCGGTTCCTCACGACACGCCCCGGGGGGTGAGGGCGGTCGCTCGGGTGCCGACCCGGGTCTTCCCGAGCAGGCCGAGCTCCTGCCAGGTCGACGGCACCGGGTCCTTCGGGCCGGCGGACACCGCCCGCCACCCGTGGCCGGTGAGCCAGGGCACGACCGGGGTGCCGGCCACGACCTGGTGGGCGCGTCCCCAGGCGGGTACGTCGAGGGTGAACGCCATCGCCGCGGCCGCCGAGTGCCGCATCCGGGTGAGGATCGGCTGGTCGTGCTCGGCGACCAGCCCGAGCACGCCGATCAGGAGCCCGGAGTGCCCGCCGTCCTGCAGCCACTTCACGTCGATGTGCGGGTGCGTCACCTCGGTGACCACGGCCAGCGACTCGAGCAGCGGACCGGTCTCGGCACCCATCGCGCCGTGCTCGTGCCACTGCGGTGCGGACTCCTCGCCGGCCGCGGTCACCAGCCGCACGTTGAAACCGCGTTGGATGAGGTGCACCCCGATCGAAGCCGCGACCACCACTGCGTGCTCGAGCGACGAGGCAGCGCCGGAGCCGGCGTGCGCGATCTTGCGGTTGTCGAGGAACAGCGTGGCGCGGGACTGCCAGGGTTGCTCCTCGCGTCGCACCATCAGCTCGCCGGCGTGCGCACTGCTGCGCCAGTGCACGCGCCGCAGGTCGTCGCCCCGGCGGTACTCCCGCACCGTGACGTCCTCGGCACTGCCGCTGGCGAAGGCGCGCGGCCGGTTGTCACCGGAGCCGGTCCAGGCGCCCGACAGCGGCACCGGCGGCAGTGGGATCACGCGTGGTGTCACCACCAGCTTCGACACGGTCTGGAAGGTGCGGTCCAGCTCGACCATGCCGAACGGGTCGCTGAGCCGGACCTTCATCGGGCCGACGGTGAACTTGCCGCGCACGTCGGAGCGCACGACGTAGCCGATCTGCCGCTTCCACCGGGGCCCCATCCGGTCGACCACGAACCGCGGACGGCTGCCGAGCACGTAGGGGACCTGGTCCTCGAGCAGCAGCAGCCCGGTCGGCATCCGGCCGTCGTTGGTCAGGTCGATGGTCACCCGCGACTGCTGGCCGGCCGTGACCTGTGAGGGGGTGAGCGTGCGCACCAGACCGAGCCGGTAGCGGCTGCGACCCAGGAACCACGCGGTGGCCAGCGGCACCAGCACGAGCAGCGCGCCGACGCGCACCAGCTCGTCGTAGCCGAGGAAGATCGCGCACACCGTTGCGGTGATCCCGGCGGCGAGGAACGCCCGGCCTCGGGTGGTCAGGGCGGACAGTGCCTCACGCATGGTGGTCGATCCTCTAGGAGGTGCGTCGGCTCTCGGGCATCGGCACGCCAGCCACGATCTGGCGCAGCGCCGCCTCCGGCGTACGGCCGCTCATCGACGCCTCCACCGTCGGCAGCAGCCGGTGCGCGAGCACCTGCCCGGCGAGGTCCTGGACGTCGTCGGGGATGACGTAGTCACGCCCGGCGATCGCGGCCGAGGCCTTCGCCGCGCGCACCAGGTGCAGCGTGGCGCGAGGAGAGGCACCGAGCATCAGCTCGGGGGAGCGCCGGGTGGCGGTCGCGATCGCGACCGCGTAGCGCTGCACGGCGTCGGAGACGTAGACGTCGCCGACGATGGCGATCAGCTTGCGGATCTCGGCGGCGTCGGTGACGGGCTCGAGGTCGTCGAGGGGGTTGGTCCGGGTGTGGCTGTCGAGCATCGCGATCTCGGCCGCCTCTACCGGGTAGCCCATCGACACCCGGGCCATGAACCGGTCGCGCTGCGCCTCCGGCAGGGCGTAAGTGCCCTCCATCTCGATGGGGTTCTGGGTCGCGACGACCATGAACGGCGCCTCGAGGTGGTATGTCGAACCGTCGACCGTGACCTGACGCTCCTCCATGCACTCGAGCAGGGCCGACTGCGTCTTGGGGCTGGCGCGGTTGATCTCGTCGCCGACCACGATGTTCGCGAAGACCCCGCCCGGACGGAACTCGAACTCGCGGGAGTCCTGGTTGAACACGGAGACGCCCGTGACGTCGGAGGGCAGCAGGTCGGGGGTGAACTGGATCCGCCGCACCGAGCAGTCGATGGAGCGGGCCAGGGTCTTGGCGAGCATCGTCTTGCCGACGCCGGGCACGTCCTCGATGAGCAGGTGGCCCTCTGCGAGCAGAACCACGAGCGCCAGCTTCGCCACCTCGGGCTTGCCCTCGATGACCTTCTCGATGCCGGTGCGGACCCGGCCGGTGACCCGGGCCAGCGTGTCGAGGTCGGCGCCGCCGCCGGCCGAGCCGGTGCTGCCGCCGTGCGTCTGCGCTCCTGTTGAGGTCACGCGCTCCTCTTCCTGTCCTCGGCCACACCGGTGCGGTGTCTCCCCCTGATCGGTGGAGGTAGTCAACCTCATCCACCGACGGGCTGTCACCGCTCCCCGCGAACCCAGGCGGACACCGTTACCAGGTCGTTGGCCGACCGGGCTACCTCCCAGTGTGCCGAGCCGGACCACATCCCGGCACCCGCACGCCCGAGGGGTCTGCTCCACGGTCCCCCCACTTCGCTCCACCGCGGCTCGCCACCCGCTCCACCCGCCCGGCCGGCGTCCCTGCGGCGCCCGAGACAGCCTCCGAAACAGCCCCGAAACACCCGCTGGAAACGGTGGAAATGGTTGACGGTGGAGGGAAGTGGAGTAGAGTGGGGCGCAGTGGAGGAGAGGGAGCCTCTTTCGCATCGAGCTGGGGAGGGTGCTGATGTTCTTCGGCACCTACACACCCCGGCTCGATGACAAGGGGCGCCTGTTCCTCCCGGCGAAGTTCCGGGACGAGCTTGCGGAGGGTCTTGTGGTCACTCGAGGGCAGGAGCGCTGCCTCTACGTGTGGTCGATGGACGAGTTCGGCAAGCTCACCGAGCGGCTGCGCGAGGTGCCCGTCACCAACAAGGCCGCGCGGGACTACGTCCGCATGTTCTTCGCCGGCGCCTCCGACGAGACGCCGGACAAGCAGGGCCGCGTGACCATCCCGCCGATGCTGCGGGACTACGCGTCGCTTTCGAAGGACTGCATCGTCATCGGGGCGATGAACCGGGTCGAGATCTGGGACGCCGCCTCGTGGCAGACCTACTCCGACGAGCAGGAACAGGCCTTCGCGGACCTGTCCGAGGACCTCTTCCCGGGCCTGTGACAGCCGCCACGACGACTCAGCCAACCCAGACAACTCAGACAACCGAACAGCGGGCTCACCGAAAAGGGTCGCCGGGCGAGGTCTTGCGTCCGCCCCCTCGGAGCCGTCTGGCACACCTTCCCCGGTGCCAGAAGGCAACTTCCCTCCGAGACGGGCGGACGCCGGACCTGGTTCGGCGAACCGACGAGAACACCGAGATCTCCGTGAGACCCGCGCGACCAGTACATCTGCCACCGGCCCCCTCGGGGCCAACCCGAGGGGTCGAGCTCATGAGCAGCACGTCACTGGCACAGCGGCTGACGCCGCCGCGTCCGCAGCCGAAGGCGGTACGCCGGGTGCGGCACGAGGTGCGCGACGGGATGGCCGTCATCGTCTTCACCGCCGCCGCGTCCACGGCGCTGGCCGGCGCGATGCTCCTGCTGGTCACCCTCGCCGGGCAGGGCGCCTAGCCCATGGCCGCCGCCGCCCACGTCCCGGTGCTCCTCGACCGGGTCGTCGCCCTCGTCGCGCCCGCGCTCGCGCGGCCGGGTGCCGTGCTCGTCGACGCCACCCTGGGCCTCGGCGGGCACAGCGAAGCCGTGCTGGAGCGGTTCCCCGAGGCCCGGGTCGTCGGCATCGACCGCGACACGCACGCCCTGGACCGCAGCCGCGAGCGGCTCGCGCCGTACGCCGAGCGGCTGACCCTCGTGCACGCGGTCTACGACGAGGTCGCCGAGGTGCTCGCGGACCTCGGCCTGGCGCACGTCGAGGGCGTGCTGTTCGACCTCGGCGTCTCCTCGATGCAGCTCGACGTCCGGGAGCGTGGCTTCGCCTACGCCGAGGACGCACCGCTCGACATGCGGATGGACGACACGACGGGCCCCACGGCGGCCGACGTGCTCAACGAGTACCCGGTCGAGGAGCTGGCGCGCATCCTCCGGCAGTACGGCGAGGAGAAGTTCGCGCGCCGGATCGCCGAGGCGGTGGTCCGGGAGCGGGCCCGCGAGCCGTTCACCCGCTCGGCGCGCCTGGTCGAGCTGCTCTACGAGGCGATCCCCGCGCCGGCTCGCCGCACCGGCGGCCACCCCGCGAAGCGCACCTTCCAGGCGCTGCGCATCGAGGTCAACGACGAGCTGTCGGTGCTGCGCCGGGCGCTGCCGGCGGCGATCGAGGCGGTCGGGGTCGGTGGCCGGGTGGTGGTCATGTCCTACCACTCGCTGGAGGACCGGCTGACCAAGCAGGCGTTCGTCGAGGTGACCAGGAGCGACGTACCTCCCGACATGCCGTTCGTGCCCGAGGGGAGCGAACCCGCCTACCGGCTGGTGACGCGCGGGGCGGAGAAGGCGTCCGACGAGGAGATCGAGCAGAACCCGCGAGCCGCGTCGGTGCGGCTGCGGGCCGTGGAACGGGTCTCCATGACCAGAGGGGGAGCGGCATGAGCCAGCCGGCCAGCCAGCAGATGTCGAACGAGTTCTCACCGCGCAGCCGGGTGCCGCGGATCGCCGAGGCCGCCGTCGAGCGGGCCCGGCTCACCGTCGTACCCCGTCGCGCCGGCCGGGCGCCGCGGGTGCCGTTCGTGGCGCTGGTTTCGCTGCTGCTCGTGGGTGGTGTCGTCGGACTGCTGCTGTTCAACACGTCCATGCAGCAGGCGTCGTTCCAGGCGACCGCGCTCGAGCAGCAGGCGCAGCTCCTCGCCGCGGAGGAGCAGTCGCTGCAGATGGAGCTCGAGACCCTCCGCGACCCGCAGCGGGTGGCGGCCGAGGCCCGGAGCATCGGCATGGTGCCGCCCGCCAACCCCGCGTTCATCCGGCTCTCCGACGGACAGGTGCTCGGCAACCCGACCCCCGCCGTGCCCCAGGACGGGATCCGCGTGGCACCGCTGCCCGCCCCGAAGCCCAAGGTGCTGCGCCCCGACGTGGTGATCGTCCCGGCCGAGACCGGCAGCGACGACGACGGCGCGGCGAGCCGGGACCGGGGCGACCGAGCAGGTACAAAGAGCCAGCGGGACCGGGAGGGACGGGCCGCAGGCCAGCAGGGGAGCAATCGTTGACCGCAGGCAGACGCCGCCCGCGCCGGTCCTCGCGACGGGGCGCGACCATCCTCCGGCTGCGCGTGGGCCTGATCCTGATCGCGATGATCGTGTCGGTGTTCGCCGCGCGGCTGTTCCAGCTGCAGGGCATCGACGCCCAGGTGTACGTCGCCAAGGCCGAGGCCGAGGGCGGCGTGGTCAGCATCGACCTGCCCGCCACCCGCGGCGCGATCACCGACCGCAACGGCGTGCCGCTCGCCGAGTCCGTCGACGGGCTGATGCTGGTCGCCGACCCCACGCTGACCAAGCAGCACGCCAGCGAGATCGCGACGATCGTCGGCCGGCGGCTCCAGGTCGACTACTTCGAGCTGCTCACCCGGCTGCGCAAGCCCGACACCCGCTTCCAGTACCTCGCCCGCCGGGTCCCCTCGACCGTGGCCCGGGAGGTGCTCGCCGAGATCGAGGCTCGCGGCTTCTCCGGCGTGACCACCCAGCGCGACCCCGTGCGCGACTACCCCGCCAAGGACGTCGCCGCCAACCTGGTCGGCTTCACGAACGCCGAGGGCCACGCCGCCGAGGGCACGGAGCTGATGTTCGACGAGGTGCTCGCCGGCGTCGACGGCTCGACCACCTACGAGCAGGGCGACGGCAACCGGCTGCCGCTGGGCGACAACGAGGTGATCGCCCCGAAGTCCGGCGAGGACATCGCGCTCACCATCGACCGCGACGTGCAGTGGTACACCCAGCGCGTGCTCCGCACCGCGGTGCAGGGGGCGGGCGGCGACTCCGGGTCGGCGGTGGTCATGGACACCCGCAGCGGCGAGCTGCTCAGCGTCGCCGACTACCCGACGTACGACGCCAACCAGCCGACCCTGTCGCCGGAGTCCGACCTCGGCGCCCGGGCGCTGCGCGACGCCTACGAGCCAGGCTCCGTCAACAAGGTGCTCACCGTGGCGGCTCTGCTCGACGCGGGCAAGGTCACCCCCGACACCCGGATCACGGTGCCGCCCTCGCTGCCGCGACCCGGTGAGGCGCCCCTGCGCGACTACTTCACGCACGGCAGGCTGCGGCTGACGATGACCGGCGTGATCGCCAAGTCGTCCAACATCGGCACCGTGCTCGCCGCCCGCGAGATGAGGCAGCGCCCCTACTACCGCTACTTGCGGGCGTTCGGCCTCGGCCGGCGGACCGGGCTCGGCGTCGACGGCGAGTCCGCCGGTGTGCTGCCGCCGTGGCGGTCCTGGGGCACCCTGACCAAGGACACCATCTCCTTCGGCCAAGGTGTCGCGGTCAGTGCGGTGCAGATGACCGCGGCCGTCAATGCCATCGCCAACGGGGGCGTCTACGTGCAGCCGAGCCTGGTCAAGGGCCGCGCCACCACGTCCGCCGGCGTCGAGGTCGGGTCCGACACCGCGACCCGGCACCGGGTGGTCAGCGAGGACGCGGCGCGGCAGACGGCGGCGATGATGGAGGCGGTCACGGACCTGGAGGAGGGCACCGCGCCGGGGGCCGCGATCCCCGGCTACCGGGTGGCCGGCAAGACCGGCACCGCGCAGCGTGTCGGCGCGAAGTGCGGCTGCTACGACGGCACGTTCACCGTGTCGTTCGCGGGCTTCGCGCCCGCCGACGACCCGCGGTTCGTGGTGTACGTGGTGGTGCAGAACCCCCGCAACGGAGGTGGCGGCGGCTCGGTCGGGGGACCGGCGTTCCGCAAGATCATGACGCACCTGCTGCAGAAGTACGCCGTGCCGCCGACCGGCTCGGTCGCGCCCCGCCCCGTCGTCGAGTGGTGACCGCCACGGGGCTAGCCTCTCGGCTGTGGCCGGACCCGCAGGCGTGATCCCGACGCGACCCCGCAGTCCCCGGGAGACGTCTCTCCGGACGGTCGCCGAGTGGCTGAAGGACGCACTCCTCGAGATCCGCGGCAGCGACCCGGAGATGACCGTCACCGGCATCACGATCAGCTCCGAGCGGGTGCTGTCCGGAGACCTGTACGTGGCCCCGGCGGGCGCCCGCAGCCACGGCGCGAGCTACGCCGTCCAGGCCGTCTCGTCCGGCGCCCGGGCCGTGCTGACCGACCCGGCCGGCGCCGACATCTGCGACGGGCTGGACGTGCCGGTGCTCGTCGTGGAGCGGCCGCGGGCCGTCGTGGGAGAGCTCGCCGCCCGGGTCTACGGCCGGCCCGCCGCCCGGCTGAAGCTGGTGGCCGTCACCGGCACCCAGGGAAAGACCACGACCACGCGCCTGGCGGAGGCCGCCCTCACCGAGGCCGGGCTGCGCGCGGCGGTGGTCGGCACGGTCGGCACCCGCGTCAACGGCACCGACGTGGCCAGCTCCCTGACCACGCCCGAGGCGCCCGACCTGCACGCGCTGTTCGGGGTGATGGTGGAGGAACAGGTCGCGGCCTGCGCGATGGAGGTGTCCAGCCACGCCCTCGTGATGGGCCGCGTCGACGGCGTCGTCTTCGACGTGGCGTGCTTCACCAACCTCGGCCGCGACCACCTCGACTTCCACGCCGACGAGGAGGAGTACTTCGACGCCAAGGCCGACCTGTTCACCCCGGAGCGGGCGCGGCTGGGCCTGGTCAACATCGACGACGAGCACGGCCGCCGGTTGCGCGACGAGGCAACGATCCCGGTCCGCACGTTCTCCACCGAGGGCGCGGACGCGGACTGGTGGGCCGACGACGTCCGCGTCGAGCCCGCCGGGTCGACGTTCACCGTGCACACCCCGACGGGCGACTCAGTCCCGGCACGGGTGCCGCTGACCGGTGACTACAACGTGTCCAACGCCCTCTGCGCGATCGCCGCGCTGGGCGAGGCCGGCATCGACCCGCGGCTGGTCGCCGAGGGGATGGCGGCGTCCACCGGGGTCCCGGGCCGGCTCGAGCGCGTCGACGCGGGCCAGGGTTTCCTCGCCGTCGTCGACTACGCGCACAAGCCCGACGCCGTCGCCGCCGCGCTCACCGCGCTCCGCCCGCAGGCGCGGCGTCTCCTGGTCGTGCTCGGCGCCGGCGGCGACCGCGACCCCGGCAAGCGACCCCTGATGGGTGAGATCGCGGCTCGGCTGGCGGACGTCCTGGTGGTGACCGACGACAACCCGCGGTCGGAGGACCCGGCGACGATCCGGGCCGCGATGCTGGCGGGTGCCGACCAGGTCCCAGACGGCGAGCGCGCCGAGCTCCACGAGCAGGGCGACCGGCGGGCCGCGATCCGGCTGGCCGTCTCGCTGGCCGCGGACGGGGACGTCCTGGTGGTCGCCGGCAAGGGCCACGAGACCGGGCAGGAGGTGCACGGCACCGTGCACCCGTTCGACGACCGTGAGGTGCTGCTCGAGGAGCTGCGCCGAGGAGTGCGCCGATGATCCCGATGACGCTGCCCGAGATCGCCGAGGTGGTGGGCGGCACCGTCCACGACGACGCCGGTGGCACCGTCGGCGGACCGGCCTTCATCGACAGCCGGGTCGCCGAGCAGGACGGGCTCTTCGTCGCGCTCGCCGGGGAGCGGGTGGACGGCCACGAGTACGCCGCCACGGCGGTCGGGGCCGGCGCCGCGGCGGTGCTCGCGTCGCGACCGGTCGGCGTCCCGGCCGTCGTCGTCGACGACGTCATGGCCGCGCTGGCCGCCCTGGCCCGGCACGTGGTCGCGGCCCTGCCCGACCTCACCGTGATCGGCCTGACCGGGTCACAGGGCAAGACCAGCACCAAGGACCTGCTGGCGCAGGTGCTCTCGCGGGCCGGCCGCACGGTCGCCACCTTCGGTTCCTTCAACAACGAGCTGGGCATGCCGCTCACCGCGCTGCGGGCCGACGCCTCGACGCGCTACCTCGTCCTGGAGATGGGCGCGCGGGGCATCGGGCACATCCGCGAGCTGTGCGAGGTCGCGCCGCCGCACGTGGGGCTGGTGCTCAACGTCGGCAAGGCGCACGTGGGGGAGTTCGGCTCCCAGGAGGCGATCGCCCAGGCGAAGGGCGAGCTCGTCGAGGCGGTCGTCCCGGGCGGTACGTCGGTGCTCAACGCCGACGACCCCCTGGTGTCGGCGATGGCCTCGCGGACCCGGGAGGCCGTGCTCACGTTCGGCGAGGCCGCCACGTCCGACGTACGGATCGAGGGGCTGGCCACCGACGAGATGACCCGTGCGTCGTTCGACCTGGTCACCGCCGACGACCGCGCCCGGGTGTCCCTGCGCGGCCTCGGGGAGCACCAGGCCGGCAACGCCGCCGCCGCCGCTGCCGTCGCCTTGGCCGTCGGCCTGCGCCTGCGCGACGTCGCGCGCTGGCTCTCCGAGGCCGACAACGTCTCGCGCTGGCGCATGGAGGTCCACGAGCGGGCCGACGGCGTCACCGTGCTCAACGACGCCTACAACGCGAACCCCGACTCGATGCGGG
This sequence comes from Nocardioides sp., assembly GCF_035697785.1. Lineage (GTDB taxonomy): Bacteria > Actinomycetota > Actinomycetes > Propionibacteriales > Nocardioidaceae > Nocardioides_B. Next base: position 20,942 of record NZ_DASSCL010000123.1, read on the forward strand.
CGGCGCTGAAGTCGCTGGCCGAGATCGGCCGCGGCCGGCCCGGCGCGCGCACGGTCGCGGTTCTCGGAGAGATGCGCGAGCTGGGCGCGTCGGCGACCGAGGAGCACGACACGGTTGGCAGACTGGCCGTGCGCCTGGACATCCAACAGCTCGTGGTGGTGGGTGAACCGGCGCGACCGATCCACCTGGGCGCGTGTCTCGAGGGTTCCTGGGGCGGGGAGTCCGTCTACGTCGACGACAACGACGCGGCCCTCGCCTGGTTGCGCGAGCACCTGTCCGCGGGCGACGTGGTGCTGCTCAAGGCGTCCCGCGCCGCCGCGCTCGAACAGGTGGCCGAGGCACTGCTCACCGAGACACCGGAGATGGGAGAGGCGGGCCGATGAGGGCAATCCTGCTCGCCGGCGGCCTTTCGCTGCTCTTCACGCTGCTCGGCACCCGGGTGGCGATCCGCGTGCTGGTGGCCAAGGGCTACGGCCAGCTCATCCGCGACGACGGTCCGACCACGCACCACACCAAGCGCGGGACGCCGACGATGGGCGGCCTGGTCATCATCCTCTCGGTGGTGCTCGCCTACGCGCTGGCCAAGCTGATCACCCAGGACATGCCGTCGTGGTCCGGCGTGCTCCTGCTCGGCCTGCTCGTCGGGCTCGGCACCGTCGGCTTCCTCGACGACTACATCAAGATCGCCAAGCAGCGCAGCCTGGGCCTGCGCAGCAAGGCGAAGATGGCCGGCCAGACCATCATCGCGGTCGCCTTCGGGTGGCTGGCCCTGACCATGCCCGACGCCCGCGGTGAGACCCCGGCGTCCAAGGCCATCTCGTTCACCCGGGACATGGAGCGGTGGACGTTGCCGACAGTGCTCGTCGTCCTCCTGATCCTGGTGATGATCTCCGGCGCCAGCAACGCGGTGAACCTGACCGACGGTCTGGACGGCCTGGCGACCGGCGCGTCGACGATGGTCTTCGGCGCCTACACGCTGGTGAACATCTGGCAGAACAACCAGTCCTGCGTGATCAGCCCCGGCCCGAAGTGCTACGAGGTACGCGACCCGCTCGACCTCGCCGTCATCGCGGCCGCCCTCACCGGCGCCTGCTTCGGGTTCCTGTGGTGGAACGCCTCGCCGGCGAAGATCTTCATGGGCGACACCGGATCCCTGGCGCTCGGCGGCGCGCTCGCCGGGCTGGCGATCCTGACCCGCACCGAGTTCCTGCTCGCGATCCTCGGCGGCCTGTTCGTGATCCAGGCGCTGTCGGTGATGATGCAGGTCGGCTACTTCAAGCTCAGCGGTGGCAAGCGGATCTTCCGGATGGCGCCCCTGCACCACCACTTCGAGCTCAAGGGCTGGGACGAGATCACCGTGGTCATCCGGTTCTGGATCATCAACGGGCTCTCGGTCGCGGCCGGCCTCGGAATCTTCTACGCCGAGTGGGTCTCCGGTGCCTGACCTGGGCCGGCTCGACCGCTCCACCCCGTGGTCCGGCGTCCGCGCCGTCGTCGTCGGCATCGGCGTCTCCGGCTTCGCCGCCGCCGACAACCTGCTCCACGTCGGCGCGTCGGTGACCGTCGTGGCCGAGTCCGCCACCCCCGAGCAGCAGGAGAAGGCCGAGCTGCTCGAGGTCCTCGGCGCGACGGTCCGCATCGGCGCCGGCGCCTCCGCCGCGCTGCCCGACGACGTCGACGTGCTCGTCACGTCACCCGGCGTCCCTCCCACCGCGCCCGCGCTGGTGGCGGCGTACGCCCGCGGCCTGCCGGTCTGGGGCGAGGTCGAGCTCGCCTGGCGGCTGCGCGACCCGGAGCACCCCGGTCGTTGGCTGTGCGTGACCGGGACCAACGGCAAGACCACCACCGTGCAGATGCTCGACGGCATCCTGAGGACCGCCGGCCTGCGGTCGGTCGCCTGCGGCAACGTCGGGCTGCCGATCGTCGAGGCGGTGATGGACCCCGAGCCGTACGCCGTCTACGCCGTGGAGCTGTCCAGCTTCCAGCTGCACTACACGCACACGATGGCGGCCGAGTCGGCCGCCGTGCTCAACGTCGCCCAGGACCACCTGGACTGGTACACCGGCCCCCAGGGGATGGCCGACTACGCCGCGGACAAGGGCCGCATCTACGAACGGGTCCGCACCGCGTGCGTCTACAACGTCGCCGACCCGGTGACCGAGCAGCTCGTCCGCGACGCCGACGTGGTGGAGGGCGCACGCGCCATCGGCTTCACCCTCGGTACGCCGGGTGTCGGCATGGTCGGACTCGTGGACGACGTCCTGGCCGACCGGGCGTTCGTCGAGGAACGGGCCGGCACCGCCGCCGAGCTGTGCACGGTGGCCGACCTCGCCTCCGACGCGCCGCACTTCGTGGCCAACGCCCTGGCGGCGTCGGCGTTGGCCCGGTCGGTCGGTGTCCCTGCGACGGCCGTCCGCGACGGGCTGCGAGCGTTCAAGCCCGACGGTCACCGGATCGCGGAGGTCGCGATCGTCGACGGTGTGCGCTGGGTCGACGACTCAAAGGCCACCAACCCGCACGCGGCGAAGTCGTCCCTGCAGGCCTACGACCCGGTCGTCTGGGTCGCCGGCGGCTTGGCCAAGGGGGCCTCGTTCGACGACCTGGTCACTGGCGTGCGCGAGCGGCTGCGCGGGGTCGTGCTGCTCGGCCGCGACCGCGACCTGATCGCGGACGCCCTCGCGCGACACGCGCCGGATGTCCGGGTGATCGCGGTCGAGGGCGGCGACACTTCTGTCATGGACCGCGTCGTCGGTGCCGCGGCCGGCCTGGCCCAACCGGGAGACACCGTGCTGCTGGCCCCGGGATGCGCGTCCATGGACATGTTCGCGAACTACGGTGCTCGCGGGGATGCCTTCGCCGAGTCGGTGCTCCGCCTCCGCGACCGGTAGCCCTGACCAGGGTGGTCGAGCCCGTCGAGACCTTCGACCGAGGAGCAGCGTTGACCACGACGGCAGGGGACCCGCGCAGCGGCCTTCGCCCCGGCCCCCGTCCGTCCTCCCGCGACCCCGAGCCGTCGGGCTGGCTCGCGTCCGTGCGGCACGCGCTCGACCGGCCGTTGACGTCGTACTACCTGCTGCTCGGCGCGTCCACGCTGCTGCTGACCATCGGTCTGATGATGGTGCTCAGCGCCTCGAGCGTGCGGTCGTTCAAGATCTACGACGACAGCTATCACATCTTCCTGCGCCAGCTGACCTGGGTGCTCCTGGCGCTGCCGATCGCCTTCGTGGTGTCCAGGCTGCCGCACCGGCTGATCCGCGGCCTCGCCTGGCCCGGCATCCTCGCGGCCATCGTGCTGCTCGCCCTCACCCGGGTGCCGGGCATGGGCGTGGAGGTCAACGGCAACACCAATTGGCTCGACCTCGGCCCGGTCCAGATCCAGCCGTCGGAGCTGGCCAAGCTCGCGGTGGTCCTCTGGTGCGCCGACCTCTACGCGCGCAAGGAGCGGCTGCTCGGCGACTGGAGACACGCGCTGATCCCGATGGCGCCGGTCACCGGGGTCGTCGTCGCCCTGGTCGTGGCGCAGAAGGACCTCGGCACCGCGCTGGTGCTGCTCGCGATCGTGCTCGGCATGCTCTGGGTGGTCGGCGCGCCGGGTCGCCTGTTCGTGCTGGGCATCAGCGTGGTCGGGGTGCTCGTGCTCTGGCTGGCCACCACCAGCCAGGAGCGGCTCGAGCGACTGACCAACTTCGCCGACCCGTTCAAGGACTACGAGGGGGCCGGCTGGCAGCCCGCTCACGGCCTGTTCGCGATGTCCAGCGGCGGCATCTTCGGCAAGGGGATCTCGGCCAGCCAGCAGAAGTGGGGCAGCCTGCCCGAGGCGCACACCGACTTCATCTTCGCGGTGCTCGGCGAGGAGCTCGGCCTGGTCGGCACGCTCCTGGTGCTGGCGTTGTTCCTGACCATCGCCTACGCCGGCATCCGGGTCGCGGTGCGCACCCGGGACCCGTTCGTGCGCTACATGGCGGCCGGCATCACGATCTGGCTCACCGTGCAGATGATGATCAACGTCGGCATGGTGCTCGCGCTGCTTCCGGTGATCGGGATCCCGCTCCCGTTGGTGTCCTACGGCGGCTCGGCGCTGCTGCCGTCGCTGGTCGCGCTCGGCCTGCTCGTCTCCTTCGCCCGCTCGGAGCCCGGCGCCCGGGCGGCGCTGCGCGCCAAGCGCCGTCGTCGTACGCCGGCCGGGGTGACCGCCGGGGGAGGGCCGGCACGCCGAGGGCGATGATGGAGCCGATCGACCACCCGTTCCAGCCAGACAAGCAGGGCAAGGATTCATGAAGGTACTTCTCGCCGGCGGGGGCACCGCGGGGCACACGTCTCCGCTGCTGGCCACCGCCGACGCGCTGCGCCGTCTCGATCCGGACCTGGAGGTGACCGCGCTGGGCACGCCTCGCGGCCTCGAGACCCGGGTGGTGCCGGAGGCCGGGTACCCGCTGGAGCTGATCCCTCCGGTGCCGCTGCCGCGCCGGCCCAACGCCGACCTGGTCCGGGTGCCGGCGCGGCTGCGCGGCGCCGTCAAGGGCGCCCTCGAGGTGGTCGACCGGGTCCGGCCGGACGTGGTCGTGGGCTTCGGTGGCTACGTCTCCGTGCCGGCGTACTTCGCGGCCCGCCGCCGCAGGCTGCCCCTGGTCGTGCACGAGGGAAACGCGCTGCCCGGCATCGCGAACAAGCTCGGCGCCCGGTTCACCACCCACGTCGCCACCAGCTTCCCGGACACGCCGCTCAGGCACGCCCGCTACGTCGGGCTGCCGATCCGCCGGATGATCTCGACGCTCGACCGGGCCGGGTCGCGGGCCGAGGCACGCCGGACGTTCGGGCTCGACGCCGACCGTCCCACGCTGCTGGTGACCGGCGGCTCGCAGGGGGCGCGCCGGATCAACGAGGCCGTCTCGGCCTCCGCACCCGCCCTCGCCGCGGCCGGCGTGCAGGTGCTGCATGTGATCGGCCCGGCCAACGAGGTGACGCCGGCGGGTGGCGAGCCGGGTGCCGACGGTCTGCCGCCGTACGTCGTGCTGCCGTACGTCGACCGGATGGACCTCGCCTACGCCGCCGCCGACCTGGTGGTGTGCCGCGCCGGAGCCAACACGGTCACCGAGGTGGCCGCGACCGGCCTGCCGGCGATCTTCGTGCCGCTGCCGATCGGCAACGGCGAGCAGGCGCTCAACGCCCGCCCCGTGGTGGACGCGGGCGGTGGGCTGCTCGTCCAGGACGCCGCGCTCACGCCGGAGTGGGTCGCCGCCACCGTGCCCGGTCTGGCCACCGACCACGACCGGCTGAAAGAGATGTCCTCGGCCGCCGCGGACCTGATCCCCCGCGACGCCGACGAGCGGCTCGCCCAAATGATCGTCGAGGCGGCCCGGTGAGGGTTCCCGTCCCCGAGGTGCTGCTGCCCGCCGACCAGCTCGGCCGGGTGCACTTCGTCGGCATCGGCGGCGCCGGCCTCTCCGGTATCGCCCGGATCATGCTCGCGCGGGGGATCACGGTCAGCGGCAGCGACGCCAAGGAGTCGCGCACGCTCGAGGCGCTGCGGGCGCTCGGCGCACGCTGCCACGTCGGCCACGCCGCCGACCAGGTGCGCGACGCCGAGACGCTCGTCGTCTCCACCGCGGTGCGCGAGGACAACCCCGAGGTGGTGGAGGCGCACGAGCGGGGCTTGAGGATCCTGCCGCGCTCGGCGGCGCTGGAGTCGGTGATGCAGGGCCGGCGCGTGATCGCGGTCGCCGGCACGCACGGCAAGACCACCACAACGTCCCTGCTGACCGTGGCACTCCAGCACTGCGGCGCCGACCCGTCGTTCGCGATCGGTGGCGAGCTCAACGAGTCCGGCTCCAACGCCCACGACGGCAGTGGCGACGTGTTCGTCGCGGAGGCCGACGAGAGCGACGGGGCGTTCCTGGTGTACTCCCCGCACGGCGCCATCGTGACCAACGTCGAGGCCGACCACCTCGACAACTGGGGGACCGAGGAGGCCTACCACGAGGCGTTCACGCAGTTCCTCGACCGGATCGACGACGACGGCTTCCTGGTCGCCTGTGCCGACGATGCCGGTGCGGCCGACCTCGTCGACCAGGCCCGGGCGAAGGGGATGAGCGTGGTCGCGGTGGGGGAGGCGGCGGGGGCCGACCTGCGCGCCGAGGGTCTGACGTTCGTGGGGTCGACGTCCACGTTCACGGTCATCGACCGCGGCCGGCGGCTCGGCGAGATCGCCCTGCAGATCCCGGGTCGGCACTACGTCCTCGACGCCCTCGCCGCCCTCGCCGCCGGCCTCCGGCTGGGCTTCTCGTTCGCCGACCTGAAGCGCGGCCTCGAGGCGTTCACCGGCACCCGGCGCCGGATGGAGCTCAAGGGCCAGGTCGGCGGCGTGCGCGTCTACGACAGCTACGCCCACCACCCCAACGAGATCACCGGCGACCTGCAGGCGGCCCGCGCGCTCGCCGGGGACGGTCGGGTCGTCGTCGCGTTCCAGCCGCACCTGGTCTCGCGCACCCGGCTCTTCGGCGCCGGCATGGGCCGCGCGCTCGGCGCCGCCGACGAGGTCGTCGTCATGGACGTGTACGTCGCCCGCGAGGACCCCGAGCCCGGTGTCGACGGCAAGCTCGTGGCCGCGCACGTCCCGTTGCCCGACGACCGGGTCGTCTTCGTGCCGTCCTGGTCGGCCACCCCGGCGGCACTGGTCGAGCGGGCGCGTCCGGGTGACCTCGTGCTGACGCTCGGCGCCGGCGACGTGACCCTCGTGGGACCCGAGGTGCTGGAGCTGCTCGCAGAGCGCGAGACCGCAGACGTCGAAGGGGGACCAGGTGCCGACGAAGACCGTTGACCCCGACGAGCGCACGATCCAGGTGGCGCGCAAGCGGTTCGCGCGCCGGCAGTGGGCCCGTCGCTGGCTCGCCTGGCGCGTCGTACTCGCCGTGCTCGCCCTCGCCGGCCTGGTGGCCGGTGTGGTCTGGACGGTGTTCTTCTCCTCGGTCCTCGCCGTGTCGGGGGTCCAGATCGCCGGCGCGGGCGTGCTCGACCCGCGCGAGGTGCGCCGGGTCGCCGCCGTCCCCACGGGCTCGCCGCTGGCCACTGTCGACCTCGGTGCGGTGGCGGCCCGGGTCGAGCGGCTGACGCCGGTGCTCGACGCCGACGTCTCCCGGTCCTGGCCCGACCGGGTCCGCATCGACCTCACCGAGCGCACCGCCGTGGCCGTCGTCATCCGTGACGGGGTGGTGCAGGGGGTCGACGACGAGGGCGTGATCTTCCGCAGGTACCCGTCCCGCCCGCCGAGCCTCCCGCTGATCCGGATGGGGGCCAACACCCAGACCGACGCGCTCGCCGAGGCGGCGCTGGTCATCGATGCCTTGCCCGACGGGCTCGCGGGCCGGGTGGCCTACCTCAGCGCCTACACCGTGGACACGATCTCCCTGCGGCTGCGCAACGGCAAGGTGGTGCGCTGGGGGAGCGCGGAGGACACCGCCGACAAGGCGAAGGTGCTCGCCGTCCTGCTCGACCAGCCCGCCTCGCTGTACGACGTCAGCGTGCCCGGCCAGCCCGTGATCCGGCGCTGACGCAGCAAACCCCAGAAACTTCCGCGACGCGCGGCGTGTTTGCCCGATGCCCGTGCTCGGGTCACCTAGTTTCTTCAACAAGCACGAGGTTGACATAACTATAACCCTCTACTTCAGGGTTAGGGTTCTTGAAGGCCTCGGGCGACTTCCCCACCGACATACACCGTCTGCCCGACGTCGGGCAGCCCGAGCAGTGAGAGGCACCTGCCGTGGCAGCACCGCAGAACTACCTGGCCGTGATCAAGGTCGTAGGTATCGGTGGAGGTGGAGTCAACGCCGTCAACCGGATGATCGAGGTCGGCCTCAAGGGCGTCGAGTTCATCGCGATCAACACCGACGCCCAGGCCCTCCTCATGAGCGACGCCGACGTCAAGCTCGACATCGGCCGCGAGCTCACCCGCGGACTCGGCGCCGGGGCCAACCCGGAGGTCGGCGGCAAGGCCGCCGAGGACCACGCCGAGGAGATCGAGGAGGTCATCAAGGGCGCCGACATGGTGTTCGTGACCGCCGGAGAGGGTGGCGGCACCGGCACCGGTGGCGCGCCCGTCGTGGCTCGGATCGCGCGGTCGCTCGGGGCGCTGACCATCGGCGTCGTGACCCGCCCGTTCTCCTTCGAGGGTCGCCGCCGCGCGAACTCCGCCGAGGAGGGCATCTCCCAGCTCCGCGAGGAGGTCGACACCCTCATCGTGATCCCCAACGACCGGCTGCTGTCCATCAGCGACCGCAGCGTGTCGGTGCTCGACGCCTTCAAGCAGGCCGACCAGGTGCTGCTGCAGGGTGTCTCCGGCATCACCGACCTGATCACGACCCCGGGCCTGATCAACCTCGACTTCGCCGACGTCAAGTCGGTGATGGCCAACGCCGGCTCGGCGCTGATGGGGATCGGCTCGGCGCGGGGCGAGGACCGTGCGGTCGCGGCGGCCGAGATGGCGGTCTCCAGCCCGCTTCTCGAGGCCTCCATCGACGGCGCCCACGGCGTGCTGCTGTCGATCGCCGGCGGCTCCGACCTCGGCCTGTTCGAGATCAACGAGGCGGCCGCCCTGGTGTCCCAGTCCGCGCACGCCGAGGCCAACATCATCTTCGGTGCGGTCATCGACGACGCCCTCGGCGACGAGGTGCGGGTGACCGTGATCGCGGCCGGCTTCGACGGCGGCATGCCGAAGCGCCGGGACTCCGGCACCGTGCTGCGCCGGGACCCGCTGCCGCAGCAGGGCCAGGCCGACACCCGGGCGGCGGCGACGCAGGCCGGAGCAGCGAGGGCGACGACACCGGCGCAGGTCACCTTTCACCCGTCCGAGCCCGCCGGCGGAGAGGGCAGCCGGCCGCAGCCGACCCGGCAGGCCCCGGCCGCCGCGCAGCAGCCCGAGCGCACGGCGCAGCCCGCCCAGCCGGCCCAGCCGCAGCGGCAGCCGCGTCCGGTGCAGTTCGACGACGACGAGCTCGACGTACCCGACTTCCTGAAGTAGGGAGTCGACCTCGGCCTTGCTCGCCTACCAGGACACGCGCGGACGCGTCGACGTCGCGTTCACGGACCGCCACGGAGGAGTCAGTGGCGGTCCGTACGCGTCGCTCGACCTGGGCGACCGGTCCGGGGACCTGCGCGCCAACCTGGCGATCCTGGCCGAGGCGTTCACCGGCACACCCAACACCCCGGTGGCGCTGATGCGCCAGGTGCACGGAGCCTCCGTGGCCGTCGTCGAGGAGCAGTCCGCCTCGCCGGCGCCGGAGGCCGACGCCCTGGTCACCGCCGTTCCCGGCATCGTGCTCGCGGCACGGGCCGCGGACTGCGTGCCCGTGCTGCTCGCCGACCCCGACCGTGGCGTGGCGGGCGCGGTGCACGCCGGGCGACCGGGACTGGTGGCCGGCGTGGTGCCCGCGGCGCTGGCGGCCATGTGGGAGCTCGGGGCGCGACGCCTGGTCGCGTGGGTCGGGCCGCACGTGTGTGGTGCCTGCTACGAGGTGCCCGAGGAGATGCGTGCTGAGGTCGCCGCCTCCGTGCCGGAGTCCTACGCCGAGACGTCGTGGGGCACGCCGTCCGTCGACCTCGGTGCCGGCGTCCTGGCGCAGCTGCGAGGCGCGGGCGGCCGGTCGGACGCCCCGGTCGAGGTGGTCGACGTGGGCCGGTGCACCAGGGAGGACGACGACCTCTTCTCCTACCGCCGGCAGGGCCCCGAGTCGGGCCGCCTCGCCGGGGTCGTGAGGGTGCGGCCGTGACCGGCCCGACGAACGTCCCCGGCTACACCGACGCGCGGCGCGACGAGGTCGCCGCCCGGCTCGCCGACGTACGCTCCCGGATCGCCGACGCGTGTGCCGAGGTGGGTCGCTCCTCCGACGAGGTCACGCTCACGGTGATCACCAAGTTCTTCCCGGCGTCCGACGTACACCTGCTCGCCGACCTGGGAGTCCGGGACGTGGGGGAGAACCGGCACCAGGAGGCCGAGGCCAAGGCGCGCGAGTGCGCCGACCTGCGGCTGCGCTGGCACTTCGTGGGCACCCTGCAGAGCAACAAGGCGAAGGCCGTGGCCGGCTACGCCGACGTGGTCGAGTCGGTCGACCGCGCCAAGCTGCTGCCCGGGCTGTCCCGGGGCGCGCACGAGCGCGACACCATCGTGGACTGCCTGGTGCAGGTCAACCTCGACCCTGACGCGGGCGCCGGGACCGCTCGCGGCGGCGCGGCACCGGCCGAGGTGGTGCCGCTCGCGGAGCGGGTCGCCGAGGCCGAAGGCCTGCGGCTGCGCGGTGTGATGGCGGTCGCACCGCTGGGTGAGGACCCCCGCCCGGCCTTCGAACGACTCGCCCGGCTGGCCGATGAGGTCCGCCGGGTGGACGCTGCCGCGATCTGGGTCTCGGCAGGCATGAGCGGCGACCTCGAGGACGCCGTCAAGACAGGTGCGACACACGTTCGGATTGGCTCCGCGGTCCTCGGACCGAGGCCTCCCGAACGGTAGGGTCAGAGCACGCCAGCAGCACCAGGTCGACGGGGCCGAGGTGCCGTACCGGAAGGCAAAGAGTCATGGGCAGCGCGATGCGCAAGATGGGTGTCTACCTCGGCCTGCTCGAGGACACCGAGCGCTACGACGACGAGTACTACGACGAGTACGACGAGCAGCCCGCCCGTCGTGAGGCCCGCGCCGACCGCGTCGAGCCCGCCCGTCCCGCACCGGTGGCCGACCTGTCCGAGCGTCGCCGTCCGCAGGGTCCGGCCTCCGTGGTGGCCGAGCTGTCCCGGATCACGACCCTTCACCCGCGCACCTACAACGAGGCGCGCACCATCGGCGAGAACTTCCGCGAGGGCGTGCCGGTGATCATGAACCTCTCCGAGATGGACGACTCCGACGCCAAGCGTCTCGTCGACTTCTCGGCCGGCCTGGTGTTCGCCGTGCGCGGAAGCATCGAGCGCGTCACCAACAAGGTGTTCCTGCTCTCGCCGCCCAACGTGTCGGTGGCCGCCGAGGACAAGCAGCGCATCGCCGAGGGTGGCTTTTTCAACCAGTCGTGAGGTTTTCAAGCGGCGCAGGGCCACCCCGGCCCTTCGGTGCGGACTCGATGGACTTTCGACGAGGCCGAGTCGGCGGGGCACTGGATCTGCCTGGATAGGATCTCCACGTGTTTCTGCTCGGATCGATCATCGACACGATCCTGTTCATCTTCCTGGCGCTGATGCTGATCCGCCTGGTCGTGGACTGGGTCCAGATCTTCGCGCGCTCCTGGACTCCGAAGGGGCCGGTGCTCTTCGTCCTGGAGATCGTGTACTCGATCACCGATCCGCCGATCATGTTCGTGCGCCGGTTCGTGCCGCCGCTGCGCATCGGCAGCATCGCCCTCGACACCAGCTTCCTGATCGTGCTGGTGGTCGTGTACCTCTTGCAGATCCTCAACCGGATGGTCTTCCTCAGCGCCTGACCGGCCCTCGCGCCGTCCGTCACCCGGGCCCTGACCAGCGCGGACGCGCCTCGCCACGACGTGGCCTGTGTGTGACGAACCAGTCCGGCCCCGGGTAGGCTTCCCGGGACTGCCCGGTCGTCGCCCCGCCACACCCCGCTCCGCCTTCTCGGAGTACGGTGGGCGAGACGCGGCCGTGCCGCTACCGACGCAGAACTGACGACAACGAGTAAGGGTGAGGTCATGCCGCTGACGCCTGAGGACGTGAGCAACAAGCGCTTTACTCCGGTCCGCCTCCGTGAGGGTTACGACATGGGCGAGGTCGACCAGTTCCTCGACGAGGTCGAGGCCGAGCTGGCTCGGCTGACGCGCGAGAACGACGACCTCCGCAGCAAGCTCTCCGCGGCCCAGCAGGGCGGCGCCTCCACCCCGGCACCCGCCCCGGTGCAGGAGAAGGCCCCGGTCAAGGAGCCCGAGCCGGAGCCCGTCAAGGCGGCCCCCGCTCCCACCCCGGCCGCGGCCCCGGTGGAGACCATCAAGGTCGCCACCGTCGCCGACGCCTCCAGCGCCGCCGCCCGCCTGCTCGAGATCGCGACCCGCAACGCCGACGAGCTCGTCGGCGAGGCGAAGAACGAGGCCGACAAGATCATCGGCGAGGCCCGCACCAAGGCCGAGCGGCTCGAGGCCGAGAGCAAGGTCAAGGCCGACCGGCTGGAGGCCGATGCCCGCACCCGCGCGCAGATGCTCGACTCCGAGACCGCCGAGCGCCGCCAGCAGCTCTTCGGCGACCTGGAGAAGGAGAAGGACAAGCTCAACGGCGAGGTCGAGACGCTCCGTTCCTTCGAGCGCGAGTACCGCAGCCGGCTGAAGTCCTACTTCACCCAGCAGCTCGAGGCGCTCGACAACAGTGGCGAGGGCGGCGGTTCGCTCACCACGAGCGACCATGCTCCGAAGCGGCTCAAGTCGCTGCTCGGCGACGACGCCGACAGCAACAACGGCTGACCCACCCCAGCTACGACGAGGCCGGGCCCCCTTCACGGGGAGCCCGGCCTCGTCGCGTCCGGACCCGTGGTGTGCGAGTCCCGTTCACCTGGCCGGGATGATCTCAGCCGCGCCGCCGGAGCACCAGTGTGAGGACATGCCGCAGCTCAAGGTCAACGCCGACAACTTCGCCCGCGCCGAGAGTCACCGGATGTTCGCCGACCTGCAGAGCAATGCGGGCGGCGTGAACCGGTTCGCGCACAACCGGACGCCCGCCTCCGTCGACGAGCAGCCGGTGATCCGGATGAACCGGGACACGCTCTACAGCTTCGCGGTGGTCGACATCTCCGCCGGCGCCACGCTCACCGTGCCCGACGCCGGGCAGCGCTACCTGTCGGTGATGGTGGTCAACGAGCACCACTACATCAACCGGGTCTTCCACGACCCTGGTCGCCACCAGCTCAGGGTGGAAGAGCTCGGCAGCCCGTACGTTCTCATCGCCGCCCGCACCCTCGTCGACCCCCGGGACCCGAACGACCTGGCGGCCGTGGCGGCGGTCCAGGACCGGCTCGAGATCGACGCCGTGGCCGCAAGACAGTTCGAGTTGCCCGACTACGACCCCGGGAGCTTCGACCGCACCAGGAGTGCGCTGCTGGCGCTGGCCGCGGACATGACCTCGTTCGAGCGCAGCTTCGGTCGTGCCCAGGACGTCGACCCGGTGCACCACCTCATCGGCGCGGCGGCAGGCTGGGGTGGCCTCCCCGACGCCGAGGCCACCTATGTGGGCGTGTCACCTGGCCTCCCGGTCGGCGAGTACGAGCTCACCGTCGGCGACGTCCCGGTCGACGGGTTCTGGTCGATCTCGGTCTACAACGCCGATGGGTTCTTCGAGCCCAACGAGAGCGGCGCGTACAGCGTCAACAGCATCACCGCCACCCACAACACCGACGGCAGCGTCACGGTCCGGTTCGGCGGGGACGGCGATCCGACGCGGAACTCGCTCCCGATCACCGAGGGCTGGAACTACCTGGTCCGCCTCTACCGCCCGCGTCCCGAGATCCTCGACGGTCGGTGGACATTCCCCGGGCTCGCGCAGTAGTCAGCGTCGGTACGCGCCGACCAGGTCCGCGAAGGCACGTTCGTACGCCGACTCGGTGGTCGAGCCCGTTCCTTCGGTGGTCGAGCTCTTCGAGACCCGGGTGCCGGTGTGGTCGACGGTGAACTGGTGGCCCGTGGGTGTCCGCCAGTGGTGGATCCCGGGCTCGGGTTGTCGGTGTCGCCAGCCCTTGCCGTGGGTCTTGACCCGGTGTTCGTAGCGGGTGAGCTTGCCGAGGTTCCCGATCCTCGTCTGATCGGGCGGCCCGGTGTCGGCCCAGGGGATGGTGTGGTCGAGGTCCATCCGTCGTCCGGTGGCCGATGAGTACGGGAACGCCGACGCCGGGGAGCGTAGGTGGAGCCGTTCGCGGAGCCGGTCCGGGACCTCGTAGCCGTCCACCGGCCGGTCCTGGTCGAGGTCGATCACCGGCCGGATGGTCACCCGGGAGTGCCGGAGGAACTCCGAGGCCTGGCCGATCGTGATCGGCCCGACGCCCTCCATCCGCGCCACCCCGGCCCCGTTCTGCATCGACTCCCGGGAGACGTGCACGTAGAGGATGGCCGGCGGCAGCGGCACTTCACTACCGGTGGTCGAGCCCGTCGAGACCTGGTCACCGCCCATCGAGCTGGCCGACCGCAGCAGGGCGAGTGCCTGGGTCGGGTGCGCGAGGATGCCGAGGGCCTTGGAGCGGCGGGCGCCGACCGGGTCGGTGTCGCCGTGTTGGAGGAGGATCTCGGCGATCCGGTCCACCATCGCGACCAGGTAGATCACCTCACCCGCGGTGGCCTTCGCCACCAGGGTCTTCAGGCCGTGCTCGTTGGACTGGCCGGTGACCACGAACCGCTCCAGCTCCGCGGCCACCCGGCGTTGCTCGGCGGCGTCGGGGTCGGCGGCGATGATCCGCGCCTCCAGCAGGTCGACGAACCGGCCCCACGGCAGCGTGGCCAGGTACGGCGTCGTGGCCGCGTCCACCTGCCGGGCCTGAGCCAGTGACAGGCCGGTGGCCCGGGTCCGGGAGGCGACGTGCCGGGCCTGCCAGACCCGGACTTGGCCGGCCATCAACGCGGCCCACAGCTGGGGGAGCCGGTGCCGGACATCGAGGGCGTCGGCCATCAACGTGGCCGCGGCGACGTGCGAGCGGCCGAGCAGCACCCCGAGCTCGGCGGCCGCGAACTCACCCGCGAACGGCGTCCCGTCCCCGCCGTACCGCTTGCATCGTTCGGTGCCCGGCAGCACCGTGCCCGACGACAAGGGGTGTAGGTCCGCCCACTGCGCGGCCAACACCAGCTCGCGGCACTCCGCCTCGACGAGGGTGGCGTGGTTGGACACCAAAGCAGCAGCGATGCGCTGTCGCTCGAGGTCGTCTGCCACCGGTTCCATACCGATCAACCTAGAGGTGACCGCCGACAGAATCTGCGAGCCGGAATCCCCTGTGCACAACGGGAATGGGTTCGACGGGCCCGACCCTCTGGGGGTCGACCGACCTCGCCCGGTCAGACCCTGGTCACCGTGAACGCCAGCCCGAGGTCCGCGTCGCGGACGGCTGAGCCGTCGAGGTCGGCGGTCTCCTCCACCTCGGTGGCCAGCACCTCACCGCGGATCAGCGCCTCGTGCTCGCGGAGCGCCGCCGCGGTGTCACCCGACGCGCTCCAGCGAAGAGTGATCCGGTCGCTGACCTCGAAGCCGCTGGCCTTGCGGGCCTCCTGGACCAGCCGTACCACCTCGCGGGCGAGACCGGCGCGGACCAGCTCGGGAGTCAGCTCGAGGTCGAGGGCCACGGTCTCGCCCTGCTCGTTGACGACCGACCAGCCCTCGCGCGGACGCTCGGAGACGATCACCTCGTCTGCGAGCACCTCCACCTCCTCGCCGTCCACGCTCACGGTGGCCCTGCCCTCGGCGTGCAGGGTGGCGGCCAGGGCCGAGGCGTCGGCGGCGGCGATGGCCGCGGCGACCACCGGGGTCTGCTTGGCGAAGCGCTTGCCGAGCGCCCGGAAGTTGCCCTTGGCGGAGAAGTCGACCAGTCCCTCCGCGGACGACAGCGGTTCCACCGAGCCGATGTTGAGCTCCTCGGCCACCTCGGCGCGCAGCTCGTCGCTGAGCCGGGCGTGGGCCGACGATGCGACCAGGGCCCGGCGGAGAGGCTGCCGGGTGCGCACCTTCGCGTCGGCACGGGCGGCCCGGCCGAGCTCGACGAGCCGGCGGGCCAGGGCCACCCCGTCGGACAGCCGCTCGTCGACCGCACTCTCGTCGTACGACGGCCAGGGCGCGAGGTGCACCGACGCCGGCGCCGACGGGTCGACCGACCGGACGACGTCCTGCCACACGCGCTCGGTGATGAACGGCACCAGCGGTGCCATCAGCCGGGTGACGACGTCGAGGGTGTCGTGCAGGGTGGCGAGCGCGGCGGGGTCGCCGTCCCAGAAGCGACGGCGCGAACGCCGGACGTACCAGTTGGACAGGTCGTCGACGAACTGCGCAAGCAGCGCGCCGGCGCGCTGGGTGTCGAACTCCTCGAGCGCGGCGGTGACCCGGCCGACCAGCCGCGCCGTCTCGGCGTGCACCCAGCGGTCGAGCACCGGCCGCTCGGCGACGGGCGGCGCACCGTCGCCCGGGGTCCACTTCGCGGTGCGCGCGTAGAGGACGTGGAAGGCCACGGTGTTCCAGTAGGTCAGCAGGACCTTGCGCACGGTCTCCTGGATGGAGGCATGTCCGACGCGGCGGGACGCCCACGGCGACCCGGAGGCGGCCATGAACCAGCGCACCGCGTCCGCGCCGTGCTGGTCCATCAGCGGCATCGGTTCGAGGATGTTGCCGAGGTGCTTGGACATCTTGCGGCCGTCCTCGGCCAGGATGTGGCCCAGGACCAGGACGTTGCGGTACGACGACCGGTCGAACACGATCGTGCCGATCGCCATCAGCGTGTAGAACCATCCGCGCGTCTGGTCGATCGCCTCGCAGATGAAGTCGGCCGGGTAGGCCTCCTCGAACCGCTCCTTCGAGCCGGGTGCGTGCGGGTAGCCCCACTGCGCGAACGGCATCGAACCGCTGTCGAACCAGGCGTCGATCACCTCGGGCACGCGCTTCGCCTCGCCGCCGCAGGTCGGGCAGTCGAAGACCACCTCGTCGACGAACGGACGATGCGGGTCGAGGCCGGACTGGTCGGTGCCGGTGAGCTCGGACAGCTCGGCGAGCGAGCCGACACACGTCCGGTGGTCCTCGGCGCAGCGCCAGATCGGCAGCGGTGTGCCCCAGTAGCGGCTGCGCGACAGCGCCCAGTCGATGTTGTTGTTGAGCCAGTCGCCGTAGCGTCCCCACTTGATCGTGTCGGGGAACCAGTTGGTCCCCTCGTTCTCGCGGAGCAGGGCTTCCTTGACGGCGGTGGTGCGGACGTACCACGACGGCTGGGCGTAGTAGAGCAACGCGGTGTGGCAGCGCCAGCAGTGCGGGTAGGAGTGCTCGTAGGCGACGTGCAGGAACATCAGGCCGCGGTCGTCGAGGTCCTTCACCAGCGCGGTGTCGGCGTGCTTGAAGAACTGGCCACCGACGAGGTCGAGGCCGTCCTCGAAGTGGCCGTCGGCTCGCACCGGGTTGACCACGGGCAGCCCGTAGGCCTTGCAGACCTTCATGTCGTCCTCGCCGAACGCGGGGGACTGGTGCACCAGCCCGGTGCCGTCCTCGGTGGTGACGTAGTCGGCGAGTACGACGAAGTGGGCCGGCTCGTCGAACGAGACGAGCTCGAACGGTCGCTGGTAGCCCCACCGCTCCATGTCGCGGCCGGACACCGTCGCCTCGACGGTCCAGCCGTCGCCGAGGACCTGCGCGAAGAGCGGCTCGGCCACCACGAGGGTCTCCTCGCCGTTGCCCGCGACCACGTAGTCGACGTCCGGGTGCGCCGCGACGGCGGTGTTGGACACCAGCGTCCACGGGGTCGTCGTCCAGACCAGGAGGGAGGCCTTCCCGGCGTATGTGCCCGTGGTCAGCGGGAGGCGGACGTAGACCGACGGGTCCGTGACGGTCTCGTAGCCCTGGGCCAGCTCGTGGTCGGACAGGCCGGTGCCGCAGCGCGGGCAGTACGGCGCCACCCGGTAGTCCTCGACGAGCAGGCCCTTGTCGTAGATCTGCTTGAGCGCCCACCACACCGACTGCACGTAGCCGGGGGTCATCGTCACGTACGGGTCCTCGGTGTCCACCCAGAAGCCCATCCGGTCCGACATCTGCGCGAACGCGTCGACGTGCCGGAGCACGGACTCTCGGCACCTGGCGTTGAACTCGGCGACGCCGTACGCCTCGATGTCGCCCTTGCCGGAGAAGCCGAGCTCCTTCTCGACCGCGAGCTCGACCGGCAGGCCGTGGCAGTCCCAGCCACCCTTCCGCTCGACCTGGTAGCCCTGCATGGTCTTGAACCGCGGGAACACGTCCTTGAAGACGCGGGCCTCGACATGGTGGGTGCCGGGCATGCCGTTCGCGGTCGGCGGCCCCTCGTAGAACGTCCAGCGGGGCCGGCCGGCGGCCGCGTCCACCGACCTCTCGAACGTCTTGTCGGCCTCCCAGAACGCGAGCACGTCATGCTCCATCGCCGGGAGGTCCACCTGCGGAGGGACCGGGGTGTAGTCGCTCACTGCTCGCCCTTCGCGTCGGGTGGCCGGGTCTGCCGCCACTCGTTCGACCGAAGGGACGAAGGCGGCTCGTCGAGCCGCTCCGCGGTACCACCCTCCTTGACGTCCCGGTCCTGCTGAGGCGCCCTCTCTTGCGTACCGCTGCCGGTTCTACCCACCCCTCGCGGGGCGCTCTTCCGGCGGCTCGGGGTGATCTTCGCTCCGGACAACACCCCCGGGCTCTCACCACCCCCGGGTCGCTGCCGGCTGTGCTCGGAGCTACTCGTCCCGTCCACGCCTTGCGGTACCTCCGATTCTGCCAGACGGGGGCGGTCCGGCTCATCCCGGTTTCGGCAGTGCAAAGTCCGAAGGCGCCAGAAAGTTACCGATTCGTGTGCGTGCTCGGTTGTCTGGTCCGCACCACGGGTCTATCCTCGCCGCACGCGTGTGGCGGCTGCCACACGTGACTTTCGTATCCACCGCCTGTCGGCGCGGGTGCGTACCGGCTTGAGGGGGCCAGTTCCATGGCGCGAGCGACGGCACGGAAGATCGCCGGTAGGACCGCGGCGGCCGCGAAACGGATCACGTCCCGCGGCTCGGCAGGGAGCGCCCAGGAGAAGGGCAAGAAGGCGACGGCCGCCAAGACCACCGCCACCAAGAAGGCCTCGACCAAGGCCCCCGCGACCAAGACCGCCAAGAAGGCGACGACGAAGACGACGGCGAAGAAGGCCGCGAAGGCGCCCGCCAAGAAGGCCCCCGCCAAGAAGGCTGCCGCCAAGAAGACGACGGCCAAGAAGGCGACAGTCACGAAGGCCCCCGCCAAGAAGGCGCCGGCCAAGACGGCCACGGCGACGAAGGCTGCCGCCAAGAAGACGACCAAGAAGGCGGCCGCGAAGAAGGCCCCGGTCAAGCAGGCGACGGCGAAGAAGGTAGCGGCGAAGAAGGCAACGGCGAAGAAGGCGGTCTCGAAGGCGGCGCCGGCCAAGAAGGCGACCGCCCCGGCGCGCAAGACCACCAAGAAGCTGGCCGTCAAGGCCGACGAGAAGCCATGGACCAAGAAGGAGCTCGACGAGGTCCGCGGTGAGCTGCTCGCCGACCGCGAGCGGCTGGCCAGCGAGCTCAACCTCGCCGAGCACGAGCTGCACGACCTGATGCGCGACGCCGGCGACGGGGCCGGCAACGACCAGGCCGACGTGGGCTCCACCACCTTCGAGCGAGACCACGAGATGACGCTCGCCAACAACGCGCGCGGCATGCTCAGCCAGACCAACAAGGCCCTCGCGCGCATCGAGCACGGCACCTACGGCATCTGCGAGAGCTGCGGGCAGCCGATCGGCAAGATGCGGTTGATGGCATTCCCGCGTGCGACACTGTGCCTGCCATGCAAGCAGCGCGAGGAGCGTCGCTGACCCGCGACGACACGACCACCACCAGCCCACCCGACCGGCGACGGCGCACCCGTCTGCTGCAGGTGTTCGCCCTGGTGGCGGCTCTCGGCTACGCCGCCGACCTGGGCACCAAGGAGCTGGCCCTGGCGCGGCTCGAGCCCGGCACCGCCGTACCCCTCATCGGTGACTGGTTCGGCTTCTACCTGACCTTCAACAGCGGTGCGGCGTTCAGTCTCGGCACGTCCTACACCCTGGTCCTGACCTGCGTGGCGATCGTCGCGGCGCTGGCGGTGCTCTGGACGGTACGCCGGCTCGGCAGCACCGGCTGGGCCCTGGGCCTGGGCTTCCTGCTCGCCGGCATCCTGGGCAACCTGACCGACCGGCTGTTCAGGGACCCGAGCCCGCTCCGCGGGCACGTCGTCGACTTCCTCCAGCTGCCCAACTTCCCGGTCTTCAACGTCGCCGACATCTGCATCAACGTCGCGGCGGCGTTCATCATCATCCAGGCGCTGCGCTCGATGCGTGTCGACGGCCGCCGGGAGGGCCGCGAGCAGTGACGGCGGTCCCGCAGGGCTCGGGCCGTCCGGAGCACCGCAGCGTCACGGTGCCCGACTCGCTCGCCGGCGAGCGCCTTGACGCCGCGATGGCCCGGATCTTCGGGTTCTCCAGGTCCCGCGCCGCCGAGCTGGTCGCCGCCGGAAACGTGGTGCTCGACGGCCGCTCGGTCGCCAAGTCCGAGCGGGTCCTCGCCGGCGCCGTCCTCGAGGTCGAGATCCCGCCCACCGCCGACCCGGTGGCGATCGTCCCGGAGATGGTCGAGGGCATCAAGATCATCCACGACGACGACGCGCTGGTCGTGATCGACAAGCCGATCGGCGTCGCCGTGCACCCCAGCCCCGGGTGGTCCGGCCCCACCGTGGTGGGGCACCTGGTCGCGGCCGGGTTCCGGATCGCCACCAGCGGCGCGGCGGAGCGGCAGGGCATCGTGCAGCGGCTCGACGTGGGCACCTCCGGCGTGATGGTGATCGCCAAGTCGGAGTACGCCTACTCCCGGCTCAAGAACGCCTTCCGGTCCCGCACGGTGGACAAGACCTACCACGCCCTCGTGCAGGGTCACCCCGACCCGCTGCGCGGCACGATCGACGCACCCATCGGCCGGAACCCCAAGTACGACTACAAGTTCGCGGTCCGCGCCGACGGCAAACACAGCGTCACCCACTACGAGACGCTCGAGGCGCACCGGTTCGCGAGCCTGCTCGAGATCCACCTCGAGACCGGCCGCACCCACCAGATCCGGGTGCACATGGCGGCGCTCAAGCACCCCTGCGTCGGCGACCTCACCTACGGCGCCGACCCCAAGCTCGCGGCCAGGGTCGGGCTGGAGCGGCAGTGGCTGCACGCCGTACGCCTCGGCTTCGAGCACCCCGACGAGGGCGAGTACGTCGAGTACGAGTCCGAGTATCCCGCCGACCTGCAGAGCGCCCTCGACGCCATCCGCGATGCCCACTGACGGCGCCGACCTGACCCTGCGGCCGGCCACCGGCGACGACGCGGAGGCGCTGGCCGCGATGTTCGTGTCCGCACGGGAGGCGGCGTACCCGGCGATGCCGCGCAGCGTGCACACCCCCGAGGAGTGCCGGCACTGGTTCCGCGAGGTGCTCGGGCTGGAGCCGCGCACGATCCCCATGCCGGCGACGCGGGAGACCTGGGTCGCCGAGCGCGACGGCTCCCTGGTCGGGTACACCGTGGTCGACCCGGCCTGGCTGGACTCGCTCTACGTCCGCCCCGACCTGACCGGTGCCGGCATCGGGTCGGCGCTGCTCGACCTGGTCAAGGGCCTGCGCCCCGACGGCTTCGGCCTCTGGGTCTTCGAGACCAACACCCGCGCGCAGGACTTCTACCGGCGACAGGGCCTGGTCGTCGTACGCCGCACCGACGGGTCCGACAACGAGGAGCACGAGCCCGACCTGGAGATGGCCTGGCTCGGCGCTGACCCGGTCGCGAGCCTGCGGCGGCGGATCGACGACGTGGACGACCGGCTGGCCGCCCTCCTCGCCGAGCGCGCCACGCTCACCGCCGTCGTGCAACGTCTCAAGGAGGTCCCCGGCCACGCCGGGCGCGACCCCGACCGCGAGGCGGAGATCGCGGACCGGATGGCCGAGCTCGCCGCAAGGCAGGGCGGCCCGCTGAGCCGGGACCAGCTCGCCCGGATCATGCACGTGGTCATCTCCGAGAGCCTCGACGCCGCCGACGAGTAGCCGGAACCGCCGGCGGGTAGGTTCCGGGCATGGCCGACACCGCACCGTTCAGGCTGCCCGACGACGTCCGTGCCCTGCTCGCCAAGGCCAACCCCGCGACGATCACGACGCTGAGGAGGGACGGCCAGCCCGTGTCGGTCGCGACCTGGTACCTGCTGGACAGCTCCGAGGAGCACGGCGACCGGATCCACGTGAACATGGACGAGGGCCGCAAACGTCTGGACCACCTCCGGGCCGACCCGCGAGTGGCGCTGACCGTGCTCGACGAGGCCGGCTGGTACACCCACGTCTCGCTGACCGGGCGGGTCGTGGAGATGCGTGCCGACCCGGACCTTGCCGGCATCGACCGGCTCGCCGTGCACTACACCGGCTCGCCGTACAAGCGCCGCGACCGGGCCCGCGTGGACGCGTGGATCGCGATCGACCGGATCCACGGGTGGGGCCGCACCAGCGTCGCCGCCGGGACCCCGGCCCGGTCCTGACCCGGTCCCCGAGATTGTCGGCGGGTCCTGCCAACGTGGGTCCCGCGGTCGCGTAGGCTGACGGCCTTCCCCAGAAGGTGCGGCCGGTCACCGTCCCCGGTCGTCCCAGGCATGCCCGCACCAGTCACAGCCAGCCAGTCCGGAAGGGGTCATCTCCGCAGATGACGGCAGCAGCGTCGGACCCGAGCTTCGTGCACCTGCACGTGCACACCGAGTACTCCATGCTCGACGGCGCAGCCCGGCTCACCCAGCTCACCGAGAAGGCCGCCGAGCTCGGCATGCCGGCCGTAGCGATGACCGACCACGGCAACGTCTTCGGGGCCCACGAGTTCTACCGCAAGGCCAAGGCGGCCGGGGTCAAGCCGATCATCGGCATCGAGGCCTACTTCACGCCCAACATCTCGCGCTTCGACAAGAAGGGCGTGAACTTCTACGACGGCGGCCCCGACGACGTCTCCGCCCGCGGCGCCTACACCCACATGACGCTGCTCTCGGAGACGACCGAGGGCATGCACAACCTGTTCCGGCTCTCCACCGGGGCGTGGCGCGACGGCTTCTTCAAGCAGCCCCGCATGGATCGCGAGCTGCTCGCCCGGCACGGCAAGGGCATCATCGGCACGACCGGTTGCCCGTCCGGCGAGGTGCAGGTGCACCTGCGCTACGGGCAGTACGACGCGGCACGTCAGGCCGCGGGGGAGTTCCAGGACATCCTCGGCCGGGACAACTACTTCCTCGAGCTGATGGACCACGGGCTCCCGATCGAGGCCCGGGTCCGCGACGGCCTGCTCCGGCTCAGCAAGGACCTGCGCATCCCGCTGCTCGCGACCAACGACTCCCACTACGTCAACCGCGAGGACGCCCCCTCCCAGGAGCACCTGCTCTGCATCAACTCCGGCAGCACGATGGACATCCCGGCCGGCGACGGCCCGGGCCAGCGGTTCGCGTTCAACGGCGACGGCTACTACCTCAAGTCCGCCGCGGAGATGCGCCAGATCTGGCGCGACCTGCCCGAGGCCTGCGACAACACCCTGCTGGTCGCCGAGCGCTGTGACGTGGAGTTCTCCGAGGCGCCCGGCAAGTACATGCCGCGGTTCCCCTGCCCGCCGGGGGAGAGCGAGGACTCCTGGCTGGTCAAGGAGGTCGAGACCGGCCTCTCGCACCGCTACCCGGGCGGCGTCCCCGACGAGGTCCGCAAGCAGGCCGACTTCGAGCTCGGCGTCATCACCCAGATGGGGTTCAGCGGCTACTTCCTCGTCGTCGCCGACTTCATCAACTGGGCCAAGCGCAACGGCATCCGGGTCGGACCTGGCCGGGGCTCGGGCGCGGGCTCGATGGTCGCCTTCGCCATGCGGATCACCGACCTCGACCCGCTCGAGCACGGCCTGATCTTCGAGCGGTTCCTCAACCCCGACCGCGTCTCGATGCCCGACTTCGACATCGACTTCGACGAGCGTCGGCGCGGCGAGGTGATCCGTTACGTGACCGACAAGTACGGCGACGACCGGGTCTCCTACATCGTCACCTACGGCACCATCAAGGCGAAGCAGGCCGTCAAGGACTCCTCGCGGATCCTCGGCTACCCGTTCGCGATGGGCGACCGGATCACCAAGGCGATGCCCGCGGCGGTCATGGGCAAGGACGTCCCGCTCCAGGACATCTTCGACAGCGGACACAAGCGCTTCGGCGAGGGCGGCGAGTTCCGCTCGCTCTACGAGACCGACCACGACGTCAAGCGGGTCGTCGACACCGCCATCGGCATCGAGGGCCTCAAGCGCCAGTGGGGTGTGCACGCCGCCGGGGTGATCATGTCGAGCGAGCCGCTCGTCGACGTGATCCCGCTGCTCAAGCGGCCCGCCGACGGCGCGATGATCACGCAGTTCGACTACCCCACCTGTGAGGGTCTCGGCCTGATCAAGATGGACTTCCTCGGGCTGCGCAACCTGACCGTCCTCGACGACGCGGTGCGCAACATCGAGGCCAACCGCGGTGAGACGGTGGTGCTCGAGGACCTGGAGCTCAACGACGAGGCGACCTACCGCCTGCTCGCCAAGGGCGACACCCTCGGCGTCTTCCAGCTCGACGGTGGGCCGATGCGCGCGCTGCTGCGCTCCATGCGGCCCGACACCTTCGAGGACATCTCCGCGGTCGGTGCGCTCTACCGGCCGGGTCCGATGGGCGCCGACTCCCACAACAAGTACGCCCGCCGCAAGACCGGCCGCGAGCCGGTCGAGGCGATCCACCCCGAGCTCGCCGAGCCGCTCGAGGACATCCTGGGTGAGACCTACGGTCTGATCGTCTACCAGGAGCAGGTCATGGCGATCGCGCAGAAGCTGGCCGGCTACAGCCTCGGCCAGGCCGACATCCTGCGCCGCGCGATGGGCAAGAAGAAGAAGGAGGAGCTGGACAAGCAGTTCGCCGGCTTCTCCGCCGGCATGGTCGAGCGCGGCTACTCCATGAACGCCGTGCAGACCCTGTGGGACATCCTGCTGCCGTTCTCCGACTACGCCTTCAACAAGGCCCACTCCGCCGCCTACGGCCTGGTCTCCTACTGGACGGCGTACCTCAAGGCCAACTACCCGGCCGAGTACATGGCCGCGCTCCTGACGTCCGTCCGCGACGACAAGGACAAGATGGCGATCTACCTCAACGAGTGCCGCCGCATGAAGATCCAGGTGCTGCCGCCCGACGTCAACGAGTCGGCCGCCAACTTCACGCCGGTCGGCCGCGACATCCGCTTCGGCCTGACCGCGATCCGCAACGTCGGCAGCAACGTCGTCGACAAGATCGTCGAGGCCCGCGAGACCAGGGGTCGCTACGAGGACTTCAACGACTTCATGGACAAGGTCGACGCGCTGGTCTGCAACAAGCGCGTGATCGAGTCGCTGGCCAAGGCCGGCGCGTTCGACGACATGAAGCACAAGCGGCGGGCCCTGGTCAGCATCCACGAGGAGGCGGTCGACCGCTACGCCACGATCAAGAAGGACGCCGGCGGGGGACAGGACTCCCTGTTCGACTCTGTGTTCAACGAGGGGGGCATGGGAGGCGCCGAGCCGATCTTCGACATGGCCGTGGGGATCCCCGAGATCGACGAGTGGGACAAGATGACCCTGCTCGGCCACGAGCGGGAGATGCTCGGCCTCTACGTCTCCGACCACCCGCTGCTCGGCCTCGAGCACCTGCTCTCCAACGGCACCGACTGCACGATCGGCCAGCTGCTGCTCGACGAGGAGCGCCCCGACGGCTCGACGGTCACGGTCTCCGGCCTGGTCACCTCGGTGCAGCGCAAGATCACCAAGCGCGGTGACGCGTGGGCGATGGTGTCGCTGGAGGATCTCGAGGGCGCGATCGACGTGCTCCTCTTCCCCAGCGCCTACCAGCTCGCGAGCACGCTCCTCCAGGAAGACGCGATCATCACGGTCAAGGGCCGGCTGTCCCGCTCCAAGGACCAGCCCGAGCTGCACGGCCAGGAGGTCAGCGTCCCCGACCTGTCGGACGGCCCCTCCGGACCGGTCACCATCTCGATGCCGTCCACCCGGTGCACGCCGCCCGTGATCGAGCAGCTCAAAGAGGTCCTCGCCACGCATCCCGGCGTCACCGAAGTACGGTTGCGGCTGATGACCAAGACCGCGACGACCGTGATGAAGCTCGACGACCGCCTCCGGGTGGCGCCGAGCCCGGCCCTGTTCGCCGACCTCAAGGCGCTGCTCGGGCCGCACTGCCTCAGCGGGCAGTGACCGGCGTCGCGAGCCCACCCGACGCCACCGACGGTCGCACCCGGCGGTCGGCCGTGGTGGACGACGTGGTCGCCGTGCTCGGCACCTACGTCGCGCTCGGTCTGGTCGGCGGCGTGCTCTGGTGGGCGCTGTGCGAACCCGCCGCGTTCACGGTCACCGGCGACGGCGGGATCGCGATGGGCGAGGTGGAGCTCGCCAAGCGGTTCGACCCGGATGCCTGGTATGCCGTGATCGCCGCCGTGCTCGGTCTCGTCTCCGGGACCGCGGTCACCTGGTGGCGCTCCCGCGACCACCTGCTCACCAGCGGGCTGCTGATCGTCGGCTCCGCGGTCGCCGCGGCGCTGATGTCGGTCCTCGGCGGCTGGCTCGGCCCCGCCGACCCGAGCACGCTCGCCGCCACCGCGGAGACCGGTGCGCAGCTGTCCGCCGCGTTGACGGTCGACGCGGCGGTGACCTACCTCGTGTGGCCGGTGACGGTGCTGCTCGGCGCCCTGGTCGTGCTCTGGTCGCCGGCCGCCCCGGAGTGACCCGACGCTCGCGGACGGGCTGACGCATTCGCCGGTCCGTCCCTTCGGCCGCGGCTAGCCTGGACGTCCGAGCCGATCTGAGGAGCCGCGACGTGTCGGACCAGCAGCCACCCGCACCCGGACCCGGCGAGCCGGAGTACCTCGGGTCGCCCGGTGACGCGCCCCGGACCGGCCCGCGCTGGGGTCTGGTGGGCGGTGCCGCCGTGGCCGTGGTGGCGACGGTGGCCGCGGGCGGGTGGGGCCTCGCCCAGCTGATGGCCGCGCCGGGATCACCGGCCGACGCCGTACCGGCCAGCGCCCTGGCCTACCTCAGCCTCGACCTCGACCCGTCCGCGAGCCAGAAGATCGCCGCGATCCGGACGCTGCAGAAGTTCCCGGCCCTCGAGGAGGAGCTCGACCTCGATGCCCGCGACGACGTCCGAAGATGGGCCTTCGAGGCCGTGCTGGCGGACAGCGACTGCGAGGACGTCACCTACGCCGACGACGTCGAGCCGTGGCTCGGCAACCGGATGGCGGTGGCGGCGGTGCCCGACCAGGGCGCAACAGTCTCGCCCCTCTTCCTCGTCCAGGTGGACGACCAGGACGCCGCGACCGCCGGGCTGACGGCACTCGCCGACTGCGCCGACGAGAAGCTGGGCGTCGCCTTCGTCGACGACTATGCCCTGCTGATGGAGAAGCAGGCCGATGCCGACTCCTACGCGGCCGCCGCCGAGGCCTCGCCGCTGGCGGAGGACGCGGACTTCGGGACCTGGACCGACCGTGCCGGTGACCCGGGTGTCGTCAACGCCTACGTCGCCGCCGACGCACCGGCCCGGATGGCCGACCTGGCCCCGGGCGAGGACGCCCTCGGTGAGGGCGCCACCGAGCTCTACCGGAACTTCGAGGGCGCCGCCGGCGTCATCCGGTTCCAGGACGGCCGCATCGAGGCCGAGGTGGTCACCAAGGGGATGCCCGCCGGGGTGGCGCCGGTGGGTGAACCCGGCGCCCCGTCCCTGGCGGAGCTGCCCGGCAGCACGGCCGCCGCGTTCACGATGTCGTTCCGCGACGGGTGGCTGGAGGACTGGGTCGGGTCGCTCGGCGAGCTCTTCGGTGGCGCCGCGGTCGGTGGCACCGATCCGGACCTCTGGCAGGACCTCGAGGCCCAGACCGGGCTGCAGCTGCCCGAGGACCTCGAGGCGCTGCTCGGCGACGGGCTCCGGGTGTCGGTGGACGGCTCCGTCGACGTGGCGGACCTCGACGGCGGCGACGTGCCGCGGGCACCGGTCGGCGTCCGGATCAACGGCGACGAGACCGAGATCGTCCGGGTGCTCGACCGGCTGCGCGCGCTGGTGCCGGAGGGGTCCGACGACGTGCTGCTGCAACGCGCCGGCGACGGCTTCGTGGTGCTCGGGCTCGACCCGGCGTACGTCGACCGTCTGACCACCGACGGTGGGCTCGGCGACGACGAGACGTTCGCCGGCGTCGTTCCGGAGGCGGACCGGGTCTCCGGCGGTGTCTACGTCAACTTCGACGCGGAGGACTGGGCCACCCGGCTCGCGGAGCAGCTCGGCGACGACCCGGAGGTGGTGGCCAACGTGGCGCCGCTCGACGCCCTCGGGCTGTCGTCCTGGCTCGACGACGAGGACGTCCAGCACGGCCTGTTCCGGCTGTCCACGGACTGAGGAGGAGGAGGAGCGCCGTCGTGCGGGTCCTGGTCGCCACCACTGCGGGCGCCGGACACTTCGCACCGCTGGTCCCGTTCGCCGCCGCTTGCGTCGCGGCCGGCCACGAGGTGCGCGTCGCGGCGCCGGAGTCGTTCCGGGACACCGTCGAGCGCGCCGGGCTGGAGCTGTCTCCGGTCGCCGACGCTCCGCCGGAGGCGCTCGGAGCGGTGATGGGCAGGGTCCCGGCCCTGACCATGCGGGAGGCCAACGAGGTGGTCGTCCGCGAGGTCTTCGGTCGCGTCGACGCCGAGTCGGCGCTGCCGGCCATGCGGGCGATCTTCGAGGCCTGGCGGCCCGACGTCGTCCTGCGCGAACCGGGCGAGCTGAGCTCCTTCGTGGTGGCGACGCGGCTCGGCATCCCCTCCGTTGAGGTGAACCCCGGTCTCGACCGCTTCGTCGACGACTTCGTGAGCCTTCTCGACGAGCCGCTGCGCGCGCTCGGCTGCGAGAGCGGGTCGGCCGGGCTGCGGGACGCGACCCGCTGGACGCTGCTGCCCCGGTCGTTCGACGTCGACGCCACGGTCACGGCCGGGGAGCCGCGCAGGTTCCGTTACGCCGCGCCCGAGCAGCATGCCTCCGAGCCCCTGCCCGCCTGGTGGGCGAACCACGACGACCCGCTCGTCTACGTCACGTTCGGGAGCGTGGCCGCCGCGATCGGGCTGTTCCCGGTCTTCTACGCCTCCGTCCTCGAGGCGCTCCGGGAGGTCCCCGCCCGGGTGCTGATGACCCTCGGCGAGGCCGGTGACCCGGCGGCCCTGGGCGCCCTCCCCGGCAACGTGCACGTGGAACAGTGGTGGCCGCAGGACCGGGTGATGCCTCATGCCGGTGCGATCCTCGGCCACGGCGGTTTCGGGACCACCATGACGGCGCTCGCCGCGGGTCTGCCCCAGGTCGTGGTGCCGCTGTTCGCCGGCGACCAGTTCGAGAACGCCTCGCGCGTGGACGCGGTCGGGGCCGGCGTCGCCCTGCAGGTCGACGGCGTCGCCGACCGGCGAGCGGGGGACATGGTGCCGGCCGGCCCGGCCGTGCTGGACCGGCTGCCCGAGGCGGTCCTCGCGGCGCTGCGCGACGAGCGGATCCGCCGCAGCGCGCGGGCCGTGGCCGACGAGATCGCCGCCCTCCCGGACCCGGCGAGCGGCGTACCCCTCCTCGAGGAGCTCGTCGCGACGCGTTGACCCCGACCCGACGGGTCAGCGGCCGATGCCGGCGACCGTCGCGCCGGTTGCGCCGACGAGGTCGACGGGGGCGAGCTCGATCTCCATGCCCCGCCGGCCGCCCGACACGAAGACCGTGTCGTGCCCCAGCGCGGTCTCGTCCACCACGGTCGGCAGCGGCCGCTTCTGGCCGATCGGCGAGATTCCCCCGACGACGTACCCGGTGGCCCGCTCCGCGTCGGCGGGATCGGCCATCACCGCCTTCTTGCCGCCGACCGCGGCCGCGACGGCCTTGAGGTCGAGCTGTCCCGACACCGGGACGACGGCGACGACCAGCCGGCGGTCCACCGAGGCCAGCAGGGTCTTGAACACGCGGCCGGGGTCGATGCCCATCGCCTCGGCCGCCTCCAGGCCGTACGACGCGGCGCCCGGGTCGTGGTCGTAGGTGTGCACGGTGTGCTCGATGCCCGCGCGGGTCAGCGCCACCGTCGCGGGCGTGCCACCGGCCGGCCCCTTCCTCGCCACCCGCGCGCCTAGTTGGGCGACCAGCTGGTGCGGGCCACCTCGGTCGCCGGGAGGGACGGGATCGCCCGCATCGCGCGCATCTCCTCGCGCAGGGCGTGCCGGAGCATGATCAGCCGGTCGAGCGGGCCGGAGGCCTCCAGCAGGGCCTGCCGCTCCTGCAGGGTGAGCAGGCAGGTCGCGGCCAGGCTGTAGGAGAGGAACTCCGGGTCCCGAGGGAGGTCCCCGTCGAGCACGTCGTCGCCGCGCAGGTGGCTGAGCCGGCGCCGGTACTCCTCGAACGTCTCGCGCGTGCGGAGGGCCTCGTGCACGCCCTCGGGGGTGTCGATCCGGGCCTCGTCGACGGTCTCGACGTCGCCGACCAGGTAGCTGCCCGAGGTGTCGAGCGCGTCCAGCCGGAGCCGGCGACGCCCCACCACCTCGATGTCGAAGCGACCGTCGGGGTAGGGGTCGACCGAGGTCATCTGCACGACACAGCCGACCCGGTGCACCGACTGCACGCCGTGCGAGCCGACCTCGTAGCCCTCGCGGATCGCGACGATGCCGAACAGCCGCTCGGGCTTCTCGGAGATGGTGAGCAGGTGGTGGACCAGGGCGCGGTAGCGCTCCTCGAACACGTGCAGCGGCACCGTCACGCCCGGGAACACGACGGTGTTCAGGGGGAAGATCGGTAGCTGCACCTGCACGTCTCTCAACATAGCCACATCTCCCGGCTCGGAACGGGTCCCGCTCCGCACCGCCCCGACACCTAGACTCGGGGCATGATTCGCCGCATCGACCTCAGGGGCCGCGAGGCCGCTGACCACCGCGCCGTGGTGCCGCGCGCGGACTTCGACGTCGAGGCCGCCCTCGACGTCGTGCGCCCGATCTGCGACGCGGTCCGCCATCGCGGGGTCAAGGCGATCCTCGAGTTCTCGGCCCGCTTCGACGGGGTCGAGCAGAGCGACATCGCGGTGCCATCGGTCGCGCTGCGGGCGGCGCTCGACGGCCTCGACCCCGCGGTGCGG
The DNA here is from genome assembly GCF_035697785.1 of Nocardioides sp. Lineage (GTDB taxonomy): Bacteria > Actinomycetota > Actinomycetes > Propionibacteriales > Nocardioidaceae > Nocardioides_B. Next base: position 51,818 of record NZ_DASSCL010000123.1, read on the forward strand.
GCCGGCCTGGAGGAGGCGATCGCCCGGCTTCGGCGTACCTGTGTGGCCGAGCTCGAGCACGACAAGGTCACCAAGGTCGTCCCCGGCGGCACCGTCACCCAGCGCATGATCCCCGTCGAGCGGGTCGGGCTCTACGTCCCCGGCGGCCTGGCTCCGCTGGTGTCCAGCGTGGTGATGAACGTCGTACCCGCACAGATCGCCGGGGTCGGGTCGATCGCGCTCACGTCGTCCCCCCAGCGAGACACCGGGCTGCCGCACCCGACGATCCTGGCGGCGTGTGCGCTGCTCGGGGTCGAGGAGGTGTACGCCGTCGGAGGCGCCCAGGCGATCGCGATGTTCGCCTACGGCGCCGGCCCGTGCCGCAAGGTCGACCTGGTCACCGGACCGGGCAACATCTACACCGTCTCCGCGAAGCGGCTGCTCAAGGGCGTCGTCGGCATCGACTCGGAGGCGGGTCCCACCGAGATCGCGATCCTCGCCGACGAGACCGCCGACCCGGCGCACGTCGCCGCCGACCTGGTCAGCCAGGCCGAGCACGACCCGATGGCCGCGTCCGTCCTGGTGACGCCGTCCGAGGGGCTGGCCTCCGACGTGGAGGCCGAGCTCGACAAGCAGGTGTCGGTGACCAGGCACGGGGAGCGGGTCCGCACCGCGCTCGGCGGCCGGCAGTCCGGGATCGTCCTCGTCGACGACCTCGACCAGGGCCTCGCGGTGGTCAACTCCTACGCTGCCGAGCACCTCGAGATCCAGACCCGCGACGCGTCCGCGTGGGCGGCCCGGGTGGTCAACGCCGGGGCCGTCTTCGTCGGGGCGTTCGCGCCGGTCTCGCTGGGCGACTACGCCGCCGGCTCCAACCACGTGCTGCCGACCGGCGGCTGCGCCTGCCACTCCGGCGGGCTGTCGGTGCGGGCGTTCCGCAAGGCCGTACACGTCGTCGAGTACGACCAGGCCGCACTGCGCGACGTCGCCGACCACGTCGTGAACCTCGCCGAGGCCGAGGACCTGCCCGGCCACGGCGCGGCGATCCGGGTGCGGTTCGCCGGCAAGGACGCCTGATGGAGCTTCCTCTGCGTGAGGAGCTGCGGGGGATCGAGCCGTACGGCGCACCCCAGCTCGACGTCCCGGTCGCCCTGAACGTCAACGAGAACCCCTACCCGCCGAGCGAGGCCGTCGTGGCCGACGTCGCGGCGGCGGTGGCGGACGCGACGCGGACGCTGAACCGGTACCCGGACCGCGAGGCCACCGCGCTGCGAGAGGCGCTGGCCGGCTACCTCGGTCACGGCGTGACGGCGCGGCAGGTGTGGGCGGCCAACGGGTCCAACGAGGTGATGCTCCAGCTCCTGCAGGCGTTCGGCGGGCCGGGCCGGACCGCGGTGTCCTTCGCGCCGACGTACTCCATGTACCCGGAGTACGCACGCGACGCGATGACCGGCTGGGTCGTCGGCCACCGTGCTGAGGACTTCTCGCTCGACGTGGAGCACGCGGTGACCGTGGTCAAGGAGCACCGGCCCTCGGTGGTGCTGCTCCCGTCGCCGAACAACCCCACCGGCACCGCACTGCCCCTCGACACGGTCGCGTCGGTGTGTGCGGCGGCCGCCGAGGTGGGCGGTGTCGTGGTGATCGACGAGGCCTACGGGGAGTTCCGGCGCGAAGGTACGCCGAGCGCGCTCGAGCTGCTCCCGACCACCCCGAACCTCGCGGTGTCGCGCACGATGAGCAAGGCGTTTGCGCTGGCCGGAGCCCGGCTCGGCTACCTGGCCGCGTCCGCCGAGATCGTGGACGCGCTGCGCGTGGTGCGGCTGCCCTACCACCTCTCGGCGGTCACCCAGGCCGTCGCGCTGGCGGCTCTGCGGCACACCGGGGAGCTGCTGGGCAGGGTCGACGACCTGCGCGCGGAGCGCGACCGCACCGTGGAGTGGCTGCGCGGGCGTGGCCACGAGGTCGCCGACTCCGACGCCAACTTCGCGTTGTTCGGCCGGTTCCCCGACCGGCATGCTGTGTGGCAGGGCCTGCTCGACCGGGGGGTGCTGATCCGGGAGACCGGCCCGGACGGCTGGTTGCGGGTGTCCATCGGGACGCCCGACGAGATGGCCGCCTTCAAGGCGGCCCTAGTGGAGGTAGTGGGATGACGCGTCGAGCCCGCATCGAGCGTGCGACCAAGGAGTCCAAGGTCCTGGTCGAGCTCGACATCGACGGCACCGGCCGTGCGGACGTGCACACGGGCGTGGGTTTCTACGACCACATGCTCGACTCGTTCTCACGACACTCGCTGATCGACCTGACCGTGCAGACCGACGGCGACACCCACATCGACGCGCACCACTCCGTCGAGGACACCGCCATCGTGCTCGGCGACGCCCTGCGCGAGGCGCTGGGCGACAAGCGCGGCATCCGCCGGTTCGGCGACGCCACCGTCCCGCTCGACGAAGCCCTGGTGCAGGGCGTCGTCGACGTGTCGGGTCGTCCCTACTGCGTGCACACCGGCGAGCCCGACGCGCAGGCCTACGCGACGATCGGCGGCACCGGCGCGCCGTTCGTCGGCTCGCTGACCCGGCACGTGTTCGAGACCCTGGCCTTCCACGCCCAGATCGCGCTGCACGTGCGGGTGCTGTCCGGCCGCGACCCGCACCATCTGGTCGAGGCGCAGTTCAAGGCGGTTGCGCGGGCGCTGCGCGACGCGGTCGCGATCGACCCGCGCGAGCTGGGCGTGCCGTCCACCAAGGGCAGCCTGTGACGCTGGGCTCTCCTGGCGAGGGCCGGGCGTCGGTGGTCGTCCTCGACTACGGCTCGGGCAACCTCCGGTCGGCGGTGCGCGCCCTGGAGCGGGCCGGCGCCGACGTGACCCTGACGGCCGACCGCTCCGCCGCTCAGGACGCCGACGGGCTCGTCGTGCCGGGGGTCGGCGCCTTCGCCGCCTGCGTCGAGGGGATCCGCGCGGTGAAGGGCCACGAGATCGTCGATCGCCGCCTCGCCGGCGGGCGGCCGGTGCTCGGCATCTGTGTCGGCATGCAGGTGCTGTTCGCGCACGGCGTCGAGCACGGCGTCGACACCGAGGGGCTCGACGAGTGGCCCGGCGTGGTGGAGCGGTTGCGCGCCCCCGTCGTACCGCACATGGGGTGGAACACCGTCGAGGTCCCTTCCGGCAGCCGGCTGTTCGAGGGCGTCGAGGGGGAGCGGTTCTACTTCGTGCACTCCTACGGTGTCCGTGAGTGGCTGCTGCGCACCAGCGGCCGCACGAAGGAGCCCCTGGTGACCTGGGCCGAGCACGGCGGTGACCGGTTCGTCGCCGCCGTGGAGAACGGTCCGCTCAGCGCCACCCAGTTCCACCCCGAGAAGTCCGGCGACGCCGGCGCCCGGCTGCTGGCCAACTGGGTGGCGACCCTGTGACCGCGCGAGGAGTCACTTCTTCAGGCCTCTCGGCGGCGTGTCGCTGCACGAGTGACCCCTCGGCGGCACGGCCATGAGCAAGGAACGCGCCCAGCGCCGCACCGAGCGCGAGCGGGAGGCCGCGATCAGGTCGGCCGCCAAGGCCGCCGAGGCCGAACGACGCGAGCGCAGGAGGTCCCGTGCGCAGGCAGTACGTCGACACACCACCGGCCGGCTGCCGGGCTTCCGTCCCGTCGGCCGCGACACCGGCACGCTCGCGCGACGACGCCGGCGGCAGCGCGGTCTGCTGCTGGCCCTGCTGCTGGCGCTGAACATCCTGGTCTGGGTGATCCGGCCCGACTGGGAGGCCAGGCTGGCCGCGGCCGTCGTCAGCGTCCTCGCCTTCCCGGTGCTGCAGCTGATGCTGATCCGGCGCTGACCTGCGACCGAGGGGTCACTGGTGCGGCGACACGCCGCTGAGGGGGCTGAGTTTGTGACTCCTCGGCGGGTCAGATGTCGGGGTGCACCATCCAGACGTTGGGCTCCCAGTAGGTGCAGGTGTCGGAGGTCACGTCGACGGTGAGCGGGGCCAGGCCCTCGGGGAACACGTAGTCGCCGGACTCGGGGTAGGCCAACCCGGTCCACTCCGACCACTCCGCGACCGTCCCGGTGATCAGCAGCGACCTGGGCAGCGGGCGCGAGACCCGTGCGCCGAGGCGCTCGTGCACACGCATCCACGGGTCGAGCAGCTCGCCGTCGTCCCTTCGCCAGGTGACGTACCGCTCGATCGG
>NZ_DASSCL010000124.1:0-14277 GCF_035697785.1 Nocardioides sp.
CCGCAACAACGGGTAGATGTCCGAGAGCACCTTCTCCACCTCGATCGCCACCTCCGACTCCTCGATCACGTCGCCGGCGGCGATGGACTCGGAGGACGGCTGCTCGGGCACCTGCAGGGCGACGTACTTCTCACCGAACAATGTCTTGGGGAGCAGCCGGGCCGACACGTCGGCCGGGATGGTGCGCAGCGCCTCGGGGAACAGGCCGAGCTGGAGCTCGGCACCGCGCGCGGTGGAGATCACGTCGCGTACCTCACCCACGATGACGCCGCGGATCTTCACGTCGGCGTTGTCGGGGAGCTGGAGGCCGGCCTTGTCCGAGCGCAGGGTCACGAAGGTGTAGTCGGTGAAGGTCTTGTTGAAGATCGAGTAGGTCAACCAGACGGCGAGCAGCAGCAACGCCAGGAACGCCACGCCGAGCAGTCGGTGCTCGATCGCGACGAAGGTCCCGGAGTGACGAGGCATGCGGCTATCCCGCCAGCCGGACGGTGGTGGTGGTGCCCCAGATCGCCATCGACAGGAACAGGTCGATGACGTTGATGGCGACGATGGAGGTCCGCACGGCGCGGCCGACGGCCAGACCCACGCCGGCGGGCCCGCCGGACGCGTTGTAGCCGTGGTAGCAGTGGATCAGGATCACCACGACGGCGAAGACGAGAACCTTTCCGAACGACCAGAGCACGTCTCCTGGTGGCAGGAACTGGTTGAAGTAGTGGTCGTAGGTGCCGGCGCTCTGCCCGAAGAACTGGGTGACGGTGAGGCGGGTCGCGAAGTACGACGACAGCAGCCCGACGACGTACAGCGGCACGATCGCGATCAACCCGGCGATGATCCGGGTGGTCACCAGGAACGGCAGCGAGGGGATCGCCATCACCTCGAGGGCGTCGACCTCCTCGGAGATCCGCATCGCGCCCAGCTGGGCGGTGAAGCCGCAGCCCACCGTCGCGGCGAGCGCGATTCCGGCGACCAGCGGGGAGATCTCGCGGGTGTTGAAGTAGGCGGAGACGAACCCCGAGAACGCGGCGGTGCCGATCTGGTTCAGCGCTGCGTAGCCCTGCAGACCCACCTCGGTGCCGGTGAAGAACGCCATCGCGGTGATCACGCCGACGGTGCCGCCGATGACGGCGAGGGCACCGGACCCCAGGGTCACCTCGGCCAGCAGCCGGAGGATCTCCTTCTTGTAGCGGCGCAGGGTGCGCGGCGCCCAGGCGATCGCCTTGACGTAGAACGCCAGCTCGTCGCCGAGGTTGTCCAGAGAGCGCATCGGCTTCTGGTAGACGGCTCGCATGTTGGCCATGTCCGACGTACCCCCTCAGCCTGTCTTGGGCGGGACGAGCTGGAAGTAGATCGCGCTCATCACGAAGTTGACGACGAACAGGAGCATGAACGTGATGACGACCGACTCGTTGACGGCGTCACCCACGCCCTTGGGACCGCCGGCCGCGTTCATGCCCTTGTAGGAGGCGACGATGGCGGCGATCAGTCCGAACACCAGTGCCTTGGCCATCCCCTGCCAGAGGTCCGGCAGCTGGGCCAGGGCGGTAAAGCTGGCGAGGTAGGCGCCGGGCGTGCCGTCCTGCAGGACCACGTTGAAGACGTAGCCGCCGGCGACGCCGACGACGCTCACCAGGCCGTTGAGGAAGACCGCCACCAGCATGGTGGCGAGGACGCGGGGCACGACGAGGCGCTGGATCGGGTCGATGCCCAGCACCATCATCGCGTCGAGCTCCTCGCGGATCTTGCGGGCACCGAGGTCGGCGGCGATCGCGGAGCCGCCGGCGCCGGCGATCAGCAGCGAGGTGGCGATCGGGCCGGCCTCCCGGACCACGGCGAGGACGGCGGCCGAGCCGGTGAAGGACTGGGCGCCGAACTGCTTGATCAGCCCGCCGACCTGGAGGGCGATGACCGCACCGAACGGGATCGCGACCAGAGCGGTGGGCACGATCGTGACCGAGGCGATGAACCACGCCTGCTGCAGGAACTCACGCAGCTGGAAGGGCCTGCGGAACAGCCCGCGCAGCACGTCGAGGCCGAAGGCGAAGAGCTTGCCTGCGGTCCCGATCGGCGCGAGCACCCGCGACGAGGTGAGGGTGGACATGTCAGGTGGCCATCGACATGTTGGGCTCGAAGGAGCCGGGGGGCGGGGTGACGCCGTTCTCGCGGCACCAGTCGCCGGCCGGGCGCTGGCTGCGGCGCGGGATGCCGTTGGACGGCTCCTGCTGCATCGGGATCGGCGGCAGCGGGGGCAGCTCCTGGTCCGCCTCGGCCGCGAGCTCGTCGGCGTCCTTCTCCTCGGACATGCCGATCGGGCCGACCCGCTGGGCGTTGAGGAACTGCCGGACGACCGGCTCCTCGGAGGAGAGCAGCATCTCGCGCGGGCCGAACATCGCCAGGTGCTTGTGGTACAGCAGCCCGATGTTGTCGGGCACCGTGCGCGCGGTGTTGATGTCGTGGGTGACGATCAGGAAGGTCGCGTCGATCTGGGCGTTGAGGTCGATGATGAGCTGGTTGAGGAACGCCGTGCGGACCGGGTCGAGACCGGAGTCGGGCTCGTCGAAGAGGACGATCTCGGGGTCCAGCACCAGTGCGCGGGCAAGACCGGCGCGCTTGCGCATGCCGCCGGAGATCTCGCCGGGCAGCTTGCCCTCGGCGCCGATGAGACCGACGAGGTCCATCTTCTCCATGACGATGTCGCGGATCTCGGACTCGGTCTTCCTGGTGTGCTCGCGCAGCGGGAAGGCGACGTTGTCGTAGAGCGTCATCGAGCCGAACATCGCGCCGTCCTGGAACAGCACCCCGAACAGCTTGCGGATCTCGTAGAGCTGGCGCTCGGAGCACGAGGCGATGTCGGTGCCCTCGATGAGGATGCTGCCGCGGTCGGGCTTGAGCAGCCCGATCAGGGTCTTCAAGAACACGGACTTGCCGGTGCCGGAGGGGCCGAGCATCACGCAGATCTCGCCGGCAGGGACCGTCAGGGTCACGTCGCCCCAGATGAGCTGTTTGCCGAAAGACTTGGTCAGTCCGTCGACCTTGATCTCGACGCCCACGAGCGTCCCTCCCTTGGTGTTGCCCGAGCTCGGAGCGCTTTCGTACGTCGGACGAAGCGTCAAGCCACTGTTCTGCCCATGACTACCAACGAGGAAACGGTGGGGAGGTTACGGTCCTGATCCGTCGGATCCCGGCCTTCTCGCGGGCTCTGCCAGGTGCCGGATCCGTCTCGGTCACGGGCGCGGGAACGCCGAACGGCGGCCGTTCCCGTGGGAACGACCGCCGCTCTGGGTGGTGCTGGGTGCCGGTCGGGGACCGGCGGGTCTCACTTGACGGAGACGGTGGCGCCGGCGCCCTCGAGGGCCTCCTTGGCCTTGTCCGCGGCCTCCTTGTTGACCTTCTCCAGGACCGGCTTCGGAGCGGCCTCGACCAGCTCCTTGGCCTCCTTCAGGCCGAGGCTCGTGAGCGCACGGACCTCCTTGATGACGTTGATCTTCTTGTCACCAGCGGCCTCGAGGACGACGTCGAACTCGTCCTGCTCGACGGCGGCCTCACCGGCGTCGCCGCCGGCCGCAGCCGGGGCGCCGGCCGCGGCCACCGCGACGGGGGCAGCGGCGGTCACGCCGAAGGTGTCCTCGAACTGCTTCACGAACTCGCTGAGCTCGAGGAGGGTCATCTCCTTGAAAGCGTCAAGCAGCTCGTCGGTGCTGAGCTTCGCCATGGTGGCGTTTCCTTCCGTGTTGCTGGTCCGTGCGGGCGCCCGGACCGAGGGGTGGTCGGTTTCGGTCTGGTCGGGCTCTCAGCCCTCGGTGGAGTCCTCGCCTGAGGCGGTCTCGGGGGTGGCCTCGGCGTCAGCCGGGGTCTCCTCCGCGGTGGTCTCCTCGGTCGTCTCCGCCGCTGCCTCGGTCTCCGGGGCAGCCTCCTCGGCGGCGGCCGGCTCACCGGCACCACCCTGGAGGATCGACGGGTCCTGCTCGGCCTTCGCCTGCAGCGCGCCGGCGAGCCGGGCGGCCTGGGCGAGCGGGGCGTTGAGCAGGTAGACGGCCTGGCTGAGGGACGCGAGCATGCCGCCCGCGAGCTTCGCAAGAAGCACCTCGCGCGACTCCAGGTCCGCCAGCTTGGCGATCTCCTTCGCGTCGAGCGACTTCCCCTCGAGGATGCCGCCCTTGATCACGAGGGAGGGGTTTGCCTTGGCAAAGTCACGCAGGCCCTTGGCCGCCTCGACCACGTCGCCGTTGATGAAGGCGATGGCGGTCGGACCGGTGAGCAGGTCGTCGAAACCCTCGACGCCCGCCTCGGTCGCAGCGATCTTGGTGAGCGTGTTCTTGACCACGGCGTAGTTGGCGTTCTCGCCGAGAGCACGCCGCAGGTCCTGCAGCTGCTTCACGGAGAGACCGCGGTACTCGGTCAGGACAGCACCGGCAGACTCCTGGAACGACTCCTTGAGCTCTGCGACTCCGGCTGCCTTGTCTGGCCGCGCCATGGGTCTCCTTCCTTCTCATCACTCATCCGAGACCGGACGGCGGAAGGCCCCTCAACGACGAACGCCCCGTGCAGGTGCACAGGGCGTCGGATGCGTAGCGTCCCTCACGGGTCGTACGACGTTCACACTCGTGTCACCTGCGCAGGCCGCCCGCGGAGCGGGACCTTCGATCGGATGTCCGAGCTGGGCTCGTGCATGCCGAACGACCGGCGGTCTCTGGTTTCGAAGCAGAACTGTACGGGAGTGCCGGGGCGCGGGCCAAATCGCCTCCGCGGACGGGCGGCCCGGGCGGTCCCGCGGGCGATTTCTGCCGATCCGCCCCGGTCGACGTACCGACCCTGCTGCAATGGTCCGGTGGATCACTCTCTCGAAAAGCTGAGCGGCGTGCTGGAGCAGGCCGACTACCGGGTGCGGGCGGGCTCGCACTCGGAGAACCGGGTGTGGCAGACCGGCTTCGACATCTTGGACCTCAACCTGAGCGGCGGGTTCCGCTCCGGGGAGCTCGTCCTCGTGGGCGGGCCGCAGGGCCTGGGCAAGACCACCTGGGTCCTGCAGGTGGCCCGCAACGTGGCCCGGGCCGGTCGCTCGGTCCTCTTCTTCTCCTTCGAGCACGACATGCAGACCCTGCTGATCCGTCTCGTCGGCCTCGAGGCCGGGCTGATCGGTGGCGCCGAGGCGCCGACGCTGAACCGGATCCGGCAGTCGTTCGAGTGCGCCGACGGCCTGACCGGCTCGCTGCACGACCGGCTGGCCGACACCGGCGGGGGCGCGAAGGCGCTCGAGGTGGTGCGGGAGTACGCCGACCGCCTGGTCATGCACCGCTCGACCGGGTCGAAGACCACCCTCGAGGCGATCACCGCCGCGATCGAGAAGGTCAGTGACGAGACCGGCCAGTCCCCCCTCGTCGTCGTCGACTACCTGCAGAAGGTCTCCGTGCCGGGCGTGCAGGACGAGGGCGAGCGGATCACCCGCGTGGTCGAGGGGCTCAAGGACCTCGCGCTCGACCACGACGTACCGATCCTGGCCGTGGTCGCCGCGGACAAGGAGGGCATCCAGGTGGGCAAGCGGCTGCGGGTGAACAACCTGCGCGGCTCCTCCGCCCTCGCCTACGAGGCCGACACCGTGCTGCTGCTAAACGACAAGTACGACGTCGTCGCCCGGCACCACCTCGTCTACAACGTGGGCAATGTCGAGCGCTTCAAGCACTGGGCGGTGCTCACGATCGAGAAGCACCGCAACGGCAAGGCCGGTATCGACATGGAGTTCCTCAAGCGGTTCGAGCAGAGCCGCTTCGACACCGAGGGACGCATCGTCGCCGAACAGCTCACCGACGAGCGCGTCTTCGTGGAGTGACCCGGTCCGCTCGGTCGGACCTCGACCGCCGGCGATGAGTTTCGGGCCAGCCGTCGGTCGTTCTTGTGATGCCACCGACGCCGCGCCACCGTGGTGGAGGCGGAGCTGACGAGCGAGGAACGGAGCGTGACCGTGCAGCCGAACGAGATCACCGAGGTCCTGAACCGTCCGATCAGCCAGGAGCTGCTGGCCCGCGACGTGACCCGCCTGGCCTACGTCGCCAAGGACGGCACGCCCCGAACCGTTCCGATCGCCTTCTCCTGGAACGGCACGGAGATCGTCATGTGCACGGCGAAGAACGCACCGAAGGTCGCGATGCTGCGGCAGAACCCGGCAGTCGCCCTGACCATCGACACCGAGGTGCACCCGCCGAAGATCCTGCTCATCCGCGGTCGCGCCGACCTGGAGGTCGTCGAGGGCATCCCCGACGAGTTCCTCGAGATGAACGGCACCTACGACATGTCGCCCGAGCAGCGCGTCACGTGGGAGGCCGACGTCCGCTCGCTGTACGACGGCATGGTCCGGATCGTCGTGACGCCGGCATGGGCGAAGCTGATCGACTTCGAGACGACTCTGCCCACCGCGGTCGAGGAGCTCGCCCGGCAGCGCGAGGCACGCCAGCGCGCCTGAATCTCCACGCCGCCACTCGCCGCCGATCTCGACGCGGACGCGTCGCGGGGGCACTATCGGGGTGATGGCCTACGACGTCACCGTGATCCTCGATGACCGGCCGGGTGAGCTCGCCCGGCTGGGAGAGGTCGCGGGCGCCGCGGGGGTGAACCTCGACGGGTTCGCGGCGTTCACCGGCGAGGGCAAGGGTGTCGTCCACGTGCTCGTGGGCGACGAGAGCCTCGACGCCTTGCGGGAGGCGTTCGCCGCCGCCGAGATGGGCATCGCCGACGAACGAGAGGTGTTCGTGGTGAACGTCGCCAACGAGCCCGGGGCGCTGGGCGAGGTGGCGCGACGACTCGCCGACGCCAACGTCAACGTCGACCTTGCCTACACGACCTTCGGTGACGTCCGCCTGGTGTTCGGCACCGACGACGTGCGCAGTGCTCGTGAGGTCCTGAGCCCCTGACCTTGCCCGGCTCCGGGGGGCCCAATTCACTGGGGACCCAGTGAATTGCCCGCTTCCCGTGGCGAGCTCCCCACGGGAACGTGCAGATCGCCACGGGGAGTACGGGCACCGGGCGCGGAGACGCCCCAGGACGCGACGAGGCCCCCACCGACGACTCGGTGGAGGCCTCGTGCCAGCGGCTCAGACGGGGCTCAGGCCTCGTCCTCGGCGGCGACGTTGCGGGTCTTGTTCGGGTCGACCTGGACGCCGGGGCCCATGGTCGTCGAGACGGTGACCTTCTTCAGGTAGCGGCCCTTGGAGCTGGCCGGCTTGAGCCGCAGCACCTCCTCGAGCGCCGCGGCGTAGTTCTCCGCGAGCTGGGCCTCGGAGAACGAGGCCTTGCCGATGATGAAGTGCAGGTTGGCGTGCCGGTCGACGCGGAACTCGATCTTGCCGCCCTTGATGTCGGAGACGGCCTTGGCGACGTCGGGGGTGACGGTGCCGGTCTTCGGGTTCGGCATCAGGCCGCGGGGGCCGAGCACGCGACCCAGACGGCCGACCTTGCCCATCATGTCCGGCGTCGCGACGACGGCGTCGAAGTCGAGCCAGCCGCCGTTGACCTTCTCGATGAGCTCGTCGCCACCGACGATGTCGGCACCGGCCTCGCGGGCGGCGTCGGCCTTCTCGGCGTTGGCGAAGACCAGGACGCGGGCGGTCTTGCCGGTGCCGTGCGGGAGGTTGACGGTGCCGCGGACCATCTGGTCGGCCTTGCGCGGGTCGACACCCAGGCGCATGGCGACGTCAACGGTTTCGTCGAACTTCTTCTTGCTGCCCGACTTGGCGAGCTTGATCGCCTCGAGCGGGGTGTACAGCGCGTCCTGGTCGATCGACTCGGAGGCTGCGCGGTAGGTCTTGCTGCGCTGCATGGTCTGGTTCCTAACGTTGTGTTCCAGGTGTGGTGCGGGCCAGCGCGGCCCTTCCACGTGTCGCGGAGATGTCTTGCAGGTCTCGAGCGGCTCGGCCACCCGGTGACTACTCGGTGGTGACGCCCATCGAGCGGGCGGTGCCCTCGACGATCTTCATCGCGGCGTCGATGTCGTTCGCGTTGAGGTCGGGGAGCTTGGTGGTCGCGATCTCACGCACCTGGTCCTTGGTCAGCTTGCCGACCTTCTCCTTGTGCGGGACGCCGGAGCCCTTCTGCAGGCCGGCGGCCTTCTTGATCAGCTCGGCGGCCGGAGGCGTCTTCGTGATGAAGGTGAACGACCGGTCCTCGTAGATCGTGATCTCGACGGGGATGACGTTGCCCCGCATGGCCTCGGTCTGGGCGTTGTAGGCCTTGCAGAACTCCATGATGTTCACGCCGTGGGGACCGAGCGCGGTGCCCACGGGCGGAGCAGGAGTGGCCGCCCCGGCCTGCAGCTGCACCTTGACGAGGGCAGCGATCTTCTTCTTGGGAGGCATTTCTCTTCTCTCTTTCGTGTGGTCATGACGGGGGTTCGTCCCCCTGCCACATGTGCTACTGGTTTCAGACCTTCTGGATCTGGCTGAAGCTCAGCTCGACCGGGGTCTCCCGGCCGAAGATCTCGACGAGGGCCTTGACCCTCTGCGACTCCGCGTTGATCTCGGTGATCGTCGCATGCAGCGTGGCGAACGGGCCGTCGACCACCATGACCGAGTCGGAGACGTCGAAGTCGGCGACCTCGACCTTCTTCTTGGTTGCGGTGGCCCCGGCGGCGGCACCCTGCTCGGGCATCGCGGCCTCGGCCTCGGCGACGATCGCCGGGGCGAGCATGCTCTCGACCTCGTCGAGGCTCAGCGGCACCGGCTGGTGGCTGTGCCCGACGAAGCCGGTCACCGAAGGCGTGTGGCGTACGGCGGACCAGGACTCGTCGGTGAGGTCCATGCGGACCAGGACGTAGCCGGGCAGCACCGTGCGCTTCACCAGCTTGCGCTGGCCGTTCTTGATCTCCGCGACCTCCTCGGTCGGGACGATCACCTCGTGAATGTAGTCCTCCATGTTCAGCGAGGTGATGCGGTTCTCGAGGTTGGCCTTCACCCGGTTCTCCATGCCGGAGTAGGTGTGCACCACGAACCAGTCGCCCGGCTTGGAGCGCAGCGCGTCGCGGAACTCCTCGAGCGGGTCGACCGCGGGCTGGTCGGCCGCCGGGGTCTCGACGGGCTCGTCCACCGAGTCGGTCTCCTCTGCAGGAGGCTCGGCCGGCTCGTCCACCGAGTCGGTCTCCGCCGCCGGCGTCTCGACGGGCTCGACGGTCTCGTCCACCGAGTCGGTCTCCTCCGCCGGGGTCTCGACGGGCTCGTCCACCAAGTCGGTCTCCTCCGCAGGGGTCTCGACGGGCTCGACCACCGACTCGGCTTCGACGGGGGTCTCGTCCACGGCCGGCTCCGGCGCGGGGGCCTCGGTGGCCGGCTGGTCGTCGTACGACTGCGACACGGTTATTCAGTCACCTTCACTGTTTGATGCTCTGTGTTGTCTCTGGGGTGGTGCTCGCGCGGCGGACCCGGGTCAGGCGAAGACGGCGAAGACCAGCTTTCCGAAGCCGAGGTCGAGCAAGGCGACGATCGACATGACCACGACGACGAAGACCATGACCACGATGAAGTACGTGATCAGCTGCTCCTGCGTGGGCCACACGACCTTGCGGAGCTCGGCCACGACCTGCCGGTAGAAGGTCGCAGGGCTGGTGCGCTTGTCGCGCGACTGGCTCCCGCCAGACGTCGACACCGAACGGCTGTCCGCCACTGTTCCTCCACTCACTTGCTGTCGTCACCGACCTCGGTCACCCGCGCGGACTTGCCGCACGGGTCTGCGCAGGGCACGAGGGACTTGAACCCCCAACCTTCGGTTTTGGAGACCGATGCTCTGCCAGTTGAGCTAGTGCCCTACGGCGGCTCCACCTGACACCACCCGCGCCCCAACGGCGCGCCAAGCGGTGCGCGGTGCCGGATCGAGGGCATGGCAATCCAGGGTGAGATCCACCAACGGTGAAGTGTACGGGGAAGGCCGAAGGGAAGTCGAACCGAGCGCGCCCGTCCCGAGCGGGAGCCGGATCGGTCCGCGAACCGGGGTGCACCCGGCGCGTTCCGAGTGGAACGATAGGCGCCATGAGCGCCCCTCGCCACGCCGCCGACGCGAACCCGCCCAGCTCCGCCCGCCGGATCTCCGCGCGCATCGGGGGCATCGCCGAGTCCGCCACGCTCGCCGTCGACGCGAAGGCGAAAGCCCTCAAGGCGGCCGGCCGGCCGGTCATCGGCTTCGGCGCGGGCGAGCCCGACTTCCCGACCCCGGGCTACATCGTCGAGGCGGCCGTCGAGGCCTGCCGGGTCCCCGCCAACCACCGCTACACCCCGGCCGGCGGCCTGCCCGACCTCAAGAAGGCGATCGCCGAGAAGACCCTGCGCGACTCCGGCTACGCCATCGAGCCGAGCCAGGTGCTGGTCACCAACGGCGGCAAGCAGGCGATCTACGAGGCGTTCGCGACGCTCCTCGACCCGGGCGACGAGGTGATCGTGCCGGCGCCGTACTGGACCACCTACCCGGAGTCGATCCGGCTGGCCGGCGGCGTGCCCGTCGAGGTGCTCGCCGACGAGACCCAGGACTACAAGGTCACCGTCGCCCAGCTCGAGCAGGCGCGCACCGACCGCACCAAGGTGCTGCTGTTCAACTCCCCGTCAAACCCGACCGGGGCGGTGTACGACCGCGACGAGGTCGAGGCGCTCGGCCGGTGGGCGCTGGAGCACGGCCTCTGGGTGCTCACCGACGAGATCTACGAGCACCTCGTGTACGACGGCCAGCAGGCGCCGTCGATGCCGGTGGTCGTGCCCGAGCTGGCCGACACGTGCGTCGTCGTCAACGGGGTCGCCAAGACCTACGCCATGACCGGCTGGCGCGTCGGCTGGGTGGTCGGCCCGAAGGACGTCGTGAAGGCCGCCACCAACCTCCAGTCCCACGCGACGTCCAACGTGTCCAACGTGGCGCAGCGGGCCGCCGTCGCCGCGGTCTCCGGAGACCTGTCGGCCGTCCACGTGATGGGGACGGCGTTCGACCGGCGCCGGCGCACGATCGTGTCGATGCTCAACGAGATCGACGGGGTCGTCTGCCCCGAGCCGCGCGGAGCGTTCTACGCCTACCCCTCGGTCAAGGGTGTGCTCGGTCGCACCATCGACGGGGTCACCCCGACCACGTCGACGGAGCTCGCCGAGCTGATGCTCGACAAGGCCGAGGTGGCCGCGGTCCCGGGCGAGGCGTTCGGCTCCCCCGGCTACCTGCGGTTCTCCTACGCGCTCGGCGACGACGACCTGGTCGAGGGCATCACCCGGCTGCAGAAGCTGCTGGGCTGAGTGGCGGGGTCGACCACCGGGAGCGGCGGCCGTCCGGTCACGACGCTGCCCAAGGCGCACCTGCATCTGCACTTCACGGGATCGATGCGGCACGGGACGCTGCTCGAGCTGGCCGAGCGAGACGGGGTCGTGCTGCCCGACGCGCTCGTCGAGGACTGGCCGCCGCGGCTCTCGGCCGCGGACGAGAAGGGCTGGTTCCGCTTCCAGCGCCTGTACGACGTGGCCCGGTCGGTGCTGCGCACCGAGGACGACGTCCGGCGGTTGGTCCGCGAGGCGGCCGAGGACGACGTGGCCGACGGCGGTCGTTGGCTGGAGATCCAGGTCGACCCGAGCGGGTACGCCGCCCGGTTCGGCGGCATCACCGCCTTCACCGACCTGGTGCTCGACGCGGTGCGCGACGCCACGGAGCGCACCGGCCTCGGCGTGGCGGTGGTCATCGCCGCCAACCGCACCCGGCACCCGCTCGACGCGCGCACGCTCGCCCGGCTCGCCGGGCAGTACGCCGGACGTGGCGTGGTCGGCTTCGGCCTGTCCAACGACGAGCGACGCGGCACCACCTCGGAGTTCGCGCCGGCGTTCGCGATCGCCGAGCGAGCCGGGCTGATGCTCACGCCGCACGGGGGCGAGCTGCTCGGGCCCGCCAGCGTGCGCGCCTGCCTCGACGACCTGCACGCCGACCGTCTCGGGCACGGCGTCCGGGTCGCGGAGGACCCGGTCCTGCTCGATCGAGTCGTCGCCGCCGGCGTCCCGCTCGAGGTGTGCCCGGTCTCCAACGTGGCGCTCGGCGTGTTCAGCGACCTCACCTCGGTCCCGCTGCCCACGCTCCTCGAGGCGGGCGCGACGGTGGCACTCGGTGCCGACGACCCGCTCCTGTTCGGGTCGCGACTGGCCGGCCAGTACGCCACGATGCGCGCCGCGCACGACCTCAGCGACGAGTGCCTCGCCGAGCTCGCGCGCATGTCGGTGCGGGCCTCGCGGGCCCCGGAAGACGTACGCGCGGGGATCCGGCGGGGCATCGACGAGTGGTTGGCACAATCACCCTCATGAGCACCACTCCGGGGGACCCCGACCGCGGCGACGAGGACCACCCCGACCAGGGCGCCGGGACGACCCCGCAGCCGCCTGCCCCGGGTCCGCCGGGACAGCCACCCGGCTACTGGCAGCAGCAGGCGGCCGGGCAGCAGCCGCCCCCGGGCTACGGCTATGCGCCGCAGTACCCGGTCTACCGGCTCGCCGACCACCCGAAGGCCACCACGGCTCTGGTGCTCGGCCTCGTCGGCATCCTCGGCGGCCTCACCTGCTACCTGCCGCTGCTCCTCGGCCCGTGGGCCTGGGCCATCGGCCGCCGCGCGGTCAAGGAGATCGACGCCGACCCGCAACGGTTCGGTGGCCGCAGCCAGGCGATGACCGGCTACGTGCTCGGCGTCGTCTGCACCGTGCTGCTGGTGCTCGGCCTGCTCGCGTTCGTCGCCTTCCTGGTGTTCGCATTCACGTTCGGCCTCGACTCCGGCGAGGTCGGCGGCATCAGCGTGTAGGCCCGGGCAGCTCGCAGCCGACGAGGACCGGCTCGTTGACGAGCCAGATCCCGAACCGCTCGTGCACGCCGCTCCGCACAGTCCCCGCGAGGGCGAGCAGGTCCGCCGTGCTGGCGCCGCCCCGGTTGGTGAGCGCCAGGGTGTGCTTCGTCGACAGCGAGACCCGCTCGTTGCCGTATCCCTTGCCGAAGCCGGCCTGCT
Source organism: Nocardioides sp. (assembly GCF_035697785.1). GTDB lineage: Bacteria > Actinomycetota > Actinomycetes > Propionibacteriales > Nocardioidaceae > Nocardioides_B. The sequence continues at coordinate 12,977 of NZ_DASSCL010000124.1, forward strand.
CGATCAGCCACGCTGCACTCGTCTTCACCGTGCCGTCCGGCTGCTCCCACCGGGGGGCACCGGCGGGAACGTCCGTCGGCGCGACGAACGGGTTGGTGAAGAACGACCCCGCGCTCCAGGTGTCGTGGTCGTCGGGGTCGAGCACCATGCCCTTGCCCCGGCGCAGCCCGAGCACGGCCTCGCGCACGTCCTTCGCGGGAGCGCGCCCCCCGCCCTCGGTGCCGAGCGTGCGCGCGAGCTCGCCGTAGCGCACCGGTGCGCCCAGGTCGCCGAGCGGGAGCTGGAGGGTGACCTCCAGGACGACGAAGCGGTGCGGGTCCCGTTTGAAGCGGCTGGTGCGGTAGCCGAAGCCGCAGTCCGCCACGGCGAAGGTGCGGTACGTCGCGTCGACCCGGTCCCAGCAGCGAACCGTGGCGAGCGTGTCGGCGATCTCCTGCCCGTAGGCGCCGACGTTCTGCACCGGGGTCGCCCCCACCGAGCCGGGGATCCCAGACAGCGCCTCGACGCCGACCCAGTGCTCGTCGACGGCACGGGCGACCACGTCGTCCCAGACCTCGCCGGCGGCGACCGTCACGAACGCGCCACCGCAGGTGTCGTCGGCGACCCGCACGCCTCGGGTGGCGATCTCGACCACGGTCCCGTCGAAGCCCTCGTCGGCGACGACCAGGTTGCTGCCGCCGGCCAGCAGTAGCACCGGGGTGCCGGCCACGTCGCAGGCGCGGACCGCGGCCACGACCTCCTCGGCGGTGGCGGCGCGCATCCAGTCGCGTGCGGGGCCACCCAGGCGCAGGGTGGTGTGGTCGGCGAGCGTCGGGGCAACGTCGGTGGTCGAGACCCTAGGCAAGCAGGACCGCCTTGGGCTGGCCGAGCACCTTCTCCTCGCCGCACCGCACCTCGAGGGCGACCTGGACGCCGGTGTCGGTGACCTGCTTGACGGTGCCGCTCACGCGCACCTCGACGCCGGTGTCGTCGTCGGGGACGACCACGGGCTTGGTGAACTTGCAGGAGAGCTCGCGCACCCGGCCGGGGCCGCCGGCCCAGGTGTCGAGCGCTCGAGCGGCCAGCGCCATCGTGAACATCCCGTGCGCGATCACCCCGGGCAGCCCGACGGAGGTGGCGACCCGGTCGGACCAGTGGATCGGGTTGCGGTCACCGCTCGCCCCGGCGTACCTGACCAGGTCGGCACGGGTGACGGTGAAGGTCTGCTCGGGGAGCACGTCTCCGGTGTGCATCAGGCCTCGTCCCCCTCGGGCCCGCGGTGGACGAGGGTGGCGAACGCCGTGCAGACCGGCAGGCCCTCG
>NZ_DASSCL010000125.1:0-27004 GCF_035697785.1 Nocardioides sp.
GAGAAGGTCCGCGTCTACGTGCCCTACGGCCTGGAGTGGTACGGCTACCTGATGAGACGTCTCGCCGAGCGGCCGAGCAACCTGACATTCTTCCTGCACTCGTTGGTGTCCAAGAAGTAGTTCCAGCTGGTCGACCCGGTCGAGCCCGTCGAGACCCAGGAGGTCACATGACCGTCGCCATCCTCGGAGCCGGGGTCATGGGCGAGACGCTCCTGTCCGGCCTGATCCGGGCCGGCCGCCGGGTCGACGACCTGCTCGTCGGCGAGAAGCGACACGAGCGCGCCAACGAGCTCAACGAGCGGTACGGCGTGACGGTGATCGGCAACGTCGAGGCGGCGCAGAAGGCCGACACCCTGGCCCTCGTGGTGAAGCCGCAGGACATGGGCGACCTGCTCGTCGAGATCGCCCCGCACGTGCGGCCCGGCCAGCTCGTGGTCTCTCTCGCCGCCGGCATCACGACCGCGTTCATCGAGTCCCGGCTCCCCGACGGTGTCGCCGTGGTGCGCGTCATGCCCAACACCCCCGCGCTCGTCGACGAGGGGATGGCCGCGATCTCGCGCGGCTCCCACTGCGACGAGTCGCACCTCGAGGAGGCCGAGGCGCTGATGGCGTCGACCGGTCACGTGCTCCGGGTGCCGGAGCGACAGCAGGACGCCGTCACCGCGATCAGTGGGTCGGGACCGGGCTACCTGTTCTTCGTCGTCGAGTCGATGATCGAGGCCGGCGTGCACCTCGGCCTGCCCCGCGGCACCGCCACCGAGCTGGTGGTGCAGACCATGGTCGGGTCGGCCAAGCTGCTCCGCGAGACCGGGGAGCACCCGACGGTGCTGCGCGAGCGGGTGACCTCACCCGGGGGTACGACGGCCGCGGCGATCCGCGAGCTCGAGGACCACAAGGTGCGCGCGGCGTTCCTCACCGCCATGGAGGCCGCACGCAACCGGTCCCGAGCGCTCGCCGAGGGCCTCGACTAGAGCCCCATCGCCTCCCGCGCGGCCGCGAGCACCGGTGCTGTCACCTCGCGGCAGTGCGCCGCCCCGGCCGCGAACACGTCCTCTACGTACATCGGGTCGGCGGCGAGTGCGGCGTACCTCCGCTGCACGGGCTCCAGCACCGCGACAGCCGCGTCGGTGGCCAGCTTCTTCAGCGCGCCGTACGTCGGGACGCCGTCCGCCGCCTCCTCCGGGGACGTGCCGGTGCAGGCGGCGACCAGGTCGAGCAGGTTCGTGACGCCGGGCTTGGCGTCCCGGTCGACACGCACCGCGGACGGCCCGGTGTCGGAGTCCGTCACCGCGCGGGCGATCTTGCGGCGCACGACGTCCGGGTCGTCGAGCAGCCGGATCACTCCAGCGCCCTCGCGCGTGGACTTGCTCATCTTGCGAGTCGGGTCGGCGAGGTCCATCACGCGCGCCCCGGCCGGCGGCACGGTGATCTCCGGGACCGTGAACACCGGGCCGTAGGTGAGGTTGAACCGTTGCGCGACGTCGCGGGCCAGCTCGACGTGCTGGCGCTGGTCGTCGCCGACGGGCACGTGGGTCGGCCGGTAGAGCAGGATGTCGGACGCCATCAGCACCGGGTAGGTGTGCAGCGACGCACGTGTCATCGGCCTGCCGCGGCCCTTCTCCTTGAACTGGATCATCCGGTTCAGCTCGCCGACGTAGGTCGTGCACTCCAGCAGGTAGGCGAGCTCTGCGTGCGCGGGCACGCTGCTCTGCCGGAACAGCGTCGCCCGGGTCGGGTCCAGCCCGCAGGCCAGCATCAGCACCCGGAACTCCGCGATCAGATCGCGCAGGGTCGTCGGGTCGTGCGCCGTCGTCATGGCGTGCAGGTCGGAGATGCCGTAGTAGCAGGTGGCGTCGTCCTGCTGCGCCGCCATCGGCCGAAGGGCGCCGAGGTAGTTGCCGAGGGTCAGGTGGCCGCTCGGGGTGAGCAGGCTCAGCCGGGTGTGGGACATCGCGTCTCCTTCGAGGGAGTGGTCGCCCACGGAGACGTCGCGAATGCGAACGGCCGCCCGGGGGCGGCCGTGGTCAGTGCTGTGGTGCGCGCTGGTGGGGTCCGCCTACGAGGCGGGCCACCAGAGGTTGCGGTTCGTGCGCACGAGAGCGAGTGTACGCCGAAACCGGGGTGCACCGACCGGGTCCGATGTGCGACCGTCCCGCCATGGACCTGTCCACGGCCGTGACGTTCGTGGGCGCCGTGCTGCTCATCTCGGCGTCGCCCGGCCCGGCGATGGCGCTGATCCTGCGGCGCGCCGCGCTGGGTGGCTTCCGCGGCGCGGTGGCGACGGTCCTCGGCCTCGAGCTCGGGCTCTACCTGTGGGCCCTCGCGGCGGCCGCCGGCTTCGCCGCACTGGTGGCGGCGTCCGAGGCGGCGTACCTCGCGCTGAAGGTCGTCGGCGCCGGTGTGCTGATCTGGCTGGGCCTCAGGGCGTGGCGGGCGGCCTGGCGTGAGCGGGTCTCGACGGGCTCGACCACCGAAGCCGGCTCGACCACCGAAGCCGGCCCGACCACCGAAGCCGGCCCGACCACCGAGGCAGTCACGCGCTCGACCACCGGCGGGCTGCGCTGGTTCGCCGAGGGGCTCGTCGTGCAGCTGGCCAACCCCAAGGCCGCGGTGTTCATGCTCGCGTTCTACCCGCAGTTCGTCCCCGCCGACCGACCCCTGTTCGCGACGACCGCCTGGCTGGCGCTCGTGCAGGTCGTCCTGGAGACCGGCTTCTACCTCGCCCTGGCCGCGGGCGTCGCCCGCGCCGGACGTTGGTTCCGCACGCCGAGGGTGCGCCGCCGGGTCGAGGCGGTGAGCGGGACCGTCCTGGTGGCGCTCGGGCTGCGTCTGGCGGTCTCGACCGGGCGGTAGTGTCACCGACATGGCCGGCCCCGCCTGCGTCGTCTTCGACGAGACCCTCACCAACTACGACTTCGGGCCGACCCACCCCATGTCGCCGCTCCGGGTGGACCTGACCATCCGGCTGGCCGAGGAGCTCGGCGTGCTCGGTGCCGGGCTGCCGGCGGTTCCGGCCCCCGTCGCGGCGGACGACGTGCTGCGAACTGTGCACGGTGAGGAGTACCTGGCCGCGGTGAAGCGGCTCAGCGACGACCCCTACCAGGTCGACGAGCGGCACGGGCTCGGCTCGGCCGACAACCCGACGTTCGAGGGCATGCACCAGGCGTCCGCGCACGTCGTCGGCGCCACGGTCGAGGCCTGCCGCCGGGTCTGGGAGGGCGACAGCGTGCACGCGGCCAACATCGCGGGCGGGCTGCACCACGCGATGGCCGACAAGGCCAGCGGCTTCTGCGTCTACAACGACGTCGCGGTCGGGATCAGGTGGCTGCTCGACCACGGTGCCGAACGGGTCGCCTACGTCGACGTCGACGTGCACCACGGCGACGGCGTCGAGGCCCTGTTCTACGACGACCCGCGTGTGCTCACCGTCAGCCTCCACGAGACCGGTCAGATGCTGTTCCCCGGCACGGGCTTCCCGACCGACACCGGCGGCGCCGGCGCCGAGGGGAGTGCCGCCAACCTCGCCCTCCCGCCGGGTACGTCGGACGCCGGCTGGCTGCGCGCCTTCCACGCGTTCGTGCCGCAGCTGGTGCGCGAGTTCAAGCCCGACGTGCTGGTCACCCAACACGGCTGCGACTCCCACATCGAGGACCCGCTCGCGCACCTGATGCTGACCGTCGACGGACAGCGGGCCAGCTACCTCGCGCTGCACGACCTCGCCCACGAGGTGTGCGACGGCAAGTGGGTGGTCACCGGCGGTGGCGGCTACGCCATCGTCGACGTGGTGCCGCGGGCGTGGTCACACCTGCTCGCCATCGTGGCCGGCGCCCCGCTCGACCCGCATACCGCGACGCCCGACGGCTGGCGGGCGCACGTGCAGACCCTGCTCGGTCGCACCGCGCCGTTCCGGATGACCGACGGACGAACTCCGGCGTACCGGGACTGGTCGGGAGGATACGACCCGTCGAGCTGGCTGGACCGGGCGATCAACGCCAGTCGGGACGCGGTCTTCCCCCTCAACGGTCTTGACCCGCTCCCGTAGCGGCGGGACTCTGGTGGTGTCAGAGGGCTTACGTGACTCAGAGTGACTCAAGGCGACACGCGGGGGCAAAAGTAAAAATTGGACAAGAGTCAACCTCTTCCCCATTCGTCACACTAGGCTCTATTCTCACGAGAAGCACATACGCATGGTCTCCGGTGGGGAAGCCGGAGGCGGAATGTGCTGCGAGAGAGCGGTGCATGATGGCTTCAAACCCCTCCTCCGGGGACATCTCGGAGGTGAAGTTCCTGACGGTCGCCGAAGTGGCGACGGTCATGCGCGTGTCCAAGATGACGGTCTACCGTCTGGTCCACTCCGGCGAGCTGCCTGCCGTCCGGGTCGGCCGTTCGTTCCGCGTCCCCGAAGACGCGGTCAACGAGTACCTGAGGAAGAGCTTCTTCCAGACCGGCTGAGCGACACAGGCAGGTCCGGACAGCCAGACGGACAGAGTGTGAAAGAGCCGCCCCGCAGCCTGCGGGGCGGCTCTTCTGTGCGCGGCCGGTTGGGAGGCCGACGGGCACCCGTGCCGGCGTGGGGTCAGAACCGGGTGAAGTTCGCGGCGGTGACCCACGCGCCGGTGGAGTCGGTGTACGCGCCGACACCGATGCGCTTGGCGTGCTTGCTGAGCAGCACCTTGCGGTGCGGAGGGGACTGCATCCAGAGGCGGACCAGGTGGTCCGGGCTGATCGCACCCTTCCCGAGCGTCTCCCCGGCGTAGTGGGCGCCGCAGCGGTCGATGATGTCGCCCATGCTCTGGTGGTAGAACTCGTGGCTCTCCGCGAGCTTCAGCGCCCACCGCTCGGCGGTGCCGTCGGTGCACGACTCGAGGGACAGCTTGGCCAGACCGTGCTGCCCGCGACGCTCGTTGATGAGCTGCTGCACCTTGTGCTCGTAGGTGTCGCTGCTCAGCGACATCACCCGGGTGTCGGCGCTGGCCGAGGCCGTCGTGACGGCGGCCAGCCCGGCGGACGCGACGACGATCGTGAGGATGGAGGCGAGGGCCGCGACGATGGTTCCCGCGGCACCGCGACGCGCGGAGCGGACAGCATGCATGTCCAAGACCCCTCCCAAGGTCTCAGGCAGTGACCGCCCGGTTCCTCCCAGGACCCGGGCCCGCCACCTGTCGGGTAGCTGTTGGTGCGGGCCCGCGTGAGGTGCGCTCGGCGGGGCCCGGCACCTAGGAGTGTCGGCAGCCGAGGCCCCGGACTTGAGACCTGCCCGGCCGGGGACGGGCGCAGACCGTTAGGCTGGGTCTTTCCTGCCGCGTGGGATCCTCCCGCGCAGCCGCCGTCCGCTCGCACACGAAAAGGTCCACAGTGGGTTCCGTCATCAAGAAGCGCCGCAAGCGCATGGCCAAGAAGAAGCACCGCAAGCTCCTGAAGAAGACGCGCATCCAGCGTCGTCGCCAGGGCAAGTAACCCCCTTCCCGGCCACAGGTCCGCTCGTGGGACGCGTCGTACTCGTCACCGGGGTCTCGCTGGACCTCGGCGGCCGTTTCGCGCGCCGCATCGCGGCCGACCCGACCGTCGGGCGGGTGATCGGCGTCGACGTCGTCCCGCCCCCGGGTGACCTCGGTCCCGTCGGGTTCGTGCGCGCCGACATCCGCAACCCGGTCATCGCCAAGGTGATCGCCGGGCAGGAGGTCGACACCGTCGTCCACCTGAGCGTGCAGCCCGGCGTCGGACGCTCCTCCGGTGGCCGGTCGACCACCAAGGAGCACAACGTCATCGGGACGATGCAGCTCCTCGCCGCGTGCCAGAAGGCGCCTGGCCTCGAGCGGCTCGTGGTCCGCTCCTCCGCGGACGTCTACGGCAGCTCGAGCCGCGACCCCGCGATGTTCACCGAGGACATGGACGGCAAGCGCCTGCCCCGGTCGGGCTTCGCCAAGGACGTCCTCGAGGTCGAGAGTTACGTCCGCGGCTTCGCGCGCCGTCGTCCCGACGTCGCCGTGACCATGCTGCGGCCCGCGGCTCTGCTGGGGCGCCGCGAGGAGTCCCCGTTGACGCACTACTTCAGGCTCCCCGTGGTCCCGACTCCGCTGGGGTACGACGCGCGGCTGCAGTTCCTCCACGAGGATGACTTCCTCGACGCGCTGGTTCACGCAGCCGTCGACGGCGTGCACGGCACCTTCAACGTCGCGGGGGCCGGCGTGCTGATGCTCTCCCAGGCGCTGCGGCGTCTCGGCCGACCGACCGTGCCCGTCCCTGGCTTCCTGCTCGACGGACTCGGCTCGGCACTCAAGCAGGCCGGGGTGCCCGTGCCGTCTCGCGAGCTGACCAGCTATCTCACCTTCGGTCGTGGTCTCGACACCACCCGGATGCGCACCATGCTGGGGTTCACCCCGGCGCACACCACCGAGGAGGCCTTCGCGGACTTCGCCCGGTGGGTAAGCCCCGGCCTGCTGCCGCTGCCGCGGCAGGCCACCGCGACCCAGGGCGCACCGATCGAGACGGAGGTCGGCCTTGGCTGACGCGGACGTGATCCCCCTCGGCACTCGGGGACGGCCCGGGCGGGGCAGCGGCAGCGCCAAGCCCTCCTCGGCCGCGCGCAGCCTGGCCGGTCCCGCGTCCTCCCGGTCGCGGCCGGCGCAGAGGCCTGCCCGCAAGAACGCCCAGGAGGAGACCTCGAAGGACACCCAGGAGTTCCCTCAGGAAGTACAGGAGTCCTTCCCGGTGACGGCCGCCGACGAGACCGCGGCTGCCGAGCGGGATCGGGTCGCCGCAGCCGAGGCAGACGAGACGGCGACCCCGCGTGCCGAGTCGGTGACCGAGCGTGAGCCCCGCGACGGCATCCCCTACGGCGACTGGCTGGCGGCGTTCTCCTCGGCGGCGGTCGAGGTCTTCGGGGAGCGCTGGGAGGGCCGGCTCGCCGAGTTTCTCGCGTTCCTCCGGCGCCGGGTCACCGGTGACTACGCCGTCGACGAGTACGGCTTCGACCCCGAGGTCACCGAGCGGTTCCTGCTGGCCGCGATCCGGCCGATCGCCCACAAGTGGTTCCGCGTCGAGGTGCGCGGCATCGAGAACATCCCGACCGACGGGGGCGCGCTCGTCGTCTCCAACCACTCGGGCACCGTTCCCGTCGACGGGCTGGTGACCATGGTCTCGGTGCACGACCACACCGGCCGCAACCTGCGGCCCCTGGGCGCCGACCTGGTCTTCCGGATGCCGGTGGTGGGCGAGATCGCGCGCAAGGCCGGTGTCACCCTGGCGTGCAACGAGGACGCCCAGCGGATGTTGGCGGGTGGTGAGCTCGTGGGCGTCTGGCCGGAGGGTTTCAAGGGCATCGGCAAGCCCTACTCCGAGCGCTACCGGCTGCAGCGCTTCGGCCGCGGGGGCTTTGTCTCGGCCGCGCTGCGCACCGGGGTGCCGATCGTGCCGTGCGCCGTGGTGGGCGCCGAGGAGATCTACCCGCTGGTCGGCAACGTGCCGGCCCTGGCGCGGCTGCTGGGGGTGCCCTACATCCCGATCACGCCGTTCTTCCCCTGGCTGGGGCCGCTCGGCATGGTGCCGCTGCCCTCGAAGTGGCTGATCGAGTTCGGGGAGCCGATCCGCACCGACTCCTACGACGAGGGCGCCGCCGACGACCCGATGCTGGTGTTCAACGTGACCGACCAGGTCCGCGAGACGATCCAGCAGACGCTCTACACGCTGCTGATGCAGCGCCGCTCGGTCTTCTACTGACCGGTTCGCGCGCCGTCGCTCGGGCGGCGCGTCAGGGCAGCAGCGAGCCGGAACCGGAGCCGGGCAGCAGACCGGAGCCGGTGCTTGGCTGCGGATCGGGTAGCAGCGTTGCCACCACCCCGCTGAGGCCGTCGGTGATCGAGCCGACGGTGCCGTCGACCGTGTCCCGGAGCCCGGCCGTGGTGTCCTCGAGCTTCTTCTTGCCGGACTCCGTCACGTCCTGCGGCGACGGCAGCGGGGAGGACCCGCCGGGCGAGGTGCCGCCGCCGTCTCCCGGGTCCGTGCCGGTGAGGCCGTCGGTCAGCCCGTCCGTCGCCCCTCCGGTCGCCCCGCCGAGGACGGAGCCGGGGCCGTCGGTCCCGCCGGACCGCGGGCCGCCCGCCTTCCCGTCCTTCGGCAGCATGCTCTTCGGGACCAGGAACGGATGGCTGTTGTCGAGCCGGGCGGGGTCGACCGAGGTCAGCGCCCGGTCCGCCTCGGTGGCGACCAGGAGCGCTCCCGGGACCTCGACCACGGGCAGGTCACTCGCGCAGGTGGAGCACAGTGCGGCGGCACGCCGATCGATGTCGCGCAGCGCCAGGGCGGCATCGGTGAGCTCCTCCTGGGTCTCGGGCGGTGCCGTCGCCGCGAGGTCCTGCAGGGAGCCGATGCCCTCGGCGGTGAACTCGCGGACGGACCGGACGGTGTCGGGGTCGCGGGTCTCCTGGTAGGCGTCGAGCAGGAGGCCGGAGCCCTGCTCGGCCTGGGCGGTGAAGTCCTGCACGGCCTTCGGCACGCGCGTGGTGGCGGCGACCGAGTCGTCGGACAGCAGGGCATCGACCTCGGAGAGCCGGCCGTTGGCCTGGCGCAGCAGGTCGCGACCCTTGCCGGCCGGGCTGATCGAGACACCGGCCTCGACCCGCTCGATGCCGCGTTTCACCGGGTAGAGCGCGTCGCCGGGGAGTGCGTTCTGCGCGGCCGCGGCCATCCCGGCGCTACCACCGAGCAGCACGACGGCGGAGGCGGCCGCGACCAGTCGGCGCTCGCGACGCCCGCGGGGTCGCGTGGGCAGCACGAGGACGGAGTCGGGGGTCATCACCTCGGCGGCCTCGGCCATCAGGCGGGACCGGAGGTCGGCGGCGAACTCGGCGCGGGGCACCGCCTGGGGGTCGTCGGCAGCCTGGGAGCGCAGCGTGCCGACCAGGTCGACGAGCGGGCGGAGCTCCTCGCGGACCTCCCGATGGGGTGCCCGGTGGGGTGCACTGACCGCCGCGTCGAACTCCTCGGCGCGCCGCTGCGCGCTGAAAAGGGCGGTCATCGGTTGTGTCCTGTCTCGAGCGGGTGGTCCCTCAGCTCAGACAACGACCGGCAGGCATGCGAGGTTACGGCCCCCGGCCGTCCGGGACGGACCAGCTGCGCAACCGGCTGACGGAGGCTCATCGCAGGCCCTCCGGCATCAGCTTCGCGAGGTTCCGCACGCCGCGCAGCTGCAGCTGCTTGACGGCGCCGTCGCTGCGACCGAGAACCTTCGCCGTCTCGGCGATCGACAGTCCCTGCAGGAACCGCATGACCAGGCACTCCTGCTGCTCGTCCGGCAGCTCGGTGAGCGCCGCGAGCAGTGCCTCGTTGGTCAGCTGGGCGAGGACCGACGTCTCCGGCCCCTCGGTCGGGGCGTCGTGCGCGGACATGTCCTCGGTGGTGAGCTCGAGGCGGGTGCGTCCGGACTTGAAGTGGTCGGCGGCGAGGTTGCGGGCGATCGTCATCAGCCAGGCGCCGAAGTCCTTGCCCTGCCAGCGGAACGAGCCCATGCTGCGCAGCGCCCGGAAGAAGGTCTCCGACATCAGGTCCTCGGCCAGGGGCACCGACCCGACCCGGTAGTACAGGAAGCGGTAGACCGACGCGTGGTAGTGGTCGTAGAGCATCCCGAACGCCTCGGTGTCCCCGGTGCGGGCCAGCTCGACCAGCGCGATCAGCCGGCTGGCCTCGGCCTCGTCCTCCTCCGAGGAGACCGCCAGACCGGCGTCGGGGTCGGTGTCCGGGCCGCGGGGCGGGCCGGACGACGAGCCGCGCGGCTCGACCCCGACGGCCTCGCTGAGCAGCCAAACTGCGTTCGTCGACCTCCGGTCGGGCACCGGACGACCGGCCGCGCAGAGGGCCGGCTCGAGGGCAGGGGTCAGCGCCTCCCACACGGCCCGACGCAGTGCGTCGAGGCCGCGCTGCAGCTGCGCCTCACGCGTCGACAAAAAGGACTCCCTCCCCGGCCGCGCGCCGCGCCCGGGCTCCCGATCCCCCGCAGGACAGTGCCCCAGCGTAGGTGTCCACCGGCGGTTTGTGAACCGGTGAGTAACTAGCAGTTGCAGGCCGTGCGGCGTGTCTCCTGTCACAGGATGGTTCCAACCCGCCGACGCCGCCAAACCCCCTCAGCCCACTCGGCGGCGGATTGCGACCGCCGCCGCGACGCTCCCCGTGGCGGCACCGGCGAGGCCCGCCATCACGAGCCCGGCGCGCGCCGCCTTGCGCCCGGTGCGGTAGTCGCGGATCCGCCAGCCCTGGGCGCGGGCGTGGTCGCGCAGCCTGGAGTCGGGGTTGATCGCGCACGGGTCGCCAACGAGGCTCAGCATCGGCAGGTCGTTGTAGGAGTCGGAGTACGCCGAGCAGCGGCCGAGGTCGAGACCCTCCCGCTCGGCGAGCGCCTTGACCGCCTCGGCCTTGGCGGGGCCGTGGAGCATGTCACCGACCAGCCGGCCGGTGTAGACGCCGTCGTCGTGCTCGGAGACGGTGCCGAGCGCGCCGGTGAGGCCGAGCCGCCGGGAGATGATCGTGGCGATCTCGACCGGCGCCGCGGTGACCAGCCAGACCCGTTGCCCCTGGTCGAGGTGCAGCTGCGCGAGCGCCCGCGTGCCCGGCCAGATCCGGTGCGCCATCGCCTCGTCGAAGATCTCCTCGCCCAGGGCCTCGAGCTCGGTGACCTTGTGGCCCTTGATGAACGCCAGCGCCGACGCCCTGGCCTCGGCCATGTGCTCCGGGTCCTCGACGCCGACGATCCGGAAGTGGGCCTGCTTCCACGCGGCGCTCGCGATCTCGCGGGTGGTGAAGAACTTGCGGCGGTGCAGACCCTTCGCGAGGTGGAAGATCGACGCGCCCTGCATGACGGTGTTGTCGACGTCGAAGAACGCCGCGGCGGTCGGGTCCGGGGGTGTCGCCAGCGAGCTCTCCACCTCCGCGGCGGCCGCCGACGCCTCGCCGGCCAGCACCGACCGGCTGCGCAGGTCGACGGCGCGAGCGGGCTTGGCGTCGCGTCGTCGACGACTCTGGGCGGCGTTCACGCCCCCAGCGTAGGGCGTGCTCGGCGCACCTCCTGAGGGGTCCCGGGGTCCGCCGAGGCGTGTGCCAGACTCGCCGCGTGAGTGTCCACGTGCCCGACCTCGTGCGCGCCGCGGCGAGTGCCTCGCCGGACCGGGTCGCGGTCGTCGAGGCGAGCGGGCGGCGGGTGACGTGGGCCGAGCTCGACGCGGAGGTCGACGCGGTCGCCCACGGGCTCAACGACCACGGGCTGGTCGCCGGCTACCGCGTGGTCGTCGCCACCGCCAACCGGCTCGAGTTCGTGACCGGCTACCTCGGCGCGCTGCGCGCCCGCCTGGTCGCGGTGCCGGTGAACCCGCGCTCGGCGACCGGCGAGATGGTCCGGATGATCGCGGACAGCGGCGCTCGGCTCGTCCTGGCCGACCCCGACACCGTCGCCACCGTCCGGCAGGCGGTCGCGGGACTGGAGGACGCCCTGGTGGGCGCCGACGAGGAGCTGCGCCGTCGGGCCGTGGTGCCGCGCATCGTGGTGGTCGGAGCGCCGACCCTGCCCGGCGAGACGGCCTACCCCGACCTGCTCACGTCGCCCGCGGTGGCGCTGCCGCCGTCGGAGGACCCCGAGGCGCTCGCGGTGCTCCTCTACACCAGCGGTACGTCGGGGCGCCCGCGCGCGGCGATGCTCACCCACCGGGCGCTGATGGCCAACATCGAGCAGGCCGCCTCGGTCCGGCCGCCGATGATCGACCGCGACGACGTCGTCCTCGGGGTGCTCCCGCTGTTCCACGTCTACGGCCTCAATGCCGTGCTGGGCCAGGTGCTCCGGCAGGCCTGCCGCCTGGTGCTCGTCGACGGGTTCGACGTCGACGGGTCGCTGACCCTGATCGAGGACGAAGCCGTCACCGTCGTACCCGTGGCTCCTCCGGTCCTCGCCTACTGGATGTCCGTCCCGGACCTGCGCGAGCGACTGAGCGGCGTGCGGATGGTGCTCTCGGGCTCGGCGCCGCTCTCGCCCGAGCTGGTGCGGGCGTTCACCGAGCGCAGCGGGGTCGCGGTCCAGCAGGGCTACGGGCTCACCGAGGCCGCCCCGATCGTCACCTCGACGTTGTGCAGCGTCGCGGCCGGACCAGGGTCGGTGGGGGCCGCGCTGCCCGGGGTCGAGCTGCGGCTCGTGGACGAGGCCGGCGGCCGGCCCGGCGGCGAGGACCCGGGTGAGATCCAGGTCCGCGGCGACAACCTGTTCAGCGGCTACTGGCCCGACGGTGAGGACGGGCCGGACAGCGACGGCTGGTTCGCGACCGGTGACGTCGGGTTCCTGGACTCCGACGGCGACCTCTTCCTGGTGGACCGGCTCAAGGAGCTGGTCATCGTGTCCGGGTTCAACGTGTACCCGGTGGAGGTCGAGGAGGTCGTCACCGAGCTCGAGCAGGTCGCCGAGGCGGCCGTGATCGGCGCGGCGGACGAGCGGACCGGCGAGGCGGTCGTCGCCTACGTCCGGCGGGCGCCGTCGGTGTCCATGACCGACGACGAGCTGGCGGACCTGGTCCGCGAGCACTGTGCGACCCGGCTGGCCCGCTTCAAGCAGCCGAGCCAGGTCCACGTGGTCGACGAGCTTCCGCACACGGTCACCGGCAAGGTGGCCAAGGGACGGCTCCGGGACGTCCAGCGGCGCCGCAACGCCGGTCTGCTGGAGTGACCGGGCCATGACGACGCATGGTCCCGACGCCAGCACCGAGCTCGGCGAGACCCCGCCCCGCGTCCTGCTCTACTCCAAGCCCGGCTGCCACCTCTGCGACGAGGCCCGCGCCGTCATCGAGACGGTCTGCGCGGAGCTGGGGGAGCAGTACGACGAGGTCGACATCAGCTCGTCGGAGGCCCTGACGAGCCGCTACGGGGAGGAGATCCCGGTGACCCTCGTCGACGGGGTGCAGCACGACTACTGGCGGGTCGACCCGGAGCGCCTGCGTTCCGCCCTCACCGGCGCTGTCTAGACCGTCTTGGATCCCCGGGGGCTACCACACCTTCCGCGCCGGCTCCCGGGTGGGGCATCTCACAGCCGGCGTCCGCCGTTACCGCTCGGTTTGTTCCCACGTTCACAAACTCCTAAAGTGAGCCACGCTGCCGGCCTCCGCGGCCCGAGACACGGGGTCCCCCGCGGCCATCGGCAGCCCAGTAGGTGTCCAGTAGGAGTGTCGTGACCCCACGCAGCACCCGGAACGGAACCCCCGCCGACGGGGTCTCCCGGCCGACCGCTGCCAAGACACCGGCCGCGCATGCACGCGCCGGCGAGCGCGGCATCCCCGAGGCCACCGTCGCCCGGCTGCCGGTCTACCTCCGGGCCCTCATCACGCTGGCCGAGCGCGGCACCGCCACCTGCTCCAGCGAGGAGCTGGCCACCGCCGCCGGGGTCAACAGCGCCAAGCTGCGCAAGGACCTCTCCTACCTGGGCTCCTACGGCACCCGCGGCGTCGGCTACGACGTGGAGTACCTCCGCTACCAGATCGCCCGCGAGATCGGCGTGACCCAGGACTGGCCCGTGGTCATCGTCGGCATCGGAAACCTCGGACACGCCCTGGCCAACTACAGCGGCTTCAGCTCCCGCGGCTTCCGGATCGCCGCCCTCCTCGACGCCGACCCCGCCCGCGCCGGCGACCGGGTCGGCGACCTCCTGGTCAGCGACTTCGACCAGGTCGAGGCCGTGGTCGCCGAGCACGGCGTGGCCATCGGCGTGATCGCGACCCCCGCGCCCGCGGCCCAGGACGTCTGCGACCGGCTCGTCGCCGCCGGCGTCACCAGCATCCTCAACTTCGCGCCGACCGTGCTGTCGGTGCCCGAGGGCGTCGACGTGCGCAAGGTCGACCTCTCCATCGAGCTGCAGATCCTCGCCTACCACGAGCAGCGCAAGGCGCTGGCCGACGGCCGCGCCGTCGGCCTGCTCGACGAGCTGGCCTCCGACCTGCCCGGGGTGGTGGCCCGATGAGCGTCCTCGTCGTCGGGGTGTCCCACAAGACCGCGCCGGTGTCCGTGCTCGAGCGCGTGGCGCTCGACGCCGCGGGCGTCGACAAGCTCGTGCAGGCGGTGGCGGTCTCCGAGCACGTCACCGAGGCGACCGCGCTGGCCACCTGCAACCGGGTCGAGATCTACGCCGAGGTCGACCGGTTCCACGGCAGCGTCGAGGCGGTCTCCCGGATGCTGTGCGAGCTCACCGACGATCGCCCGGAGGACGTCGTGCCGCACCTCTACGTGCACTACGACGACGGCGCGGTCTCGCACCTGTTCCACGTCGCGGCCGGGCTCGACTCCATGGTGGTCGGCGAGGGCCAGATCCTCGGCCAGACCCGTGAGGCGCTGCGAGTCGGGCAGGAGGGCGGCACCATCGGGCCCGCGCTCAACACCCTGTTCCAGCAGGCCCTCCGGGTCGGCAAGCGGGTGCACGCCGAGACCGACATCGACCGGGCCGCCCCGTCGCTCGTGTCCGTGGCGCTCGACCGGGCCGAGGACGTGGTCGGCAGCCTCGACGGCAAGAGGGTGATGGTCGTCGGCGCCGGTTCGATGGCCGGCCTCGCCGTTGCCACAGTGCGTCGCCGAGGTGCCGCGAACGTCGTGGTGGCGAGCCGCACCCACGCACATGCCGCCCGGCTCGCGACGCAGTACGCCGGGCGCGCCGTACCCCTCGCCGACGTGCAGCAGGAGATCGCGGCCGCCGACCTGCTCGTCTCGTGCACCGGCGCCACCGGCGTCGTGCTCCCGCTGTCCACGGTCGCCGCGGCCCGTCAGCGTGCCGAGGGTCCGTTGGCGATCATCGACCTGGCCCTCCCTCACGACGTGGACCCGGCGGTGGCCGATCTCCCGGACGTCGAGCTGATCGGCCTGGCGCGGCTGGCCGACGAGCTTCACGCCGGCGAGATCGCGGCCGACGTGGAGGCGGTCCGGGACGTCGTCAACGAGGAGGTGACCGCCTTCCTCACCGCCCGCCGCTCCTCTGCCGTCACCCCTACCGTGGTGGCGCTTCGCACGATGGCGACCGGCGTGGTGGACGCCGAGATGGCCCGGCTGGCCAGCCGGCTTCCCGACCTCGAGCCCGAGGTGCGCGACGAGGTCGAGCACGCCGTACGCCGGGTCGCCGACAAGCTGCTGCACCAGCCCACCGTGCGCGTCAAGGAGCTCGCCAACGAGACCGGAGCGGTGTCCTACGCCGCGGCGCTCGCCGAGCTGTTCTCGCTCGACCCCGACGCCGTCGAGGCAGTCACCCGGGTGGCGGTCCCCGAGGAGCCGAGGAGACGTCCCGAGGACGACGACGAACCTGCCCTCGGCGGGGCCGAGGCGGCTCGAAGGGAGGGGGTCACGTGACCCGGCCGATCCGCGTGGGCACCCGCGCCTCCCAGCTCGCCCGCACCCAGTCCGGGCACGTCGCCGACGCCCTGCGCGCCGCGCTCGGCCGCGACGTCGTGCTCGTCGAGGTCAGCACCGAGGGCGACGTGTCCAGCGCGCCGTTGGCCTCCTTCGGTGGGGTGGGGGTGTTCGTCAGCGCCCTGCGCGACGCCCTGCTCCGCGGTGACGTCGACGTCGCCGTGCACTCCCTCAAGGACCTGCCCACCGCTCCGCACGACGGCATCGCGCTCGCGGCGATCCCGCAACGAGAGGACCCGCGCGACGTGGTGGTCGCCCGTGACGGTCTCACCCTGGGTGAGCTCCCCCAGGGTGCCCGCGTGGGCACCGGGTCCCCGCGCCGGGCCGCCCAGCTGCAAGCGCTCGGTCTCGGTTTCGTCGTGGCCGGGATCCGTGGCAACGTGGACACCCGGATCCGCAAGGTCTCCGAGGGTGAGTTCGACGCGGTCGTCCTGGCCCGGGCGGGCATCGCCCGGCTCGGTCGGCTCGACGAGGTCACCGAGGTGCTCGACCCGATCCAGATGCTCCCGGCCCCCGGCCAGGGTGCCCTGGCGGTGGAGTGCCGAGCCGACGACACCGAGCTGGTGGCGGAGGTCTCGGGGGCGCTCGACGACCGGCACACCAGGGCCGCCGTCACCGCGGAGCGCACCGTGCTCGCCGACCTCGAGGCCGGCTGCTCCGCGCCCGTCGGCGCGCTGGCCGAGGTGGCCGACGGCGACGACGACGAGGAGCTGTGGGTCCGGGCGGTGGCGCTGTCGCACGACGGCGGCCTCTCGATCCGCCGGTCGGCGACCGGGACGCCGTCCGACCCGGTCGAGGTCGGCCACCGTCTCGCCAAGGAGATGTTGACCGACGGGGCGGGAACACTCATCGAGGAGGGCCGAGCGTGACCGGAGCAGCGAAGAGGACGGCTCCCAAGAAGGCAGCACAGCCGCGGACGGCGAGGAAGACGTCGGCCCGGAGCACGACCACACGCAAGACCGTGCAGAAGAAGAGCACACCGACAGCCGGCAGGAAGACAGACATGAGCGGCACCAAGACGGGTTCGCAGTCCAGCGCGCCCCTCAACCAGAAGAGCAAGAAGGCGACTGTGAGCAAGACGGTGACGAAGACCTCCAAGACCGCCGCCACCTCCAAGGCGGCCCGCACGACCAGGGCCTCGGCACCCACCGGGTTCGTGTCGTTCGTGGGCTCCGGCCCGGGCGACCCGGAGCTGCTGACGGTCCGCGCCGCCGACCTGCTCCGCGCCGCCGAGGTCGTGGTCACCGAGGCGCCCGAGCACGCCGCGCTGGTGGCCTCGCTCGCGCCTGCGGCCGAGGTCGTCGACGGCGGCTTCGGCACCGACGGTCAGCCGCTGACCCACGCGGGCCGCGCCAAGGTGGTGGTCAAGCAGGCCAAGACCGGCCGCCGCGTGGTCCGGCTGATGGCCGGCGACCCGTTCGTCTACGCCTCCGGTCCCGAGGAGGCCCAGGCCTGCGTCAAGGCCGGCGTCGGCTTCGAGATCGTGCCCGGGGTCAGCTCGGTGACCGCCGTCCCGGCGTACGCCGGCGTGCCGCTGACCGACAAGAAGCACCGTGAGGTCGCGGTGGTGAACTGCTCCGAGGCCCGGATCGACTGGTCCGCCTACGCCGACGACCGGACGCTCGTGCTGCTGTCCGCCGTCGGCGCCATCGGCGAGGTGGCCAAGGCGCTCGTCGACGCGGGCCGTGACGCCGCGACCCCGGTCGCGATGACCCGCGTGGGCACCACCACCGAGCAGGAGACCGTGGTCTCCACCCTCGAGCGGATCGCCGCCGACGCGCGCGCCGCCCGCATGTCGCCGCCCGCGGTGATCGTCGTCGGCGACGTGGTTGACCTGCGCACCACGCTGTCCTGGTTCGAGACCAAGCCGCTGTTCGGCTGGCGCGTCCTGGTGCCACGCACCAAGGAGCAGGCCGGCTCGTTGTCCGCACGCCTGCGCGGCTTCGGAGCGGTGCCGGAGGAGGTGCCGACGATCTCCGTCGAGCCGCCGCGCAACCCGCAGCAGATGGACAAGGCCATCCGCGGTCTGGTCGAGGGTCGCTACGAGTGGATCGCGTTCACCTCGGTCAACGCGGTCCGGGCGGTCCGCGAGAAGTTCGAGGAGTACGGCCTCGACGCGCGGGCGTTCTCCGGCCTGAAGATCGCCGCCGTCGGCGAGAAGACCGCCGCCTCGATCGAGGCGTGGGGCCTGCGTGCCGACCTGGTCCCCTCCGGTGAGCAGTCCGCCCGCGGCCTGCTCGAGGACTGGCCGCCGTACGACGACGTGCTCGACCCGATCAACCGGGTCTTCCTGCCGCGCGCCGACATCGCGACCGAGACACTCGTGGCCGGTCTGCTCGAGCTCGGCTGGGAGGTCGATGACGTGACCGCCTACCGGACGGTGCGGGCCACCCCGCCGCCGGCCCCGGTGCGCGAGGCGATCAAGACCGGCAAGTTCGACGCGGTCGTGTTCACCTCGTCGTCCACGGTGCGCAACCTCGTCGGCATCGCCGGCAAGCCGCACCCGTCGACGGTCATCGCCGTGATCGGCCCGGCGACTGCCAAGACCGCCGAGGAGCACGGCCTCCGGGTCGACGTCCTCGCGGCCGAGCCGTCGGTCGAGGTCCTGGTCGATGCACTCGCCGACTTCGGCGGGGCCCGACGCGCCGCGATGCTCGAGGCCGGTCAGCCGGTCACCAAGCCGTCCGAGCGTCGTCCCTCCGCGCGCCGCAAGGCCACCTGAGCACCGCCGTGGTTGCGACGACGGGTCCCGGCTTCCCGGAGGTGCGGATGCGGCGGCTGCGCCGCACCGCCGCCCTGCGCGAGCTCGTGGCCGAGACCACGCTCGAGCCGCGCCGGCTGGTGCTGCCGGCCTTCGTGCGTGAGGGGATCTCCGAGCCGGCGCCGATCTCGACCATGCCCGGGGTGGTCCAGCACACCCGCGACACCCTGCGGAAGGCCGCCGCCGAGGCGGCGGACCTCGGCCTCGGCGGGATCATGCTCTTCGGCATACCGGCCACGAAGGACGCCCGCGGCAGCGGAGCGGTCGACCCCCAGGGGATCCTCAACGTCGCGATCGCGGACGTCGTGGCCGAGGTGGGTGACGCCCTCCCCGTGATGGCGGACCTGTGCCTCGACGAGTTCACCGACCACGGCCACTGCGGCCTGCTCACCCAGCACGGCACGGTCGACAACGACGCGACCCTGGAGGTGTACGCCGAGATGGCGCTCGTCCAGGCCGCAGCCGGGGTGGACCTGGTCGGGCCGAGCGGCATGATGGACGGACAGGTGGCGGCGATCCGGGCGGCGCTCGACGGTGCCTCCCGCCAGGACGTCGCGATCCTCGCCTACTCCACGAAGTACGCCTCGGCCTTCTACGGTCCGTTCCGCGAGGCGGTGGACTCGTCGTTGCAGGGGGACCGGAAGACCTACCAGCAGGACGCGCGCAACGTGACCGAGGGCGTGCGCGAGGCGCGGCTCGACGTCGCCGAGGGCGCCGACCTCGTGATGGTGAAGCCGGCGCTGGCCTACCTCGACGTGCTACGCGCCGTGCGCGACGCGGTGGACGTGCCGGTCGCGGCGTACAACATCTCCGGCGAGTACGCCATGGTCGAGGCGGCCGCAGCCAACGGCTGGATCGATCGCGAGCCGGCGATCCTGGAGACGCTGACATCGATCCGGCGCGCCGGCGCGGACGTGGTGCTGACCTACTGGGCCGCCGAGGCGGCCCGCCTGCTCGAGCGCTGAGCGTCAGCCGAGCCCGCCCGGCAGGTCCGGCACCCCGGGCAGCGGAGGCGGGTTCAGCAGCGACGCGAGGAGGTTCTGCACGGCCTGCGCGCCACCGTTGAGGTAGGCGTTGATGCACTGCTGCAGGGGAGCCTGCGCGGCGTTCTGCTGGCAGTACTGCGTCGCCTCCTGCAGCGGCGTGAGCACCGGCTCGAGCGGGGGCGGTGGAGCCGGCAGGTCGGGCAGCGGGCTGTCAGGCAGGCCACCACCACCACCTCCTCCACCACCGGTGCCGCCACCGCCTCCGGTGCCGCCCGAGCCACCACCAGGGGCGGGTGCCGGAGCCGGTGCGGGGGTCGGCGCCGTGGGCGCCGGGTCGGAGGTGTCGCCACCGCCGCCGTTGCCGCCACCGCCGGTGCTGCCACCACCGGAGCCGGAGCCACGTGGACCGGCCTGGGCGCCCGGCTTCGTGGCCCTCGGACCGGACTTGGCCGGCACGGTGTCGGGGTCGGCGCTGAACGTCGCCGGCGCGGCACTGCCGTTGGGCACGGCCGAGAACTCGCCGTCGGCGTACGCCTGCATGATCGAGAGCACCAGGTCGACGTAGTCCTGGCTGTGGTTGTAGCGGTAGACCGCCGCCCGCCGGCCCTGGTCCGTCGCGAGGTCCTCCTCGCCCGAGCACAGGTAGACGGCCGTGGCCAGCGCCGCGTCGTCGATGTCTTGCGGGTTGCGCACGCCGTCGCCGTCACCGTCGACACCCACGACCGACCACGTCGACGGGATGAACTGCATCGGACCGACCGCGCGGTCGACGACGGGGTCGTCGTCGATCTCGCCCGCGTCGGTGTCGGAGATCTTGGCGGTGCCGTTGCGGCCGTCGAGCGGGATGCCGTAGATGCCCGGGGCGCTGACGCCCTCGTCGGTCAGCTTGTTGCCGCCGTAGCGGCCGTGGTCGGACTCGACGCGGCCGATCGCCGCGATCAGGGTCCAGTCGAGGTGACAGGTCGCGTCGGCGGTGCCGATCACCTGGGCCGCGCGCTGGTAGGCCGACAGGGCAGCGTCGGGGATGCCGTGAGTCGACTCGCCGGCCACGATCTGCCGCGCCGAGCCGTTGGGGACGCCCGGGGCGATCTCCCCTGGCACGGACACGCTGGCCGGGGCCTCGACCGCCTGGCTCGGGATGCTGGTGCCGTCGGGGAGCCGGCCGTCCTCGGCCGCGCTGGCGGTGGTGGTCGTGCCGGCCAGGCTCGCCGTCCAGGCGCCCGAGAGCAGCGCGAGCGGCACGAGGGCCGTGGCCTTCTGCCACGTCATCAGTCCCCTGTGCGACATCGGTCCCTTCCCGGATCCCTTGCCGTCCCTGGCTGCGCCTGCACGCGTTGCATACCCGGGACTCCCCTCTTCGACACTCTCAACGAAGGACCCGGGCCCGAGGTTACGTCCCGCAAAAGTAAAACCCTTTCGTCCGATATGCACGCAGGTGGGCGGCCTCACAGCCGGACGACGGGGTCCGGATTCGTGACGCCGGGGGTCCTCGGCGAGAATGGGGCGATGAGCACCGACCCACCCGCCCACCTGACTGCAGAGTCCGCCGCACTCTTCGCGCGCGCACAGGCGGTCACCCCGGGTGGCGTCAACTCGCCGGTGCGGGCCTTCAACGCAGTGGGCGGCACGCCCCGCTTCATCGAGCGGGCCGCGGGGGCGCTGCTCGTGGACGCCGACGGCCGGGAGTACGTCGACCTCGTGTGCAGCTGGGGGCCGATGCTGCTCGGCCACGCCCACCCGGAGGTGCAGGCGGCCGTGCAGGAGGCGGTGTCCCGCGGTACGTCGTACGGCACGCCGACCCGTCCCGAGGTCGAGCTCGCCGAGGAGATCGTCGGCCGCACGCCGGTCGACAAGGTCCGGCTCGTCTCGTCCGGCACCGAGGCGACCATGTCCGCGATCCGGCTCGCACGCGGCTTCACCGGCCGCGACCTGGTGGTGAAGTTCGCCGGCTGCTACCACGGCCACGTCGACTCGCTGCTCGCCGCTGCCGGCTCCGGACTCGCGACGCTGTCCGTGCCCGGCACCCCGGGGGTCCCGGCCGCGTCGACCGGGGCCACCCTGGTGCTGCCCTACAACGACCGCGAGGCCGTGGAGGCCGCCTTCGCCGAGCACGGCGACGCGATCGCCTGCCTGGTCACCGAGGCCTCGCCCGGCAACATGGGCGTGGTCCCGCCGCTGCCCGGCTTCAACGCGTTCCTCGCCGAGACCTGCGCGCGCCACGGTGCGCTGTTCGTCAGCGACGAGGTGATGACCGGGTTCCGGGTGAGCCGGTCCGGGCAGTGGGGCCTCGACGGAGCCGTCGAGGGCTGGACGCCGGACCTGGTCACTTTCGGCAAGGTCATGGGCGGCGGCTTCCCGGCCGCCGCGTTCGGCGGCCGCGCCGACGTGATGGGGATGCTCTCGCCCGAGGGTCCCGTCTACCAGGCGGGCACGCTGTCCGGCAACCCCGTCGCGACCACGGCCGGCCTGACGACGCTGCGGCTGGCCACCGACGAGGTGTACGCCGGGATCGACCGGGCCGCCGACCTGCTGGCCGAGGCGACCGACAAGGCGCTCAGCGAGGCCGGCGTACCCCATCTCGTGCAGAGCGGCGGCAACATGTTCAGCGCCTTCCTGTTCGACGACGAGGTCGCCGAGGTTCGCGACTTCGACGACGCGAGCTCGCAGAACGTCGAGCGCTACAAGGCGTTCTTCCACTCGATGCTCGACCAGGGTGTCTACCTGCCGCCGAGCGCCTACGAGGCGTGGTTCCTCTCGTCCGCGCACGACGACGCCATCCTCGACCGGGTCGTCACCGCGCTCCCCGCCGCCGCCCGAGCAGCCGCCGCCGCACCCGCCCGAGGAGACCGATGAGCAACCCCCAGGACGGCGCCGCCGACCGCACCGTGACCACCGTGCACCTGCTCCGGCACGGGGAGGTGCACAACCCCGACGGCGTGCTCTACGGCCGGATGGACGGCTACCACCTCTCCGACCGCGGGCAGCGGATGGCGCAGCGCGTCGCCGAGGCACTCGCCGACCGCGACGTCACCTACGTGGTGGCCTCGCCGCTCGAGCGCGCTCAGGAGACCGCGCGGCCGGTCGCCAGGTCGCACGGGCTCGTCGTGGGCACCGACCCGCGGGTCGTGGAGTCCACGAACGTCTTCCAGGGCAAGCGGTTCGGGATGGGTGACCACGTGCTGTGGAAGCCCGCCGCCTGGCGCCACCTGTGGAACCCCTGGCGGCCGTCGTGGGGTGAGCCGTACGTCGAGGTCGTCGCCCGGATGAAGGCGGCCGTGGCGGACGCCCGCGACACGGCCTACGGGCACGAGGCGGTCGTCGTCTCCCACCAGCTGCCGATCTGGATCACCCGGCTGCACGCCGAGAACCGGTCCTTCGTGCACCTGCCGACCCGCCGCCAGTGCACGCTGTGCAGCCTGACCTCGCTCACCTTCGAGGGCAACCGGCTCACCACCGTGCGCTACTCCGAGCCCGCCGCCGACCTGATCCCGGTCAAGGACCGGCAGGCCACGTTCTCCTCCGGCGGGACTCCCGACCTCGAGCAGCCGACCGCCTGACCATGACCCGATTCCGCAGCCTCGCCGCGACCACGTGCGCCCTCGTCGCGCTGGTCGCCGTCGCGGGCTGCGGCGACGATGTCGGCAGCTCGGGGGAGCAGGGCTTCGTGTCGGGCAACGGGGTCATCACCGCGCTCCCGGTCTCCGACCGTGCCGCCCCCGGCGAGGTGTCCGGGCGGACCATCGACGGTGCGCCGCTGTCGCTGGCGGACTACGAGGGCCAGGTCGTGGTGGTCAACGTCTGGGGATCGTGGTGCGCGCCCTGCCGGGCCGAGGCGCCGATGCTCGCCGACGCAGCGCGTGACCTCGCCGGCCGGGACGTCGCGTTCCTCGGGATCGACTCGCGGGACCCGAGCGAGTCGGCGGCGCGAGCGTTCGTACGTCGTTTCGACATCCCCTACCCGAGCATCTACGACCAGCAGGGGGGCACGCTG
The DNA here is from genome assembly GCF_035697785.1 of Nocardioides sp. Lineage (GTDB taxonomy): Bacteria > Actinomycetota > Actinomycetes > Propionibacteriales > Nocardioidaceae > Nocardioides_B. The sequence continues at coordinate 23,147 of NZ_DASSCL010000125.1, forward strand.
CTGGCGTTCCGCGGCACCCTGTCGCCGAACGCGATCCCCAGCACGGTGATCATCGACCGCCAGGGCAGGGTGGCCGCGAGCGTGCTCGGCGAGATCACCCGGACGACGTTGTACGACCTCGTCGAGGAGGTCGCGGGCACCGATGGCTGACTGGTTCCGCGAGACCGTGCTCTCCGGTTCGCTGCTGCTCGCGCTCCCCGTCGCGGCGGTGGCCGGGCTGGTGTCGTTCTTCTCGCCGTGCGTCGTACCCCTGCTGCCGGGCTATCTCTCCTACGCCACCGGCCTGTCCGGGGCCGACCTCGCGTCCGCCCGGCGCGGCCGGATGGTGCTCGGCAGCACGTTGTTCGTGCTCGGGTTCTCGTTCGTGTTCGTGGCGCTGGGCACGCTGTCCGGCGCGCTCGGTGACGTGCTCTGGGAGCACATGAGCACGATCACCCGGGTGCTCGGCGTGGTGACCATCCTGGTCGGGATCGCGTTCCTCGGCGTGGTGCCGTGGCTGCAGCGTGACGTCCGGTTCCACAAGGTCCCCGCCGTCGGGCTGGCGGCGGCGCCGCTGCTCGGGGTCCTCTTCGGACTCGGTTGGACGCCGTGCATCGGTCCGACGCTGTCGGCCGTGCAGACGCTGGCGTTCGCCGAGGGCACCGCCGGACGCGGTGCGCTGCTCAGCCTCGCCTACGCCCTGGGTCTCGGCATCCCGTTCATCCTGGCCGGGCTGATGTTCCGCCGGATGCTCGGTGCAGTCGGCTGGGTGCGCATGCACCAGGTGTGGGTCACCCGCGCCGGCGGGCTGATGCTCGTCGCGCTGGGCCTGCTGCTCGTGACCGGGGTCTGGGACGACTGGGTCGGTGGGCTGCGCGGCTGGGTCGGCGGCTTCGAGGTCGCCGTATGAGCATCCCGACCGACGTCGAGCCGGCCGCCGGGGCCGGTGGCGCGGCGCGCAACCCGACGCCGCCCGCGACGCCCCCGGCCCTGAGGCCCGTCGAGCTGGCGCGCTGGGCGTGGCGGCAGCTGACCTCGATGCGCACCGCGCTGGTGCTCCTGTTCCTGCTGGCCGTCGCCGCGGTCCCCGGCTCCGTCGTACCGCAGGCCGACATCGACGCGATCGCGGTGGGGGACTGGAAGAGCGCGCACCCGACGCTGACGCCGGTCTACGAGTTCCTCGGGCTGTTCTCCGTCTACGACTCGGTGTGGTTCTCCGCGATCTACCTCCTGCTGATGGTCTCGCTGGTGGGCTGCATCGTGCCGCGGCTGCGGATCTACTGGCGCGGCATGCGTGCCCGGCCGCCAGGGGCGCCACGCAACCTCACGCGGCTGCCGGCGTCGCGCCGCTTCGAGGTCGACGGGGCGCCCGACGAGGTGCTGGCCCGGGCGGAGCGGGTCCTGCGCGGACGCCGGTACCGCACGGTCTCGAGCGAGGACGGCTCGGTGGCGGGCGAGCGCGGCTACCTGCGCGAGGCCGGCAACCTGCTGTTCCACGTCTCCGTGCTGGTGGTGCTGGTCGGCTTCGCCGTCGGGCAGGTCTACGGCTACAAGGGCGGCGTCATCACCGTGGTCGGCCAGGGCTTCTCGAACTCGCTGAGCCAGTACGACGACTTCGCCCCCGGCTCGATGTTCTCGGCCGACGACCTGGCCCCGGTCAGCCTCACCGTCGAGGACTTCGACGTCTCGTTCCTCACCCGTGGCCCGCAGATGGGACAGCCCCGGGACTTCTCGGCCGACGTCACCTACACCGAGGAGCCGGGCGCCGACCCGCAGCGTTACGACCTGCGGGTGAACCACCCGCTGAAGCTCGACGGCGTCAGCGTCTTCCTCGTCGGTCACGGCTACGCCCCGGTCGTCACCGTGCGTGACGGCAACGGCGACGTGGCCTACGAGGGGCCGGTGGTGTTCCTCCCGCAGGACGCGTCGTTCGCGTCGTTCGGGGTGCTGAAGGTGCCCGACGCGGCGCCGACGCAGCTCGGCTTCGAGGGGCTGTTCCTGCCGACGTACGGCTTCACGATGGCCCGCGGCCCGTTCTCGCAGTTCCCCGACGCGCTGGACCCGGTGCTTTCGCTGGTGCCGTACCAAGGTGACCTCGGCCTCGACGCCGGTGAGCCGCAGTCGGTCTACCAGCTCGACAAGGACGGGCTCGAGACGTTCGAGAGCGCCGACGAGACGCGGGGCTCGGCCGCGCGCCTGAAGCTCGCGGTGGGCGACACCGTCGAGCTGCCGGACGGTGCCGGCTCGATCACGTTCGACCGGGTCGACCGCTGGGCCAAGCTCCAGGTCAGCGACACGCCCGGCAAGGGGCTGGCGCTGGGTGGGGTGCTGCTCGGCATCGTCGGGCTGATGGGCTCCCTGTTCATCCGGCCGCGCCGTGCGTGGGTGCGCGTCCGGCCGGCGGATCGGGAGGGTCGTACCGTGGTGGAGCTGGCCGGCCTCGACCGCAGCTCCGGCGGGGACCTCGACACCGAGATCGACGAGCTGGAGCGACAGATCCGCACCGGCCCGACCGGCACGTCCCAGGAGGGGAAGACATGAGCACTGCGGACTTCGCCGCGTTCTCCAACAACGCGGTCATGTTCGCCTCGATCGTGTACGTGCTGGCGTTCGTCGCGCACGTGGTCGAGTGGGCGACCGGTCGGGCGGCGGTGGAGCCTGCGCGGGAGGCCGCCCTGGAGTCGGCGCTGGCCGCGCCCGCCCCGCCCGGCGCCGTCGCCACCTCCGACGTACCTCCGGCGGAGGGGGACGAGGAGCGGGTGGACCGGTGGGGCCGGATCGGCCTCGCCCTGACGGTCGTCGCGGTGCTGCTGCACTTCGCCGCGCTCGTGGCGCGCGGCCTCGGGTCGGACCCGGTGCGGGTGCCGTGGGGCAACATGTACGAGTTCACGCTCGCGGGGGCCTTCGGCGTCAGCCTCATGTACGTCCTGCTCGGCCGCCGCTACGGCCTGCGCTGGATGGGTCTGCCGGTCACCGGGTTCGAGGTGGTCGTGCTGATGCTCGCCGTGCTGCTGCTCTACGTGCCCGCGGGGCCGCTGGTGCCCGCACTGCACTCGTACTGGCTGGTGATCCATGTGATGGCCGCGGTCGTCGCCTCCGGCGCGTTCGCGGTCGGCGCCATCGCGGCCGTGCTGTACCTGGTGAAGGACCGCGCCCGGACGCGCGGCTCCCTGCGGCCCGGCGGCTACCTCGACCGGCTCCCGGACCTGCCGGCGCTGGACCGGCTGTCCTACCGCCTGCACGCCTTCGGGTTCCCGATCTGGACGTTCGCCGCGCTGGTCGCGGGGCCGATCTGGGCCGAGTACGCCTGGGGCCGCTACTGGAACTGGGACCCGAAGGAGGTGTGGGCGTTCATCACCTGGGTCGTCTACGCCGCCTACCTGCACGCCCGCGCGACGGCCGGCTGGCGCGGCAAGGCCGCCGCCGTGATCGCCCTCGTCGGCTTCGCGACGCTGCTGTTCAACTTCGTGGGGATCAACTTCTTCTTCGGCGGCGGCAGCCTGCACTCCTACGCCGGCTGATCCTCAGGCGTCGGTGTCGCCACGCGGCTCGTCGTCGGGCAGGTTCTTCTGCTCGCGGCGGCGCTTGCGCTCGAGGTCGCGCAGGAAGTCGGCGTCGTCGTCCGGGGCGATGACGCGACGCGTCCCGGGACCCTGCGAGGGCCTGGCCGGGCCGGGACGGCGGGCCGCACGGCGCCTCTCCCAGAGCCGCAGCAGGGCGTAGATGACCAGAGCGATGATCGCGACGAGAAGAACGGCCTTGCCCATGCCTCCAATGTAGGAGCACCTGGCAAGCCGTGGGGCCTTCCCGCCGTCCGGTCTCACCGTTGCGCGCCGTAGGCTGGCCCCGTGAAGGAGTTCGTCGTCTACACCCTGGCCC
>NZ_DASSCL010000126.1:0-2200 GCF_035697785.1 Nocardioides sp.
CCGAGTGCGGCCGCGCCAGGGCGCGAGCCGTCGGAGCCGGGTGAAGAAGTTTTTGCGCGCGCGGTACCTGTGCAGCGTCGAAGCCATGACCAAATCCCCCACGGATCAGGTCGGCTCGGGATCAGTGGCGGTGGGTCCGCCGCGAGCCTTGCCGACAACTCAAGGCCCGGCCCCGAGTCCGACGTCATGCAGCATCGACAGCACCAAGCAGACAAGGCAACACACAAGGGACCAAGGCCGCGACTGGGCTAGTCCGCGCATGTCCGAATCGTCCGGCGTTAGGTTGTTATGGGACGGAATCCCCTTGCATGACGGGGGAAAGCGCGTTCCGTCCTTTACGGGCCGCGACTTCAGACGCCGGTGATGAAAGCCGCCGTGACCTCGAGCAGCCGGTCGTTCGCCTCCGGCTCGCCGACGGTCACCCGGACCCCGTCCCCGGCGAACGGGCGGACCGTGAGACCTGCCACCTCGGCGACCGCCGCGAAGTCCCCGGCGCGCTCCCCCAACGGCAGCCAGCAGAAGTTGCCCTGCGCGTCGGGAATCTCCCAGCCCTGCTGGGCGAGGCCCTCGGTCACCCGGGTTCGCTCGGCCACGATCGACTCGACGCGCTCGAGCAGCTCGACCTCGGCGGCGAGGCTGGCGACGGCCGCGGCCTGGGCGACGCTGTTGACCCCGAACGGCAGCGCCACGGCGCGTACGGCGGCGGCCACCGTCTCGTCGGCGACCATGTAGCCGACGCGCAGACCGGCGAGCCCGTAGGCCTTGGCGAAGGTGCGCATCACCGCCACGTTGGCGTGGTCGCGCTGCAGCGCGATGCCGTCGATCGGGTCGGTGGACCGGACGAACTCGCGGTAGGCCTCGTCGACGACCACGAGCACGTCGTCGGGGACCTGGTCGAGGAAGTCGCGCACCTCCGCGTCCGGGATGGACGTTCCCGTCGGGTTGTTGGGGCTGCACAGGATGACGACCTTGGTGCGCTCACTGACCCTCGACGCCATCGCATCGAGGTCGTGCTCACCGGTCGCCGTCACGGGCACCCGGACCGACGTGGCGCCTGCTGCGGAGACCGCGATCGGGTAGGCCTCGAACGAGCGCCACGCGTAGACGACCTCGTCGCCCGGCTCGCAGTAGGCGGTGAGCAGGTGGTAGATCAGCGCCACCGAGCCCGTCCCCGCGGCCAGCCGCGACTGCGGTACGCCGAGCCGGTCGGCCAGCGCGTCGTACAGCGCGGTGTTGCCCATGTCGGGGTAGCGGTTCATCTGCGCGACCGCTGCCTGGGCCGCCTCGATCACGCCGGGCAGCGGCGCGTGCGGGTTCTCGTTGGAGGACAGCTTGTAGACCTGCTGCCCCGGACGCGGGGCGGGCGGCTTGCCGGCGACGTAGGCGGGGATCGACGCGACCGTGGGTCGGGGCTGAGGTGCTCGGGAAGTCACGCGGCCAACTTACTCATGCGGCGTCCTGACGCCGCGGCCGCACGCTCAGCCGCAGACGCGGACTTTCACGTCTTGTTGATGCGGGGCGAGGACGCTCGCCGCACCGGTCCTGGGAGGAGACCGGAGACGACCAGCGCCACGAACAGACGGAGGGGGTCGTGATGCCCGAGCTCGACCGGAGAAACCTGCTGACCCTGGCTTCCGCCGGGGGACTGGCGGTGGCGAGTGCCGTGCTGCTGCGTGCCACCTCGCCCGACGATGATCGCGTCACCCGGGGCAGGGGACGCGCCACCTCCTTCGGCAGCGTCGCCGTGCTCGACGCCGTACGCCGGCCGCGGAACGGCGACGGGACTCCGACCAGCCACTCCGTCGCCGATCTGGACGACGGAGCGAACCACGAGGACGACCACGGGTGGCCCGACCTGGTCAGGGTCAGGGTCGAGGTGCACAACGGCACCGCTCACCCCCTCCTCGCCTCATTGGGCCAGTTCCGGCTCCGCGTGGCCACTGACGGACCGACCGTCACCCCCTTCGCCTGGCAGCACGACCCTGGAGCGCTCGCGCCACGGTCGACCCGCACCAGCTGGGTCGACTACCTGGCGCCCCCGGACGACGACCTGTGGGTCGAGTTCGAGGACGCCGGCGAGGCCCGGCCGGCCACACTGCCGTTCCGGCTGGAGGTGACCCGCGATGCGTGAGCAGGAGGCCCAGCAGGAGATTCAGGGCACCACCCGCCGCCACCTCCTCGGGGTCGGCGCGGTCGGCGC
>NZ_DASSCL010000127.1:0-38171 GCF_035697785.1 Nocardioides sp.
CGCTCGACGTGCTCGCCGGCGGGCGGTACGTCGCGCTGGGCGACTCCTTCACCGCCGCGCCGCTGGTGCCGGTGACGCGCATCGCGCGGGGCTGCTTCCGCTCCGACGCCAACTACCCGTCGCTGCTGGCCGAGTCGCTGCACATGCGGCTGCGGGACGTGTCGTGTTCCGGGGCGACCACCCGGCACCTCGTCCGACGACAGCCGACGGTGCAGGGCTCGGGGGTCGGCCCGCAGCTGCGCGCCGTGGACGAGCGGGCCGACCTGGTGACACTGGGGATCGGCGGCAACGACCTCGGCCTGTTCGGGCGGCTGCTGCGCGCCTGCCTCGACGTACGCGCAGCCGACCCCGACGGGGCGCCGTGCGCGGAGTCCGACATCGGTCAGCGCATGCTCGCCCAGGCGCCGACCATCGGCGCACACGTGGAGCGGGCCGTCGAGCGGGTCCGCCGCCGGGCGCCCGACGCGCGGGTCGTGCTCGTCGGCTACCCGCGCATCGCCCCGTCCGCCGGCATCTGCCCGGGTCGGCTCCCCCTCGCGAGCGGCGACGTCGCCTTCGGCGACCGGGTGCTGCGAGCGCTCGACGGCGGCCTGCGCGCTGCGGCCGAGGCCACCGGCGTCGACTACCTCGACCTGTACACCGCGTCCGAGGGTCACGACGTGTGCAGCGACGACCCGTGGGTCAACGGCCGGGAGACCCAGGCCGGGATCGCGCTCGCCTTCCACCCCCTCGCGACCGGGATGCGGGCCACGGCCCTCGAGCTGGAACGGCTGCTCGCCCGCCCCTGACAACGATTCGTCTGCGGTCTTTGGGGTGATTCAGGCGGGTGGATCGCAGACGAATCGTTGTCGCTAGGGTCGACCGCCATGAGCGCACTCGCCGGGCTGGTGGACCGCGGTCTGGTCGCACCCGACTGGGCCGAAGCCCTGGCCCCGGTCGACACCGACCTCGCCGCGATGGGCCAGTTCCTGCGGGCCGAGGTCGCGGCCGGGCGCCGTTACCTCCCGCACGGGGACCAGATCCTGCGTGCGTTCAGCCGTCCGCTCGCCGACGTCCGCGTGCTCCTGGTGGGTCAGGACCCCTACCCGACTCCGGGCCACCCGGTCGGGCTGTCCTTCTCGGTCGCGCCCGAGGTCCGGCCGATCCCGCGGAGCCTGGTGAACATCTACCAGGAGCTCGTCGCCGACCTCGGCGTACCGACGCCGACCACCGGCGATCTGACGCCGTGGTTCGAGCACGGCGTGATGCTGCTCAACCGGGTCCTCACGGTCGCCCCCGGTGCGCCGGCCAGCCACCGCGGCCGCGGCTGGGAGCGGGTCACCGAGCGGGCCATCGAGGCCCTCGTCGCGCGCCGGGCACCGACGGTCGCGATCCTCTGGGGCCGCGACGCGCAGAGCCTCAAGCCGTTGCTGGCGGCCGGCGAGGTGCCGTGGGTCGAGTCCGTGCACCCCTCCCCGCTGTCGGCTTCACGCGGGTTCTTCGGGTCGCGGCCGTTCAGCCGGGCCAACGCGCTGCTCGAGCAGCAGGGCGGTCAGCCGGTCGACTGGCGGCTTCCCTGAGCCCACGCGGATTCGTCTGCGATCCACCCGCGTGAAACACCCCATAGACCGCAGACGAATCGTTGTTGGGGCCGGGTCAGGACTTGACGGCGAGCACCGGGCACTTCGACTGCAGCAGCACGCGCTGGGCGGTGCTGCCCATCAGCAGCTTGCCCACCGGCGTACGACGTCGCAGGCCCAGCACCACGAGCGCCGCGGAGTGCCGGTCGGCCGCGTCGAGGATCGCCTCGGCCGGCTCGAAGCTGCCGACGCTCTGCTCGACGTCGTGCTCGACTCCCTGGCCGGAGAGCCGGGCCCGGAGCGCATCGAGCTGCTCGTCGCTGGCGGACTTGGCGTCGGCGTGGGACCGGCCGCTGCTCGCGTTGACCACGTGCAGCACCGCATCGTGCCGACCGGCCTCGGCGACCGCGGCCTCGATGGCCGCCTCACCCTCGGCGTTCGGGGTCCAGCCCACCACGATCACGTCCCGATCCATGGGGATCTCCTCTCAGTCCTCGTTGAAGTCGTGCCCATCAAGTCCTCGCGCCACACCCGGACCGCTGTGACGCGGCCGGGGCGGTCGCCGGTCCTCAGCAGGTCGAGTCGAGCCGCGAGGCCTCGATGCGGTCGACGATGTGACCGGCGACCCGTTCGAGGGCGGCGATGTCGTCGGGCTCCAGCCCGTCGAAGACCAGCGAGCGCACCGTCTCCACGTGTCCCGGAGCGGCCTTCACGAGCACGTCCCAGCCGTCGTCGTCGAGCCGGACCAGCGTCACCCGCCGGCTGACCGGAGAGGGCTCGCGGCAGACGAAACCGCGCTTCTCGAGCTTGGTGATGACGTGCGAGAGCCGCGACAGCGACGCGTTGGTCCGCTGAGCCAGGGCGCTCATCGTCAGGGTCCGGTTGTCGTCGCTCTCCGACAGCATCGCCAGGCACAGGTAGTCGAAGTGCGTGAGGTCGCTGTCGCGCTGCAGCTGCGAGTCGAGCGTGGGGGCGAGCTTGAGCATCACGCCGGTCAGCTTCAGCCAGGCGCGCATCTCGTCGTCGGAGAGCCATCGGGTCATGTGGCAGAGGATACTCCCACAACGCTTGATGCTTCAAGTTAGTCGGAGTACGGTGAGGAGGACGATCGACGAGGAGCGCAACGATGACCACAGCCACCACTCCCCACGCCGGCCGGATGCCCGCGCTCTACATCGGGCACGGCGCCCCGCCGCTGCTCGACGACCCGATCTGGAGCGGACAGCTGAAGGCCTGGGCCGCGGAGCTGCCCCGCCCGAAGGCGATCCTGATCGTGTCGGCGCATTGGGAGTCGGCGCCGGTCAGCCTGTCCGCGACCGCGGCCGGCACCCCGCTGATCTACGACTTCGGCGGGTTCGCGCCGAGGTACTACAACATGCGCTACGAGACCCCGGACTCCTCGGCGTTCGCCGCCCGGGTCGCGGCGATGATGCCGGACACCGAGCCGGTGCACCAGCACCGTAGCCGCGGCCTCGACCACGGCGCCTGGGTGCCGCTGAAGATCATGTACCCGGCCGGCGACATCCCGGTGCTGCAGATGTCGCTGCCCACCCACGACCCCTACAAGCTCCTGGAGCTCGGCCGCCGACTCCGCCCGCTGCGCGACGAGGGCGTCCTGGTCATCGGGTCCGGCTTCCTCACCCACGGGCTGCCGTTCCTGAAGGAGTTTCGGATCGAGGCGGAGGCGCCCGGCTGGTCGACCGAGTTCGACGCGTGGGCGGCCGATGCACTGGCTCGCGGCGACGTCGAGGAGCTGGCGGCGTACCGCGACCGCGCCCCCGGGATGCCGTACGCGCATCCCACCGTCGAGCACTACACGCCGCTGTTCATCACCCTCGGCGCCGCGTCCGACCCTGAGACCCCCGGCGAACAGAGGTTCGAGGGCTACTGGATGGGGCTGTCGAAGCGCTCGCTGCAGGTCGCCTGACCCCCCATGTAAAGCGCGAGAATGGGCGGCGTGACGCACATTGTGTACGACGCGGCGGGCGGGGCGGACGGGCTGCTCCGGCTCGCGGCGGCCTGGCACGAGCGGGTGCTGGCGGACGAGCTGGTGGCGCACGCGTTCAGCCACGGCTTCCACCCGGATCACACCGTGCGTCTTGCGGCGTACTGGGCGGAGGCCCTCGGTGGCCCGACCACCTTCTCCAACCAGTACGGCGACGAGACCTCGGTCGTCAGGTTGCACAGCGGCAACGGGCCGCACGAGGAGATGGACCGCCGCGCGATCGCCTGCTTCGACCAGGCGATGACCGACGTCGGGCTGTCCGGCGACGATCCGGTCCGGGCGGTCCTGCACGACTACTTCGCCTGGGCGACGACGACGACCATGTCCCGCTACCACCGGTCCGCCGACGACGTCCCAGACGGCCTGCGCATCCCGCACTGGTCCTGGGACGGTCTCCAGAGCTGAGCCCCCGCGCCGGCCGGCCACCCACGTAAAGCGCGTCGCTGGCAGGATCGCCCGGGTGAGCATCCTGTCGATCCAGTCCCTCGTCGCCTACGGCCACGCCGGCAACAGCGCCGCGATGTTCCCGCTGCAACGGCTGGGCAAGGTGGTCTGGCCGGTGATGACGGTGCACTTCTCCAACCACACCGGGTACGGCGACTGGAAGGGGCCGCTGCTCACCGCCGGCGACGTCGCGGACGTCGTGGCGGGCGTGGGCGACCGGGGAGCGTTCGCCCGCTGCGAGGCGGTGTTGTCCGGCTACCAGGGCGCGGAGGACGTCGGCGCGGTGATCCTCGACGCCGTGGCCCAGGTGAAGGCCGCCTCCCCGCACGCGATCTACTGCTGCGACCCGGTGATGGGTGATGTCGGACGCGGGATGTTCGTCCGGCCGGGGATCCCGGAGTTCATGCGCGACCGCGTGGTGCCGGCAGCCGACGTGATCACGCCGAACCACTTCGAGCTCGACTTCCTGGCCGGTGTCGAGACCACCACGTACGACGGCCTGCTCGCCGCGGCCGACACGGTGCGCGGCACCGGGCCGGACACCGTGCTGGTCACCAGCGTCATCGTCGACGACACGCCCGACGACGCCCTCGACATGGTGGTCGTCGGATCGCAGGGTGCGTGGCGGTGCCGGTTCCCGCGGCTGGCGGTGAACCCGCCCGGCGCCGGCGACCTCACCACGTCGGTGTTCCTGGCGAACCTGCTCGAGGGCCGCCCGCTCGACGAGGCGCTGGCCCGGACCACCGCGTCGGTGTTCGGCATCGTGTCCGCCACCGCCGACGCCGGCGAAAGGGAGCTGCGGATCGTGCAGACCCAGCACGAGCTGGCCGAGCCGAGCCAGGTCTTCGAGGCCGAACGGCTCCGCTGACACCGAGTTGTCTGAGGGTCAGGACCCCGGGGGGCGACGACGCTCTGACAAGTCGGCGGCGGTCACGTCCAGCGGTCCACTCGGGCGTGGTAGTGCCGGCCCACGCTGCCGCCGGCGAGCGCCGCGAGCAGGGTGCCGAGCAGCAGCACCACGGCGAGCACCACGCCACCGGTCGTCATCGTGTCTGTGGACAGCGGGATGCTGGGCAGGTCGACCCGGTCGAGCACGTCGTACTCCGAGCCCAGGAAGGTGCCGGCGGCCACCGTCGCGACCGTCACCAGCAGGCCGATCAGCCACACCCCGAAGCCCTGCCGCGGCCCGTCGAACCGGGACATCCGGCCGGCGACGTACCCGCCCGCGTAGTAGCCGATCAGCAGCACCCCCGTGAGCGTGAGGATCGCTGCGAGGCCCAGCTCGGCGTCGGACGCGGTCGGCAGCAGCTCCTCGTCGGCACCGGTGCCGGCGGCGACCCCGCCGATGATCCCGGCCAGCAGTACCGTCACCGCGACCGCGACGAGCCAGCCGAAGAAGTCGGCGCCCCAGTTGATGCCGCCGAAGCGGTCCTTGCGGCTCTGCTCCGGGTCGGCCACGGCCGCGTCGGTGTGCCGGTGGTCCCGATCGGCGTCGTACGCCGTGGAGTACGCCTGGGTGTCGTCGTCGGTGGTGTGCGCCGGTTCCGGCTCAGTCTTCGTGCGACCGAACATGTGTCCTCCTGTGGTCAGTCCCCGCCGAGGAGATACCCACAAGGACGCCGCGGCAACCCGGGGGGTCTGGTCCGGCCGGGACGCACGCGTGTGGAGCCGCTTGTCAGGTTCGAACTGACGACCTTTCGCTTACAAGGCGAGTGCTCTACCAGCTGAGCTAAAGCGGCGAGGACGCCATCGTAGTTGCGGGGGATTGGTCCCCGGGAGCATGGGTACGACGTGAGGGACCCGGCGACCACAGGAGGACGACATGGGCACTGACGACAAGGCACGCCACAAGACCGAAGAGATGGTCGGCAAGGGCAAGGAGAAGCTCGGCGCCGCCACCGGCGACGATTCGATGCGCCGCGAGGGCGAGGCCGAGCAGTCGAAGTCCAACCTCAAGCAGGCCGGCGACAAGGTCAAGGACGCCGTCAAGAAGGACTGACCGGCCTGCCCCACCGTGTGGGCGGCGCTCAGGCAGCGCCGCCCACAGGACCGGCCAGGAACCGGTCCACCGACGCGCGGATCCCTGCCGCGTCCAGACCGTGCGCGGCAATGTGCTGCGACGGACTTCCGTACCTGCGCAGCTCCTCGTTGCGCACGCCGAGCGCGAGCAGCCGGTGCGGTACGTCGGACAGGGCGTCCGACACGAACCGGCTCGACGTCCCGGCGAGGTACGGCTCGACGAGCACCACCTCGGGTGAGCCGAGCACGGCGCGCAGGGTCCCGCTGTCGAAGGGCCGCACCACGTTCGCGTACAGCACGGTCACGTCGAGGCCGGCGAGAGCCTCCAGCACCGGGTCGAGCATCGGCCCGACGGCGAGCACGGTCGGTCCGGCGCCTCGTCGTACGACGTGGAAGTGGCCGGGGCGCACCGGGAAGGCGCGCGCGTTCTGCTGGCTCACCACGCGCAGGTAGGCGCGGCCGTCCCCGGCGACCGACTGCCGAAGCGCCGCCTCCACCTCGTCGGCGTGACCGGGCACGTGCAGGGTCCATCCCGGCAGCGTGCCCATGAGGGCGACGTCGCCGGGCGACTGGTGGGTGCGACCACCCGAGGCGATGTCGAAGGAACCGCCCGACCCGACGAGCACGCCGCCGACGTCCTGGTGGCCGAAGCCGAGTTTGACCTGCTCGAAGGCGCGCTCGACGAGGAACGAGCCGAAGGTGTGCACGATGGGCCGCATCCCCGACAGCGCCAGTCCCGCACCGACGTTGACCAGCAGCTGCTCCCGGATGCCAACGTTGACGACGCGGTCCGGGTGCCGGGACTCCACGTCGCCGAAGAACTGACCGCTGATCTCGGCGTACACCAGCGCGACCGACAGGTCCTCCTCGACGAGGTCGGCGGCGGTCTGCGCGAACCGCTGGCGAGGGTCACGGGCCATCACTTGCTCTCCACCTCCGCCACCACCACACCGGGCCGGCCGTCGGGCCGTCTGGTCAGGGCCCGCTCGAGCGCGTCGTGGTCGCGCCCGTCGACGGTCACCGCGTGCCACCCCTCGTGCGCGAACCGGCCGGGGATGATGCCCCGGCGGTTGTACGTCGAGGAGGCGTTGTCGACCACGACGACGGTCAGGTTGCCCAGCGACATCGCGCCGGCGAGCTCGACCGCCTCGTGGTTGCTGCCCTCGTCCAGCTCGGCGTCGCCGACCAGCACCACCACGCGCGAGGCGAGACCCTGGGCGCGGAGGCCGAACGCCGTACCCACCGCGAGCGGGAGTCCGTGGCCCAGCGAGCCGCTGGAGATCTCCACGCCCGGCACCAGCACCCGGTCGGGGTGGTAGCCGAGCGGTGACTCGAACGTCCCCCAGCCGGCCAGCCAGTCCACCGGGATGAAGCCCTTGGCGGCGAGCGTCGCGTAGTAGGCCATCGGCCCGTGTCCCTTGGACAGGTAGAAGCGGTCTCGCTGGGGATCGTCGATGCTGTCCGGGCCGACCCGCAGCACCCGGTCGTAGAGGACCCAGAGCACGTCCAGGGTGGACGTGGCCGCGGCGGAGTGCTTCTCGTCGCCGGTCATCAGGGACATCAAGTGGGGCAGGTCGTCGTACGTCGGACGCGGTGGCGCCGTCAGGGTCGTCAGGTTCATGTCGACCACTGTGCAAGTTCAAGTTCACTTGAAGTCAACTGCTACTGTGGAGGACATGTCACGGCACGCGCTGATCACCATCGGCCAGCTGTCCGCACGCTCCGGCGTCGCGACCTCCGCCCTGCGCTACTACGAGGACCTCGGCCTGATCCGTTCGGAGCGCACTTCGGGCAACCAGCGCCGCTACCTGCAGCCGACGCTGCGCCGGGTGGCGTTCATCCGGTCCGCCCAGCGGGTCGGGCTCACGCTCGAGGAGATCGCGGAGGCGCTCGCGACCCTCCCCGACGACCACGCGCCCACGAAGGCCGACTGGGCCCGACTCTCGCGCTCCTGGCGTCCGCGGATCGACGCCCAGATCGAGCGGCTGGAGCGGCTCCGCGACCGGCTCGACTCGTGTATCGGCTGCGGCTGCCTGAGCCTCAAGACCTGTGCCCTCAACAACCCCGGCGACGTGGTGGCGCCGCGCGGACCCGGGGCCGTCTTCCTGGAGCCGACCGGCCGGATACGACGCGACGGATCTGCTGTTTCGAGCGGCTGAGAACAGCAAGTACGTCGCGTCGTATCGAGAGCAGTCAGCCGCAGCGGAGGCGCAGGGTGGTGACCCCGTCCCCGGACAGTCGGTCGCACGCACCGGCACGACCGGTCGCCGCGAGCAGCAGGTCGACCAGCCGGCCCTCGACGAGCGGGCCGGTCCCGTGCGACCAGTCCTGGTCGGTCGCCACGAGGCGCAGGTCGGCGATCCGGGACTTGGCGCCGATCAGGGTGTTGGAGCCCTTGTAGAAGTCGATGACCCGGCGTACCGCCTCTGCCGGGTAGTCGTGGTCGATGCCGAGCGGACGGCGGATGTCCTCCGAGTGCACGACCACCTCCCCGAGCCACGACGTCTTGGGTCCGGGAGGGGCCGTCGTCGAGTGCTGCAGCCGGCGGAAGGTCTCCAGCGTCTCGGCCGGTGTCGCCCCGCGGTGGCGCCGGATCTGCGCGTCGGCGAACTTCGAGAAGCGGAACCCGGACGCCGCGAGCCGCACGAAGAACTGCCCCGGGCCCGTGTCCGCGGTGCCGCACTGGTGCGCCAGCACGTCGTGGACGGTCCAGCCTTCGCACCACGACGGCGTCTCCCACTGCTCGTCGGTCAGCCCGGCCAGGTCGTCCGCCAGGGCGCCGCGCTCGGCGGCAACCGTGGACCACATCTCATCCATGCCGCCGCACTGTAGTGGGGCGGCCCGGTCGGGATGCCTCGGGGCGGGCCCGCGCGACTACCCTGGCTGGCATGGCGTTGCGCATGGTCGCCACCCGCCCCAACCCGGCCCTGGTCACCCTCCCCTGGAGCGAGCCGCTCGAGGAGTGGGGCGACGACGTCGTCGTGCAGCTGCCGCGCGGCATCTCGCGCCACGTCGTACGCATCGTCCGGCTCGGGCAGGACGTCTACGCCGTGAAGGAGACCCGCGAGCGGTTCGCGTTCGGCGAGTACCGCCTGCTGCGCGACCTCGTGAAGCTCGGCCTGCCTACCGTCGAGCCGGTCGGTGTCGTCGACGGCCGGGTGGATGCGGATGGCACCGAGCTCGAGCCCTGCCTGGTCACCCGGCACCTGTCGTTCTCCCTCCCCTACCGCTCGCTGTTCAACCACGGGCTCCCGCCGCAGAACATGCCGAGCCTCGTCGACGCCCTGGTGGTCCTGCTCGTCCGGCTGCACCTGGCCGGCTTCTTCTGGGGCGACGTGTCGCTGTCCAACGTGCTGTTCCGGCGCAGCGCGGGCGAGTTCTCCGCCTATCTCGTCGACGCGGAGACGGGCGAGCTGCACGACGTCCTCAGCGACGGGCAGCGGGCCAACGACCTCGAGGTGGCCGGCACCAACATCTTCGGAGAGCTGCTCGACCTGCAGGCCGGCGGCATGCTCGGCAAGGAGGTCGACGCCTTCGCGATCGTCGACACGATGCACGAGCGGTACGACGACCTCTGGGCCGAGCTCACCAGGACCGAGGAGTTCAACACCGACGAGCTGTGGCGCATCGAGCAGCGCATCGAACGGCTCAATGGGCTCGGCTTCGACGTGGACGAGCTGGACATCGTCACCGACTGGGACGGATCGACGGTCCGGATGCAGCCCAAGGTGGTCGAGGCCGGCCACCACCGGCGCGAGCTGCAGAGCCTCACCGGCCTCAACGTCGAGGAGAACCAGGCCCGCCGGCTGCTCAACGACCTGGCCTCGTTCACGGCCCACTTCGAGCTCGGTGGCGAGGACCGGTCGGTTGTGGCGCACCGCTGGCTGACCCAGATCTACGAGCCGATAGCAGCCCGGGTCCCGGCCGAGATGCGCCAGCGGCTCGAGCCGCCGGAGGTCTTCCACGAGATCCTCGAGCACCGCTGGTACCTGTCGGAGAAGGCCGGCAAGGAGGTCGACATCTTCGACGCCGCCCGCGACTACATGGGCGAGGTGCTCAGCCAACGCCCCGACGAGGCGATCACCAGCGGACCCACCACCGGGGAGATGGCGGCGATCCGCGACGCCGCGCCCGGCGAGGGCTGAGCGGGTTACAGACCGCGGGCCCGCGCCACGGCGTACAGCGTGACCGAAGCGGCGACGCCGGCGTTGAGCGACTCCACGGAGTTCACCATCGGGATCGACACCAGCTGGTCGCAGGTCTCGGCGACCAGTCGGGACAGCCCGTCACCCTCCGAGCCGACCACGACCACGAGCGGCCCGTCGGCGAGGTCGAGGTCGGGCAGTGCCACGTCGCCGTCCGCGGCCAGGCCGACGACCATGCAGCCGGCCTCCTGGTAGCGCTTCAGCTGCCGGGTGAGGTTCACCGCCTGCGCCACCGGGATCCGGGAGGCGGCGCCGGCCGAGGTCTTCCACGCCGAGGCGGTCATCCCGGCGGCTCGCCGCTCGGGGATCAGCACACCGTGCGCGCCGAAGCCCGCGGCCGAGCGGACCACCGCGCCCAGGTTGCGCGGGTCGGTCACCGAGTCGAGTGCCACGATCAGCGGCGGCTCGCCGGCGGCCCGGGCCCGCTCGAGGAGGTCGTCGGGGTGCGCGTACTCGTACGCCGGCACCTTCGCCGCGAGTCCCTGGTGCACGGCGCCACCGGTGAGCCGGTCGAGCTCGGGTCGTGGGGCCTCCAGCAGGGAGATGCCCCGGTCGGCGACCACGCGGAACACCTCGCGGAGCCGGCCGTCGCGCTCGGCGCCCTCGGCGACGTACACCGTGGTCACCGGCATCCCGGCGCGCAGCGCCTCGACCACGGAGTTGCGCCCGGCGACCCACTCCGAGTCGCCGCTCTTCGTCGGGCGCTTGGGACGCGCGGGGGAGGACTTCTGGGCGCGCTTCTCCTGCTTGAAGGCCTTGTGGCCCTCGCGGTCCTTCGCCTTGGGCGTGGGGCCCTTGCCCTCCAGCCCGCGACGGCGCCGGCCGCCCGAGCCGGCGGTCGGGTTGCCCTTGCCGGTCTTCTTGATCGCGCCGCGACGCGACGAGTTGCCTGCCATCACATGTCCTGTGTTCGGGTGGTCGAGCGTCGGCTTCGGGTGGTCGTGCTTGTCGAGACCAGCGGCGCTGCGGTCACAGCGACCACTGCGGGCCCTGCGGGGTGTCCTCGAGGTCGATGCCCGCGGCCTTGAGCTGGTCCCGGATCGCGTCCGCCGTGGCGAAGTCCTTGGCCGCCCGGGCGGCCGCGCGCTGCTCGAGCAGCGAGGCGACCAACGCGTCAACGGCCGCGGTCAGCCGCTCCTCCCGGGCCGACGAGCCGCCGGACGACCAGCGCGGGTCGAGCGGGTCGACGCCGAGCACGACGAGCATGGCGCGCACCGAGGTCGCCGCCGCCCGCAGTGCGTCGGACGGTCCGTCCGCGAGCAGCTTGTTGCCCTCGCGCACCGCGTCGTACACCGCGGCCACCGCCGCCGGAGTGCCGAGGTCGTCGTCCATCGCCTGGACGAACGCCGCGCTCAGGCCGGTCTCGACAGACTCCGCCAGCGGCACGTCGCCGAGCAGGTCCCGGGCCCGGCCCAGGAAGTGCTCGATGCGGGCGAACCCCGCGGCCGCCTCGTCGAGCGCCTCGAAGCTGAACTCGACGTGCGAGCGGTAGTGCGCCGCGACCATGTAGAACCGCAGGTCGATCGCCCGGGTGCGCTCCAGCACCGACGGGATGGTGAGGCTGTTGCCCAGCGACTTGCTCATCTTCTCGCCCGCGGTCGTGATCCAGGCGTTGTGCATCCAGTACGACGCGAAGCCGAAGCCGGCCGCACGCGACTGCGCCTGCTCATTCTCGTGGTGCGGGAACCGCAGGTCGACGCCGCCGCCGTGGATGTCGAAGCTGCCGCCGAGGTACTTCAGCGCCATCGCCGAGCACTCGATGTGCCAGCCGGGCCGGCCGGGTCCCCAGGGCGACGGCCAGGCCGCCGTCTCGGGCTCGGTCTCCTTCTTCCAGCCCTTCCACAACGCGAAGTCGCGCGGGTCGCGCTTCCTGGCCATCGAGTGCGGGTCGCCGGCTACCTCTGCCGCCTCCATGTCGTCGATGCGCTGGCCGGTCAGCTCGCCGTACGACGGCCAGGACCGGACGTCGAAGTAGACGTCGCCGGAGCCGTCCTCCGCCGCGTAGGCGTGACCGGCCGCGACCAGCCGGGTGATCAGCTCGATCATCTCGGGCACGTGTCCGGTCGCCGCCGGCTCGTAGGTCGGCGCGGTCACGTTGAGCGCGTCGTACGCCGCATCGAGCTCACGCCGCATCGCGTAGGCGAGGTTGTACCAGGGGCGGCCCTGCTCGGCCGACTTGATCAGGATCTTGTCGTCGATGTCGGTGATGTTGCGGATGAAGGTGACGTCGTACCCGCGCACGGTGAGCCACCGGCGGAGCACGTCGAAGTTCACGCCGGACCGGACGTGCCCGACGTGCGGCTCCGACTGCACGGTCAGGCCGCACAGGTAGATCCCGGCCTTGCCCGCCTCGAGCGGGACGAAGTCGCGGACCTGTCGCGTCGCCGTGTCGTAGAGCCTCACCCGGCAATCGTAGGGGGTGCCACACCGCGTCCGGTCCTCGCGCGCAGGCACGACGCGGACGGGCAACCTGCCCGGTTCGCGTATCCGTGAGGCTTGCGTCGGTATCGTCGGCCCGGTGCGTATCGGAGCAGCCCTGACCTCGCTCACCCTCGCGGCCACGACCCTCGTCACCCCCGTGCTGGCCGCAGCGTCCCCCGCGGCCCGGACCGCCACCCCGCGGGAGATCGCGTACACGTCGTGGGACACCACATCGGACTTCGCGGCCGGCACCTCCCGGGCGGTGCGGGTCGTCCGCGGCAGGGTCCGTCTGGACGCGCCGACGACGACCGCCCGGGTGGCCGGGGCGACGTACGAGAAGGGGTCGTGGACCTCCCCCTGGACGGCTCCGGGCTTCGGCCTGACCGAGCTGGTCCCGTCGTGGGACGCCAAGACTCCCGAGGGCACGTTCGTGCAGGTGCAGGCGCGCGGGCGGACCGCGGACGGTCGGCGCAGCAGCTGGGACGGCCTCGGCCGCTGGGCGTCGGGTGACGACCAGTTCCGACGCCGCTCCCTGGGCGCCCAGACCGACGACCTGGGCCGCGTGGCCACCGACACCTGGGTCGCCGCGAGCCCGATGACCGAGTGGCAGCTGCGGGTCACGCTGCACCGCAGGTCCGGGACCCGGCCGTCCCCCAAGGTCGACGTCGCGGGCGCGGTGGCCTCCGCCCTCCCGTCGACCACGAGCGTGGCGACCAGCCGACCGGGCGTCGCGCGCGGCGTGGTCCTCCCGGTGCCCCAGCTCTCGCAGATGGTGCACCAGGGCCACTACCCGGCGTACGGCGGTGGCGGCGAAGCCTGGTGCTCGCCGACCTCGACCGCCATGGTGCTGGGCTACTACGGCGCCCAGCCCACGCCGGACGAGACCGCCTGGGTCGGCGGTCACGACGACCGCGTCGTCGACCACGTGGCGCGGATGACGTTCGACCACCGCTACGACGGCACCGGCAACTGGCCGTTCAACACCGCCTACGCCGCCACCCGCACCGACAAGGCGTTCGTGACCCGGTTCGGGTCGTTGCGCGGCGTCGAGCGGATGGTGAAGGCAGGCATCCCGGTGGTCACGTCGCTCACCTTCGGCGCCGGCCAGCTCGCCGGCGCGCCGATCTCCTCGACCAACGGCCACCTGCTGGTCGTCGTCGGCTTCACCGCGGAGGGCGACGTGGTCGTCAACGACCCGGCGGCCTCCAGCAATGCCGGTGTCCGCCGCACCTACGACCGCGGGCAGTTCGAGAACGCCTGGCTCAAACGCGGCCCGGCCGGCGGCTCCGGAGGCATCGGCTACGTGATCCATGACAAGGCACACCCGCTTCCCGCACGCGCAAGTGCCACGAGCTGGTGACCAGGCACATCTCGTTTCGCGCCTGGCGCGCGGAGGAGCTCGGCGCGGGCACGCACGTCGGCACGGCGGCCGGACCTGAGGGCCTGCGGTACGGCGAGGACGCCGGCTGCCGCGCCTACACGGACCCGTTCGGCGACGGCACGCGCATCGAGTACGACTGGACGAGCTGGCTGTCCCCCGAGGTCACTCCGGGCCACCCGTTCACGAACCTGGTGCCGTCGTGGAACGCCCGGACGCCCGACGGGTCCTGGCTCGAGGTGGAGGCCCGCACCACCGACGACGGCGTGCACTGGAGCCGCTGGTGGGTGCTGTCCCGCTGGGCCGAGACCGACACGGCGATCCACCCGACGACGGTGGAGGGTCAGCGAGACGACCGGACCCGGGTGGACATCGAGGAGCTGGTCGCGGCCGACGGTGTCACCTGGACCGGCTACCAGCTCCGCGTGTCGCTGATGCGGCCCGCCGGCGGCGACGCGGTGCCGACCGTGTCGCTCGTCGGCACGGTGGTGTCCGCGGGTGAACCGGTGGGCGGCGACCCCGGCGGCGTCGCCCACGGCCGCGAGCTGCACGTCCCGGCGTACTCCCAGCAGGTGCACCGCGGCGAGTACCCCCAGTGGGACTCCGGCGGCGAGTCCTGGTGCTCGCCCACCTCGACCACGATGGTGCTGGCCGCCTGGGGGCTCGGCCCGGCGGAGGACGAGTACGCCTGGGTCGACCCGGCGTACCCCGACCGGTTCGTCGACCACGCCGCCCGCAGCGTCTTCGACCACGCGTACGACGGCGCCGGCAACTGGGCGTTCAACACCGCCTACGCGGCGCTGCACGGCGCCGAGGCGTTCGTGACCCGGCTGCGGTCGCTGGCCGAGGTCGAGCAGTTCATCGCGGCCGGCATCCCGCTCGTCACCACCGTGTCCTTCGAGGAGGACGAGCTGCCCGGCGCCGGCTACCGCACCTCCGGCCACCTGCTGGTCGTGATCGGCTTCGACGAGTCGGGTGACGTGGTGGTCAACGACCCCGCCTCGCACGGCATCCCGAGCAACGACGAGGTCCGGGTGGTCTACCCCAGGGCGCCGTTCGAGAGCGTCTGGATGCGCTCCGGTGGCCTCGTCTACGTCGTGCGCCCGGTCGACGTACCGCTGCCGCCACGTCCGGAGCCGCCCAACTGGTGACCCGAATCCCGATACGACGCGACGGATTTGTCGTCTCGCGGGCTCTGAAACAGCAGATGCGTCGCGTCGTATCCGGGGGTGGGAGGCCGGCCGGCTCGGGTCAGGCTCGGGTCAGCGGAACCGGCCCGGGAAGCTGCGCATGATGCCCTCGCTCAGCACGTCCGCCATGCCGAGGATGTGGCGGTGGATTGTGTCGTACTCGGCCACGCTCGCGGCGTACTCGCCGGCCAGCTCGTGCTGCGCCTCGGCGAGGGTCTGGTCGAGGTGTCCCTTCATGGCCGCCCGCATGGTCGCCCGCGGCCAGTGCCGCGGGTTCGCCGCGGCCAGGAAGTCGGCGATGTCGTCGGAGTTGGCGTACCACCGCTTCGCCGCGTCGTCGACCGCTGGCCCGTTGCCCGCCTTGGCGGCCTGCAGCAGCTCGACCGCGATCGCGATGTGGTCCTCGAGCAGCGCGGTCAGCTGATTGCCGGCCGCCTTCCCGTAGAACGGCCTGATCGCGTTGCCGATGTTCGTCTGGTTCCGCATGAGTCGCGCGGCGGTGGCGTCGAAGCCCGGCGACCCGTCGGCGAAGGCGACGATCGCCAGCCGCGTCCATGTCACGTGGTCCTCCCACAGCTTGCGCATCCTGTCGTGGAACCTCACCTGCTTGGCAGTCATCGCGCGCCGGGCGGTGGCGTGTGCGTCGGTCGAGGCGGCGTGGTCGACGGTCTGCCCAGCGTGATGAGCGGCGTGACGAGCGGCGGCGTGGCCCTCGGCCCGCGCCTGGTCGTCTGCCGCCGCGCTCAAGGCGAGCAGCGCGGCGATCGTCGCCAGGACGGCGAGCAGGGCGACCGGGACAACACGGCTCCGGACGTTCTCGGTTGTGGTCATCGACGTTCCCTTCCGTGGACGAGGGGCTGGCGCGCGCACGCGCCGGTCTCGACGTTGACGCCGAGCCGGGAGGTTCGGACAATCAAGTCCGTCGAGAGGGTCATGACCTTGTTGGTGTCGCTGCGACGGAGTTCCTTACCGGATCTTTGTTCCTCGGTAAGAACTGCGCGCCCGCGGGACGCAGACAAGACATGACGGTCCATCACCTGCCCTCCCGGCCCTCCCGCACGGCGTGCCAGGACGTCCAGGGACCGGTCGACGTCGTCTCCTGGCGCCGGTGCCGCCTCCTCGAGGCCGGCTTCCCTCCCGAACTCGCCGGCCGGCTCGCCGCCGACCTGCAGGTCGACGTGCACGCACTGCTGGCGCTGGTGGACCGCGGATGCCCACCAAGCCTCGCCGCGCGGATCCTCTCCCCGCTCCCCTTCGGCGGCCCCGCATGACGACCACGGGTGGGGACGAGCTCACCCATCGGACCACCGGGTCGACGGCCGAGACGGACCCGGACGACTGGGTCCTGGCGCTCAGCCTCGAGGGTCCGGCGCAGGAGGTGGCCCTGCGTCGGCTGCACGGCCTGCTGCTCAGGGCGTCCCGGCACCAGGTGACCCGGATGTGCGCCCAGCTCGGGGGTGCCGACGCGGCGCGGGTCGACGAGCTGGCCAACCAGTCAGCCGACGAGGCCATGGTCGCGCTGCTCGCCAAGCTGCACACCTTCGAGGGGCGCAGCCGGTTCACCACCTGGGCCTACAAGTTCGCCATCCTGCAGGCCGCGACGGAGGTGCGCCGCCAGGCCTGGCGGTCCCGTGAGGTCACGCTCGACGACGGCGAGGTCACGGTGGACCGCGGACCCTCGGTCGAGCAGTACGTCGAGGCCGCCGACCTCGCCCGGGCGGTGAGCCGGGCGATCCACGAGGCGCTCACGCCGCACCAACGCCGGATCATGCTGGCCCTCGTCGTCGACCAGGTGCCGATCGACGTACTCGCCCAACGGCTCGGCACCAGCCGGAACGCCCTCTACAAGACCCTGCACGACGCGCGGGTCCGCACCAGGGCGCACCTCGCGGCCGCCGGCCACCTGCGGGCGGTCACCGTCTCGGAAGGAGTCGACCGATGAACCACCGGCGGGTCTCCCCCGACGCGTTGCGCGCGATGACTCTCGACACTCAGCCGTGGCTGTCCTGCGACGAGTGCTTCGACCGGATGGACGCCTACGTGGAACGGCTGCTCGCGGACCCGGACCACACCGACGTCCCGATGGCCACCCACCTCAACGCCTGCACGGCCTGCGCCGAGGAGGCGGACTCCCTCATGGCGCTGGTCCGGCTCGACCCCTGACCCCGGACCCCGGACCCCCGACCCGGATACGACGCGACGTACTTGCTGCCGGCGCGCGGGTTCAGCAGCAATCCTGTCGCGTCGTATCGGGAGGGGGGCGGTCACTCGGCGGTGAACTCGATGGTGTGCCAGCCGGTCGCGCCGTCCGGTACGACGTCGGCGCGGGCGGCCGTCTGGGCGTAGCCCGTCTTGTCGGTCGCACGCACCGCCAGCGTGTGATCGCCGGGGGCGACGTCGAGGGTCGCCGCCCACTGCACCCAGGTGTCGTTGCCCGGTACGCCGCCGAGCTCGGCCCGCTGCCACGCTCCCCCGTCGACCCGCACCTCCACCGCCTCGATGCCGGTGTGCTGCGCCCAGGCGTGACCGCCCACCCGCACCGACCCGGACCCGACGTCGTCGCCGTCGCCTGGCACCTCGATCCGCGACTGGGTCTTGACCGGCCCGGTCGCCGACCAGCCGCGCTCGGTCCAGTAGGCGCTGAACCGGTCGAAGCGGGTGACCTCGAGGTCGACGACCCACTTGGTGGCGGACACGAACCCGTAAAGGCCGGGCACCACCATCCGCACCGGGAACCCGTGGTCGACGGGCAGCGGCCGCCCGTTCATCGCGACGGCCAGCAGGGCGTTGCGGTCGTCGGTGAGGGCCTCGATCGGCGTACCGCAGTTCCAGCCGTCCTGAGAGGTCTGCCGCACCGCGTCCGCGTTCGGCGCCACTCCCGCCTCCTCGAGCAGGTCGGCCACCCGTACGCCGCTCCACCAGGCGTTGCCGATCAGCTCGCCCCCGACCGGGTTCGACACGCAGCACAGGGTCACCCACGCCTCGGTCATCTGCCGGGCCAGCAGGTCGTCGTAGGTCAGCGTGATCTCCCGGTCGACCATGCCGTGGATGCGCAGCCGCCACTCGTTGGGGTCGATCGCCGGCAGCACGAGCGCGGTGTCGATCCGGTAGAACTCGTCGTTGGGGACCCGCCACGGCGTCGTGCCGGCCACGCCGAGCTCGGCGTCGGCGGGCACCGCGCCGCGGGTCACCGGCAGCCGCAGCAGGCGGCGCGTGGTCTCGACGGCCCGACGGGTCTGACCGAACAGCCGGCCGCTGGCGGCGACGGCCACGGACGCGACCGCCACCGAGGCGGCGACGATCACGAAGCGCCGCGAGCGCGCCGACCCGACGTCGACCGCTCCGACGGACGACTCCGGCGCTGCGGTGGGTGCGGCAGTGAGTGCGGCGGTGGGCGCAGCGGTGGGCGCGGCATCCACCAGGAAGGCCAGCACGAGCAGCCAGGTGGCCACCCCGGCCGCCAGCGGGAGCACCGACGCGGAGGTGAACCCCGGCCGCGACATCAGCGCCAGCAGGGCGATGATCCCCATCGCGAGGAACACCAGGTTGGCGGCCAGCCGGCTGCGTCGCGACAGCACGCCGGCGAGGGCGCCCAGCCCGATGACGGCGATCGTCACCCCCGCGATCAGGATCGGCTTGTCGTTGCGGCCGACGAGCTGGATCAAGGTCTCGGCGACCGGCCCGGGGGTGACCTCGATGACCACCTCGGCAACCCCCTGCACCGGAGTGGCGCGGGCGTTCAGCAGGTTGGTGAGCGCGTGCGCGACCGCGATGCCCGCACCGGCGGCGACGGCTCCCCCGAGCGCCAGGTGCCGGCGCGACGGAGCGGAACCCGTGCTCATGCCCCCATCGTCGCGCACTTCGCCAATTCGGGCCGCCCTGCCGACCTCGCTCACGGCCGGACCCGGCATGATCGGCCCGTGACCGCGACCCCCCGCATCGGCGTCGGCACCGACGTGCACCGCCTCGCCGACGGCGTACCGATGCATCTCGCCGGCCTGTCCTTTCCCGACGAGTCGCAGGGTCTCGCGGGTCACTCAGACGGGGACGTGGCCGCGCACGCGTGCTGTGACGCGCTCTTCTCGGCGGCGGGGCTCGGCGACCTCGGCTCCAACTTCGGTACGTCGGAGCCGCAGTGGGCCGGCGCCTCAGGGGCGACCCTGCTGGGCGAGGCCGCGCGACGGGTCCGCGCCGCCGGCTACGACATCGGCAACGTGGCCGTCCAGGTCATCGGCAACCGGCCCCGACTCGGGCCGCGGCGGGGTGAGGCCGAGGGTGCGCTCACCCGCGCCGCCGGCGCCCCGGTGACGGTGACCGCGACGACCACCGACGGTCTGGGCCTCACCGGACGCGGGGAGGGTGTCGCCGCCATCGCCACCGCGCTGCTGCTTCCCACCTCGTCCGCCGCCGGCTGACCTCCACGATCCCGTCCCCGATCCCGTCCACGACCCCGGATCGCTACGGTGGCCGCGTGCCCGACCCGATCCCGACGCCGCGTGCCGCGGTCGTGATGCTGGCGGCGGGCGAGGGACGCCGGGTCGGCCACGACACCAACAAGGTGCTGCTGCCGCTGGCGGGACGGCCGGTGCTCACCTGGACGGTCGGCCGGGTGACGGCGCTCTCCGGCATCGGTCCGGTCGTGCTCGTGATCCGCGACGGCGACCAGGACGCCGTGCGGGAGGCCATGGCCTCACCCGCCGCAGGCACCGACGACGTCATCGTCGTCACCGGCGGGGCGTCGCGGCACGCCTCGGAGTGGCACGCTCTGTGCGCCCTGCGGCCGGCGATCGAGCGCGGGGAGATCGACGTCGTGGTGATCCACGACGCCGCCCGGCCGCTGGCGTCGGCGGAGGTCTTCCACGACGTCATCGAGTCCGCCATGCGCCACGGCGGCGCCCTCCCGGTCGTCGACCAACCGGCGCTGATCCGGATGCACCCCGGCGGAGGACCGGTCACCGAGCGGACCGTCGCGGTGCAGACCCCGCAGGCGTTCCGGGCCGAACCGCTGCTGAACGCCTACGTCGACGCCGACCGGGACGGCTTCGTCGGCACCGACACCGCCAGCTGCATCGAGCGCTACACCGACCTGCCGGTGCACTGTGTCGCCGGCGACGCCCGGAACATCAAGATCACGTTCCCCGAGGACCTGGCGCTGGCCGAACGGCTGCTCGCGACGTCCGGCTGAGCTCCGCGCGTTGAAGGCGCCTGCGGCTCAGGCGTGCGGCCGCCGGGCGCCGCCGACGGCGTCGAGGGACTCGAGGACCCGCAGCGCGGACTCGTCCGCGACCCGGCGCGCGATCGCCGGTGCCTCGACCAGCTCCACCCGCCCGAGACCGCGCAGCCAGGTGACCAGGAGCGCGAAGTCGTGCGCCGGCGGAGGCTCGTCGGCCGGCATTCGTCGAGGGAGTACGACGGGCGAGGCGACGATCGCGAGGGACTCCCGGTCGATCGTTCCCGCGATGCGATCGTCGACGACCGTCTTCACCGTGTCCGTGACCGGGCGGAACCCGGCGACCGCGGTGTCCTCGGAGGCGTTCGCCAGCAGGCGCATGACGAACTCGGCGGGGACGAGCGGACAGAGCGGGTCGGCGAGCACCAGCCGCTGCTGGGTTGGTGCACCGGTCCACCAGGTGGGGCCGTCCGCCAGCTCGACGTCGAGCCCGGCAAGCGCGACCGCCTGCCGGACGCGGCTGTCGAGGTCGTCGGTAGTCGTCACCACGACGCGCGGCACGCCGGCCGCGCGGAGTGCGCGCACCGGGTGCACGAACGCAGGCTCGCCGTGCAGGTCCGCGAGGGGCAGGTCTCCCCGGCCCTCGAGCGGGACGACCCCCACGGGGCTCAGCACTCGGCCCGGCCACGCTTCCAGTAGCCCATGAACGCGACGCCACCGCGGTCGACCCCGAGGTCGCGCACGAGGTAGCGGCGCAGCCCGGTGATGACCGAGGACTCGCCGGCGAGCCACGCGTACAGTCCCGACGCCGCCGCCTGCTCGGGCACGTCCCACAGCGGCTCGTCGTCGGCCGCCGCCTCCGGGGCGGGCGCCGACACGAGGGTCGGGCGGGCAACCAGTCCGATCCTGGCCACGGCACCGCGCACGCCCTCCGCCAGGCCGGACTCCCCGTCGCCGCGCACCAGCCACGTCACGCGGAACCCGGGCGGGACGGGTACGTCGGTGATGTCGCCGGCGACCGGCACCTCGAGCACCGCCTCGCCGTGCGCGTCCTCCGGAAGCGCGGCCAGGATCGACAGCAGTGCGGGTACGGCGGTCTCGTCGCCGGCCAGCAGCGTCGGCCCGACGTGGCCCACCGGCGGGCGGAACTCCAGGCCGCCGTGCCGTCCGGCGTACCGGCCGTTCGGCCCGAGCAGCATCGCCCGGTCACCGGGCTCGGCGCGCGCCGCGAACCGGGAGGCCGGACCGGTGTCGCCGTGCAGCACCATGTCGATGTCGACCTCGCGGGCCCCCGACGGCAGGGTGCGGACCTCGCGCACGGTGTAGGTGCGGATCGGTGGGCGGCGCTCGTCGGGCAGCCGCCGCCAGTCGGCGTACCAGGACGGGCCGCTGGGGAGATGGGCGAATCCGCCGTCCGCGGCCGGGAGCAGCAGCTTGACCCGCTGGTCGTAGCCGTTGTCGGCGAGCTCGCCCAGGTCGTCTCCCGATAAAGTGACGCGGACGAAGCTCGGACTGGTGCGTCGCACCTGTGCCACGCTCACGTCGAAGAAGCGCCACACCGGGACATCGACTGCGGTTGCGGTCATGACGGCAGGTTAGCCTTACCTAACTAACCGCCGCCAGTCCGGGCCGGAACAGCAAGATGCCCCCCGACCGTGGGTGGTCCGAGGGCATCTCAAGGGCAGCGGGTCAGGAAGCGAGCACCTCGTCGAGGAGGGCCTCGGCCTTGTCCTCGTTGGTGTGCTCGGCGAGCGCGAGCTCGGAGACGAGGATCTGGCGCGCCTTGGCCAGCATCCGCTTCTCACCGGCGGACAGGCCGCGGTCACGCTCCCGGCGCCAGAGGTCACGGACGACCTCGGCCACCTTCATGACATCGCCGGAGTGCAGCTTCTCGAGGTTCGCCTTGTAGCGACGCGACCAGTTGGTCGGCTCCTCGGTGTGTGCGGCGCGCAGGACGTCGAAGACTCGGTCCAGGCCCTCCTTGTCGACGACGTCACGGACGCCGACGAGGTCCAGGTTGCAAGCCGGGACTCGCACCACCAGATCCTGTTGGGCGACGATGCGCAATACGAGGTACTGCTTGTCCTCCCCCTTGATCTGTCGGGTTTCGATGTCCTCGATAACTGCTGCGCCGTGATTCGGGTAAACAACCGTTTCGCCCACGGTAAATGTCATGTGCCAAGTACCCCTTCCTAGGTGACTAGTCTAACACGTCGCCGGACCGGCACTTTTCGCGTTTGCGCAGGTCAGGGGCCACATTGGGTCTTGACAGATCGCGGATTCATGTGCAGGGCACAACCTTCGCTGTCCGTTACGCGAAGCGTGCCCGTTTCGTTGTGACACCGGGCGGAGCCGTAAACCCGCTGGTCGCGAGGCCGGCGTCCCACGGCCCGTGTCCACGCTGGTCAATACTGCGCAGCATGAGGTTCCGGAAGCAGCGCGGGCAGACCGTCTCCCTCGCGCTCGCCGCGCACCCGCTTCCGGCCGCCGCCATGACCGTGGCGCTGACCACCGCCGCGGCCCTGTCCGGGCGCAGCGCCCGCGAGTGCGTCCTGGTGGCCGTCACCGTGCTCAGCGGCCAGCTCACCGTCGGCTGGATCAACGACCTGGTCGACCGGCACCGGGACCGTCAGGTGGGCCGCCAGGACAAACCGGTCGCGATGGGCTGGGTGGACCCGGGCACGGTCGCGTTCGCGGCGGCCGTCGCCACCCTCCTCGTCGTACCGCTGTCCATCGCCAACGGCACCTACGCCGGCATCGCCCACCTCGGGGCGGTGGGCAGCGCCTGGCTCTACAACTTCTGGTTCAAGCGCACCTGGCTGTCGTGGCTGCCGTACGCCGTCAGCTTCGGCCTGCTCCCGGCCTTCCTGTCCTACGGCGGGCTCGGCGGCGGGATGCACGGCGCACCTCCGACGATCGAGATGACGGTCCTGGCGGCCCTGTTCGGTGTCGGCGTGCACTTCCTCAACGCCCTGCCCGACCTGGTCGAGGACAAGGAGACCGGGGTCCGGCACCTGCCGCTTCGGATCGCGTTGCGCATCGGCGCCCCGAGGCTGCTGTGGATCTCGGTCGGCTACACGGTGCTGGTGGGTGCCGGGCTGGTGGCCGCCGCGTTCACGGTGGGGCTGCGCCAGTAGCCGGTCGTCATCGTTGCCGGCAGCCGCACGTCGTGGCAGCGCCGTTCCCGACCGGCCGATAGACTCCGGCCCGCACCAGCCGTACCGGAGAGGACCGTTTCGTGAACGTTCGTCGCAGCACCGCCGCCGCAGCCGTCGCACTCGGGCTGCCGGCGTTGTCACTGGGCCTCTCCGGCTGCGGCTTCGACGCCCCCACCGACCAGGCCTACAACCCGGCGGCGGGGGTGAATGTCCAGGAGGGCGAGGTCGACGTGCTCAACGCGATCATCGTGTCCGGCGAGGACGGCACCGGCACCGTCGTGGTCACCCTGGCCAACAACAACCAGGACGCCGACGACGCGCTCGCGGGCGTGACCGGCGAGGGCGTCCAGGCCGAGGTCGGCGGCGACACGGTGATCCCCGCGCACGGGATCCTCGTCATCGACGACGGGCTGCTGAGCGTCACCGGGGAGTCGGTGGTCCCCGGCGCGTTCGTGCCGCTGACGTTCGAGTTCGACCGGGCGCGGTCGCTGAGCCTCGACGTACCCGTCGTCGCCTCCGACGAGCCGCCGTACGACGAGGTCCCCGTCTCCTGATCCGGACCCGTCCCGCGGCCGGCACTAGGCTGCCCGCATGACTGCTGAGCACACGCTGGTCCTGCTCCGCCACGGCGAGAGCGAGTGGAACGCCAAGAACCTCTTCACCGGCTGGGTGGACGTCCCCCTGTCGGAGAAGGGCCGCGACGAGGCGGTCCGCGGCGGCGAGCTGATCGCCTCCTCCGGCATGCTCCCCGACGTGCTGCACACCTCGGTGCTGCGTCGCGCGATCACCACGGCCCAGCTGGCGCTCGACGCCTGCGAGCGGCACTGGATCCCGGTGCGTCGGTCCTGGCGCCTCAACGAGCGGCACTACGGCGCGCTGCAGGGCAAGGACAAGAAGGCGACGCTCGCGGAGTTCGGGGAGGAGCAGTTCATGCTCTGGCGGCGCTCCTACAGCACGCCTCCGCCGCCGCTCGACGACGACTCGGAGTTCAGCCAGAGCGGCGACGAGCGGTACGCCGCGCTGCCCGACGAGCTCAAGCCGCGCACCGAGTGCCTGGCCGACGTCGTCGACCGGATGCTGCCGTACTGGTACGACGCCGTGGTGCCCGACCTGCGTGCCGGCGCCACCGTCTGCATCGCCGCCCACGGCAACTCCCTCCGCGCGCTGGTCAAGCACCTCGACGGTATGTCCGAGGACGCCGTGGTGAGCCTGAACATCCCCACCGGCATCCCGCTGGTGTACCGCCTGGACGCCGACATGCGGCCCGTACAGAAGGGTGGCGAGTACCTCGACCCGGACGCGGCCGCCGACGCGATTGCCGCGGTGGCGAGCCAGGGGCGGTGAGGGGCTTGGGGCCAATTGCCACGGTCCCGTGGTAGTTGCCCGGTTCCCCCAGGGAACTCCCCACGGGAACGGGTGGATTACCACGGTCCCGTGGTAATTGGCCCTCCGCTACTGGATCTCCAGCGTCGCGCGGCGGCGGCCCTCCACCTCGAGCAGCCGGAGCGCGAGCAGGCCGATCGCGCCGTAGAGGATCCCGAGGCCGAGCTCGCGGCCGATCAGGCCGGACACGGAGCCGAGCGTGGCGCCGGCCGCGACCTCCCGGGCCGCCTCGATCGCGTGGGTCAGCGGGAGCCACTGGGAGACCGAGGCCATCCACGCCGGCAGCGCGTCGATGGGGACGTTGGCACCGCTGAAGATCAGCAGCAGCCCGAACAGCACGTTGGACATCACCGCGGTCTCGCGGACCCGGAGCCCGAGCGCGGCGTTCGCCAGCCCCATGCCCGTGCACGAGACCGCGGCGATCAGGATGATCAGCGCCAGCGGCAGCCACGAGCCGGCCGGCAGCCGCACACCGAGCAGCAGCGCACCGACCACCAGCGAGAACATCGACACGATCGCGCCGTTGACCACGACGGGCAGCGAGCGGCCGAGGAAGAGCGCCACCCGGTTGGCCGGGGTGACCAGCACGATGCCGAGCGTCTGGGTGTAGCGCTCGCCGGCCACTGTGTTGGCCATCGCGAACAGGCACGGGATCGCGGAGTACTGCACGGCGTTGCCGATCAGGTAGAACTCGTCGGACTCCACTCCCGCGGCGCGCCCCATGAAGGCGAACAGGAGGATCTGCACGATCGGGGCGACCAGCATCGACGGCACGTAGATCCACGGGCTGAGCCAGTTGAACAGCGCCCGGAAGCTGATCAGGCCGCCGACGAAGAAGATCCGCAGGGAGGTCATGCGGGGTCCCCGCGGAAGCGCAAGCGGAGCGAGTGGTTTCGTGGGGTGCTCATCGCGGCGTCCTCAGGTGAGCGACAGCGTCGCGTGTCGACGGGCTGACCGCAGCACGGCCTCGGACACGAAGGCTCCGACCAGCCCGTAGGCGGCGCCGGTGAGCAGGCACATGAGTACGTCGGACCAGGGCGACTGCCCGGCCGCGGAGGCCCGGATCGCCGCCATCCCCCACGTCGGCGGCAACGCATAGGCGATCCACGTGACCCAGGTCGGGAAGAACGCCAGCGGCACGAGGAAGCCGCACAGCAGCCAGCCCGGGTACTCCAGCATGTTGCCCATCGCCCACGCGGTCCGGTAGCGCACCACGGCCACGGACAGCAGGAAGCCCAGCAGCGCCACCGAGAAGATCGACACCATGATCGAGACCGCGAACGCGAGTGGGCTGGCGACCGGCACCGTGATGCCGAACAGCAGCCAGGCCCAGAGCAGGGTGGAGCCGAGGCTGAACAGCCCGAGCGAGGCCATCGCGGTCGTGATCGGCACCAGGATCAGCGCGAACCTGGTGGGCGAGGCCACCAGCAGCTCGAGCGTGCCGAGCCAGCGCTCGCGCTGCAGCAGGCTGCTGGCCGTGGTCGTGACGACCGACCAGATGCCCATGACCGCCGCGCCGAGCCCGGCGTACACCAGCGCCCGTTCGTCGTCGGACTGTCCGTAGAGCAGGAACGCGACGGTCGCGAAGTACAGCGGCCAGATCACCTGGAACACGCCGTCGAACACCGAGACCGCGATCATCTTCAGGTGCAGCCAGTAGGAGATGGTCAGCAGCCGCAGGATCCTCACGCCGACACCAGCTCCACGTAGGCGTCCTCCAGGGTCGGCTCCCGGGAGCTCACCCGGCCGACGTTGACCCCACCGAGGTGGCCGAGCACCGACGAGGTCACCTCCGACCCCGGCTCGACCTGGACGATCAGCACCTGGGCCTGACCCCGGTCCTCGACAGCCGCGGTGCGGACACCCGCCACGGTGCGTACGGCGTCGACGGCGGCGTCGGAGACCCCGAACGTCTCCACCTCCACGACGTGGCCGGCGGTGACCCGCTGCTTGAGGTCGGCCGGCGTGCCCTCGGCCACGAGCAGGCCGTCGCGGATCACCGCGATCCGGTCGCACAGCTCGTCGGCCTCGAACATGTAGTGCGTGGTCAGCAGGATCGTCTTGCCCTGCTCGCGCAGCAGCGCGATCGTGGCGCGCAGCTCACGGGCCCCGACCGGGTCGATGCCGATCGTGGGCTCGTCGAGGAACAGCACCTCCGGGTCGTGCAGCAGCCCGCGCGCGATGTGCAGCCGCTGGCGCATGCCCCGGGAGAACCCCTCGACCCGCTCCTTCTCGCGGCCGGTCAGGCCGACCATCTCCAGCAGCGACCCGATGCGCTGCCGCTGCTCGCGCGGTGGTACGCCGTAGAGCTCGGCGAAGTAGCGCAGGTTGTCGAGCGCGCTGAGCCGCTCGTAGAGGCCGCGGTCGCCGCCGAACACGTAGCCGATGTGGCGGCGTACCTCCCTGGCGTCGCGCACCACGTCGTGGCCGAGCACCTGCGCGGAGCCGCCGGTGGGCAGCAGCAGCGTGATCAGCATCTTGATCGTCGTCGTCTTCCCGGCCCCGTTGGGCCCGAGCAGGCCGAACAGCTCGCCGCGCTCGATGCCGAAGGTGACGCCGCGGACGGCCTCGACCTCCTTCTTCTCCCGCCGGAACGTGCCGGTGCGGGTGCGGTAGCTGCGGCGCAGGTCGTGAGCCCGGACCACGTGCAGGTCGTCGCGCATGACGTGAACCTAGTCCGCCGTACCGACACCCGGCGAACACATTTCCGCCACGATGTCCCGGTCCGTCACCGAACACCGGTCGGCCCTCGACTCGACGGCCGACGGGCCGGAATGGCTAGGCCTGCGCGGACCGGAGGTCGTCGGCGAGCGCCCGCACCTCGTCGGCCAGCGGCGTGCCCTCGGTCTCCTGCTCCTGCACGAAGTCGATGCGTCCCTCGTAGTCGTCCTCGCGCCCGGTGTCGGCGAGCCACTCGTCGTACGCCGCGGCACCGCCGTCGGCCCGCACCACGGCCAGCGCGACCTGCTTGCGCGCGCCCACCCACGGATCGACGTCTCCCCACCCGAACGCGTCCATCAGCGCAGCGGCGTCGTCGACGACCTCGTCGCGGGGCCGGTCGGCACGCGCGGACACGTACGCAACGAGGGCGTCGGTCTTCGCCACCCGCGCCTCGTCGGCGGCCTCGTCGTCGCCGCTGTCGTCGGGGAACGCGCGGCCGAGGAGGTCGGCCCGTTCGTCCTCGGGCACGTCGGACACCACGCAGCCGAGCGCCGCGGGTTGGGAGAGGAACTCGCGCTCCTCCGCCTCCGACCAGTCCTCGGACCCGTCGAGGGAGAGACCGGCCTCCTCCACGCAGCCCGCGAACGCGGAGTCGTCCCCCTGGTCGGCGACCCCGCCTCCCCCGTCGCAGGAGGCGAGCAGGACGAGCGTCGCCGCCAGGATGGCCCCCGAGATGCCGCGTCGCACGTCTACTCCTCGTCCCTGCTCTCGTCGATGATGTCGACCAGGTTGTTGATCTCGTTGTAGAGGTCGGTTCCCTCGGTCTTCTGCTCCTGCAGGAAGTCCACCATGGCGTCCTTGTCGTCCTCGCGACCGTGCTCGGTGAGCCACTTCTCGAACTCGGGGGGCTGGCCGTAGATGCGGACGTAGAGCGCGAAGCCGAGCTGGTTGTGCAGCTCGTTGTCCCCCATCGCGTCCTCCCACGCCTGGATGTTGCCCTCCATCCGTTCGTACTCGGCGAGCAGCGCGTTGAAGACACCGAGCACCGGGCCGGTCGCGGGGTGCTTGACCCCCGCCGAGACGCCGCTCTCCAGCAGGCTCTTGAGCACGCCGCCGAGCTTGATCTCGTCGCCCAGCAGCTCCTCGGTGCGGAGCATGAACCCGATGAACTCGGCGATCTCGGCGTCGTCGACCCCGGTGGACACCTGGTACTCGATGATGTCCTCCATCAGGTCGTCGGCGTTGCCGCCGGCGAAGTCGATGGCGGTGTTGAGGGTGCGCGGGCTGGCACCGTCGTCGATCACGTCGCGGATGTACCAGGTGAGGAACTCCGGGTCGTTGACGACGTCGGCGACGTACTGCTTGTAGGCGTCGGCGTCGAGGGTGTTGCTCGGCGCCCAGACGTACTCCAGCAGCGTCTCCACCGCGTCGGTGGGGTACGTCGCACCCTCGACTCCCACCGCGGCGTTGCCCTGGTCGCGCAGCGAGCCCAG
This sequence comes from Nocardioides sp., assembly GCF_035697785.1. Classification (GTDB taxonomy): domain Bacteria; phylum Actinomycetota; class Actinomycetes; order Propionibacteriales; family Nocardioidaceae; genus Nocardioides_B. Next base: position 29,087 of record NZ_DASSCL010000127.1, read on the forward strand.
CGTCTCGCCGTACAGCTGCGCCAGCCGCTCCCACTCGCCGTCGCCGACCATGGGTGACCCGTTGCGGCTGAAGAGGAGCAGGTGGTCGAGGAGGTCCTTGCGGTCACCCTCGTCCATGTGCTGGAAGTAGGCGGCCAGGTCGTCGCCGGACGCCTTCGCGTCCCAGACCTCGAGCATGTCCTCGTTGTCGAGGTCGTAGGCGTAGTGGAACACCTCGGGGTACATCGTGCGGCCCATGCCGGCGCCGCCGTCGGAAATGTAGACCTGCGAGTAGTAGGCCATCGCGGCGGAGCTGACCTTGCCACCGGCGTAGTCCGACCCCGCGATCAGCGCGAGCTGGCGCTGGAAGTAGTCGTTGTCGTTCATCTGCTCCATGAACGACGCGAACTCCGCGCCGTCGAAGGCCTCCATCCCGTGCGCCACGGCGTCGTTGAAGCCCTTCAGGTGCGGCCAGAACTCCTCCATGTAGACCTCGTCGCCCTCGACGAGCTCCTCGACCTTGTTGTAGACCTCGTGCACCCCGTCGGCGCCCAGCTCGCGGACCAGGGCGCGTGTGTAGTACTCGTCGTCGGCGTGCTCACCGATCGCGTCGAGAGCCTCCTGGATCGCCTCCGGGTCGCCGTCCTCCATCGCTTCGTTGAGCGCCTCGATGTCGGGCCGGACCTCCTCGAGGGCGGCCGCCTCGAGCTCGGCCTCCCGCTCGGCGTCCTTGATCTGCCGGGTCAGGCTCATCCCGCCGAGGAGCTGGTCGAGGGGTACGTGCGGGTCCTCGCCCGCGCGCCAGCGCTCGAGCGTGTCGGCGTCGATCGGGACGGGCACGGCGTCGGCGAGGGTGCTGCCCAGCGCCCGGGTCTGCTGGGCCAGCCACTGCTTCATGTAGCCGAAGTCGATCTCGAGGTTGTGCTGGGTCTGCCGTCGCGCGTCGCCCGCGCTCGACGCCCCGCTGTTGCGCATCTCGGAGAGCTCGTGCTGGAGCGTGCGGTTGATGGTCATGCCGTCGTCGCGCCACTGCTGCTCGGTCTGCTCGACGCGCCGCTGGTTGGCGTCGAGGGCGTTCTGGTAGTCGGTCTCGGCCTGGTCCCACTTGCGGTTGAGCTCGGGCAGCCGGGCGAGCGAGTCGTCGTAGTCGCGGGCGAGGGACCGCAGCCCCTCGATGGCCGGCTGCAGCTTGTCGCCGTAGCGGTCCATGGCGGTGCCTAGACCGATCATCTCGTCCTTGATCGAGGTGGCCGCGTCGCCGGTCCAGGAGTCCCCGATCTCGCCTGGTGTGCCCTTGACGGTGCGGGCCTTGGTCTCGATGTGGGACTTGAGCGTGCCGAGCCGCGTGGCGACCTGACGCAGTCCGTCGGGGTCGACGTCGAGGGTGAAGTGCTTGGTCATCCCGGCGTCCTCAGAGGGTCGGCGTGTGGCCGTAGTCCTGGTCGAGGCGGTCGAGCTCCACCTCGAAGGTGTTGGTGTTGCCGGCGATCACCGCGGCGGCCGTGCGGCAGGCGTCGAACGTCTCCCGCCACGACATCTCGAACATGTCGTTGCCGTCGGCGACCGAGCCGCTGAACTCGCCGCACGCCGAGGCCACGCTCGAGGTGTGGGAGACGATGTCGGCGCCGGTGTTGTGGAACTCCGCGCTCAGGTCGTTGAACCGGTTCTTGATCTGCGCCGCCGCCTGCGCGGACATGGCTACGTCTCCCAAGGCGTGCTCCCCGTGGTGGTGTCGGTGGGTCCGTCCGGCCGTTTCGGTCACAAACTACCCAAAGGACCCGTCTCGTGGTCCAGCGGAACGCTCACGGGACGAGCCGCGACCCCAGGAAGGCGTCGATCCGGGCCAGGTCGCCGGCGCGGGTGAGCGCGTCGGTGGGGCCGCGCTTCCACAGCGCCCGGTAGAGCACGTCGGCCGGTGCGGAGACCCGGTCGGCGCCCGGGTGCCGGCGGTCGACGACGAGTGGCGGGCCGTCGGCCAGGATCGGCGCCGCCTCCGCGGCCGAGCCGCGCGGCTGGACCGGGACCTGCTGGTCGGGGTCGCTGCGGGCCACGCGCGGCGTGAGGGTCCAGGCGTTCCCGGTGTCCTCGCAGACCAGGCAGAGCGGGGCGGTCAGGGTCGCGGGGTGGCCGCGCATGTGCATCCGGTGCAGGAACACGGTGAGCACCTCGTCGACGCCGTCGGCGGCGACCTGGGGGGCCACCTGCGTCGTACCGCGTGCGACGGAGTCGAGGTCGACGGTGTGGATCGTGGTCTCGTGGAGCTGGCGGCGGCCCCAGAACCCGGCGACCCCTGCGCCGAACGCGAAGTTCCAGCACGGCCGCTCCGGGTCGGTGCCGCGCAGCACCCGGTAGAGGTCCTCGGCCTTGCCGGCGTACCAGTCGCGGACGACCCGGGGCCGGCGCGAGCGGGGGGCGTCGGCCTGGGTGGGCGCCTCCAGACCGGTCTCGACGATGGTCGCGGCCCAGGCGTGCACGTTGCCGAGGTGGGTGACCAGGTCGTACGACGTCCAGCCCGGGCAGCCGGGCACCGGCGCGCCGAGGTCCACCACGGACACCAGGTCCGCGAACAGCTCGGCGGCGCGGGCGAAGCGGCCCACGTGGTCGAGGCCGGTGGCGGTGCCGGGCGACGTCACGGCTTCATCATGGCAGGGCTGCCAGGCACCGGGGAGTGCCCTGGAGGGCCCGCCCGCCGGGGTGCTGCCCGCCGGTCAGTGGCTCAGAGTTCGGCGGGCGCGGTCTCGCCGGTGACCAGGTAGACCACCCGGCGGGCGAGGGACACGGCGTGGTCGGCGATCCGCTCGTAGTAACGGCCGAGCAGGGCGATGTCTACGGCGGGCTCGACGCCGTACGGCCAGTCGTCGGCGAGCATCCGCCGGAAGGACGACCGGCGGAGCTGGTCCATCTCGTCGTCGCTCTCCTCGAGCGCGAGCGCGGCGGCGACGTCACGTCCGGCGATGACCGAGGCGGCCTGGCCGACCATCCGCTCGGCGACGGCGGCCATCCGTTCGATGGTGGGCACCAGCTCGTCAGGGATCGCGACGTCGGGGACCCGCAGCCGGGCCACCTTGGCGACGTGGACCGAGAGGTCCCCCATCCGCTCCAGGTCGGCGACCATGCGCAGCGCCGCGACGAGCATCCGCAGGTCGGTGGCGACCGGCTGCTGCAGCGCCAGCAGCTCGAAGCAGCGCGCCTCGATCCTCTCGCGCGCGGCGTCGACGTCGGCGTCGTCGGAGACGACCCGCTCGGCGACCTCGGCGCTCGCGGTGAGCAGCGCCCGGGTGGATCGGGAGACCGCGGTCTGCACCTCGTGGGTCATCGCCACGAGGTCGTCCACGATCGAGTCGAGCTGGTCGAAGTAGGCGTCACGCATGACCTGGACGGTAGGTGGCCCGTCTGACGCGGAGGTGACGGGAGCGCGACGAGTCGTGAACGCCAGGTGAACAGTTGACGAAAGCGCAGGTCAGAGGCGGTCGCGAAGGCGAACACCCGGCGATCGGGTGCGTACGATCGTGACCGTGGACACCACCACGCAGGGGCTTCTCTTCGCGTTGCTCGGGGCCGTGCTCGGCGCCGGCGTGGTGCTGGCGTTCCGCATCTCCGACCGGCAGATGCACGCGGTCCCGCCGCAGCCGGAGCCGACCGTGCCTCCCGGCGTGGCCACGGTCCTCGGCGTCCTCCGGTCGAGCGCGCTGGTCGTCGACGAGCGCGACCGGGTGGTCAAGGCCTCCGCCCCGGCGTACGTCATGGGGCTGGTCAGCGGTGACGCGCTGACCGTCCCGGACCTGGTCGACGTGGTCCGGCAGGTACGCCGGGACGGGCAGATCCGCGACACCGAGCTGGTGATGCGCCGCGGACACGAAGGACCGCCCGTGCACGTGACCGCGCGCGTTGCTCCCCTGTCCAGCCGCCTCGTGCTGGCCCTGGTCGAAGACCGCACCCGCGAGCGTCGGGTGGAGGCGATCCGACGCGACTTCGTGGCCAATGTCTCCCACGAGCTGAAGACCCCCGTCGGGGCGCTCAACCTGCTGGCCGAGGCGGTCGAGGAGGCGGCCGACGACCCGGAGGCGGTGACCCGGTTCGCCGGCCGGATGCAGACGGAGAGCGCACGGCTGACTCGGCTGGTCCAGCAGATCATCGAGCTGTCCCGCCTCCAAGGCGACGACCCGCTCCTCGACCCCCGGCCGGTCGACGTCGACACCCTGGTGGCGCGCGCCATCGACCAGAGCGCGATCGACGCGCAGTCCCGGGGAATCGAGGTGGTGCAGGACGGCGCGCGCGGGGTCAAGCTGCTCGGCCACGCCGACGAGGTGGCCCTGGCCCTGGGCAACCTGGTCTCCAACGCGGTCGCCTACTCGCCGGACAGCAGCCGGGTCGTCGTGACGGCCAAGCCCGGCGAGACGACCGTGGAGCTCAGCGTCACCGACCAGGGCATCGGCATCCCCGCCGAGGAGATCGACCGGATCTTCGAGCGCTTCTACCGGGTCGACCCGGCCCGGCACCGGTCCACCGGTGGCACCGGTCTCGGGCTCTCGATCGTCAAGCACGTCGCCGCCTCCCACGGCGGCGATGTGCGGGTCTGGTCGGTCGAGGGGCAGGGCTCGACCTTCACCCTCGAGCTGCCGCGCCGTACGACGCTGGCTCCCGAGGAGCGAACCGTTCGCCAGGCCCAGGAGGGTCCGGAGTGAGCGCCTCGACGGGCTCCGCTCGCCCGGCCGCGTCCGACACCACCCCCGATCCCCGCAAGGAGACGAGTCCGTGACCCGAGTGCTGGTCGTCGAGGACGAGGAGTCCTACAGCGACGCGTTGGCCTACATGCTCCGCAAGGAGGGCTTCGAGGTCTCGCTCGCGGCCACCGGCCCGGACGCCCTGACGGAGTTCGAGAAGACCGGCGCCGACATCGTGCTGCTCGACCTGATGCTGCCGGGGCTCCCCGGCACCGAGGTGTGCCGGCGGATCCGGCAGGTGTCGAGCGTGCCGGTGATCATGGTCAGCGCAAAGGACTCCGAGGTGGACAAGGTCGTGGGGCTCGAGCTCGGTGCCGACGACTACGTCACCAAGCCGTACGCACCGCGCGAGCTGGTGGCCCGGATCCGGGCGGTGCTGCGGCGAGGTCATGACGTCGAGACGGCGTCGACGTCGTTGGAGAGCGGGCCGGTGCGGATGGACGTCGAGCGGCACGTGGTGACGGTGAACGGGGACGACACCAAGCTGCCGCTGAAGGAGTTCGAACTCCTGGAGATGTTCCTGCGCAACCCCGGCCGGGTGCTCACCCGCGGGCAGCTGATCGACCGCGTGTGGGGGTCGGACTACGTCGGCGACACCAAGACCCTCGACGTGCACGTGAAGCGGCTGCGGGCCAAGATCGAGCCCGACCCGGCGGCGCCGAGGTACCTGGTCACCGTGCGCGGGCTGGGCTACAAGCTGGACACCTGACGGCGGTCCAACTCGGTCGATAGATGTCGGTGGCCGCGCATAGGCTCACCGGGTGAGCGATCGTCCTGCCGTCCTGCCGCTGCTCGCCGTCGGCACCACGCTGGTGTTCTGGGCGTCCGCGTTCGTCGCGATCCGGCACCTCGGCGACCACATCGGCCCCGGCGCGCTGTCCCTGGGCCGGCTGGTGGTCGGGTCGCTCGCCCTGGGCGTGGTGCTGCTCGCGCGGCGGGCCTGGCGCACGCCGCGGCGAGCCGACTGGCTGCCGCTGGTCGCGATCGGGCTGCTGTGGTTCGGCGTCTACAACGTCGCCCTCAACGAGGGCGAGCGTCGGGTCGACGCGGGCACGGCGGCCATGCTGATCCAGGTCGCGCCGGTGCTGATCGCGGTGCTCGCGGTCTGGTTCCTGCACGAGCGTTCGACGCTGGCGCTGTGGGTCGGGCTGGTGGTCGCGTTCGCCGGTGTCGCGGTGATCAGCTTCGCCAGCCGACCCGGCAGCCCCGGCGGCGACCGCGACGTGGTCGGCGTGCTGCTGTGTCTGCTGGCCGCCGCGGTCTACTCCGTCAGCGTGATCCTGCAGAAGCCGCTGATGACCCGGCTCACCGCGCTGCAGGTCACCTGGGTCGCGTGCACCGTCGGCGCGGTGGCCTGCCTGCCGTTCGCGCCCGCGCTGGTCGACGACCTGGGCTCCGCGTCCGCCGCGGACATCGGCTGGGTGGTCTACCTCGGGGTGTTCCCCACCGCGATCGCGTTCACGACCTACGCCTACGCGCTCACCCACATGAGCGCGAGCAGCCTCGGCGTCACGACGTACCTCGTCCCGCCGATCACCGTGCTGATGGCCTGGCTGCTGCTCGACGAGACGCCGCCCGCGCTGGCGTACGTCGGCGGCGTGCTCTGCCTGGTCGGTGTCGCGCTGGCCCGTCGCCGCCCGCGCCCCCCGCATGTAAAGCGGAGTCATGGGGACCTCACGACGCGCCGGCATCCCGCGGAGCGGCCATAACTCCGCTTTACATGGGGCTGGGGTCAGTCCGCGGGGCGGTCGAGCCAGCCGCGGAACGCGTCGAGGTTCTTCGTCGACTCCCCGCGCGAGAGTCGCCAGGCGTACTCCTTGCGGATCGAGCCGGCGAAGCCGAGCTCGAGGATGGTGTTGAACGACTCGTCGGCGTAGGACAGCACCGCGCCGAGCAGCCGGTCGACCTCCTCGGGCGTGACCGTCGACAGCGGCAGCCGCCCGTCGAGGTAGATGTCACCCGTGTGGTCGACGGCGAAGGCGACGCCGAACATCTTCAGGTTGCGCTCGAGCAGCCACCGGTAGACGCGCTCGTGGTTCTCGTCGGGATGGCGCGCCACGAAGGCGTGCACGCCGAGGGCGTGCTGCCCGACGTCGAGCCGCACCGGGGTCTGCAGCTTCTTCTCGCCGGGGAGCACGACGGTGAACACGCCGCTACCCGGCTCCGGGATCTCCTGCCACTCCAGGTCGTGGTCCGCGAGCGTCGCGCGGACCACCTCGGCGGCGCGCTGCTGCTCCGGGACCGCCTCGCTCACCGGCGCAGCTCCGCGAGGTCGTCGCGCATCGCCCGCACCGCCTGCCGGTAGACCTCCACGGTCCGGTCGGCCGTGCGCTCCCAGGCGAACTCCCCGGCCTGCCGCACCGCCCCGCGGGACAGCTGCTCGCGGAAGGTCGGCTGGCCGACGACCCGCTGCATGACTGTCGCGTAGTCGGCCGGGTCGTGGCTGTCCACGAGCAGGCCGGAGACGCCGTCGCGGACCACGGTCGTCAGGCCGCCCACGGCGGCGGCCACGACCGGCGTACCGGTGGCCTGGGCCTCGACCGCGACCAGCCCGAAGGACTCGTTGTACGACGGGACGCAGACCAGCGTCGCCGCGGCGTACCAGTCGACCAGCGTCGACTGCGCGACCGGAGGCACGAACCGGACCACGTCGTCGAGGCCGAGGCTGCTCGCGAGCTGGGCCAGCGACTCGGGGTGGTCGAGGCCGCTGCCGCTGGGCCCGCCGACGATCGGGACGACGAGCCGGCGACGTAGCGAGGGGTCCCGCTCGATCATCAGCGCGACCGCGCGGAGCAGCACGTCCGGCGCCTTCAGCGGCTGGATCCGGCCGGCGAAAAGCAGCACCACCGCGTCCTCGGGGACGCCGACGCGCTTTCGGGCCCCGGAGACCGGCCGGAAGACGGACAGGTCGACGCCCGGGTGCACGACCTCGACCCGCGTCGGGTCGGCGTCGTAGAGGTTGACCAGCTGCTTGGCCTCGATGTCGGTGTTCGCGATCAGCATGTCGGCGGCCTCGACGACCTGCTCCTCGCCGATCACGCGGCCCTCGGGCTCGGGGGTGTCGCCGTCGGCGAGCGACTCGTTCTTGACCTTCGCCATGGTGTGCATCGAGTGCGCCAGCGGCACCCCCCAGCGGTCCCGGACCAGCGCGCCGACCTGGCCGGAGAGCCAGTAGTGGGAGTGGATGACGTCGTAGTAGCCCTGGGCGTGCTGGGCCTCGGCCCGGAGCACCTCGCGTGCGAACACGCACAGCTGGCCGGGCAGCTCGCCCTTGGTGAGCCCCTCGAACGGGCCGGCGTGCACGTGGTGGACGGTGACGCCGTCGTACGCCTGGACGCTCGGCGGCAGCGAGGAGGAGGTCGCGCGCGTGTAGATCTCGACGGCCGTGCCCCGCGCAGCCAGGCGCTTGGCGAGCTCGACGACATAGACGTTCATGCCGCCGGCGTCGCCGGTGCCGGGCTGGTCGAGCGGGGAGGTGTGCAGGCTGATCATCGCGACCCGCCCGTGCTCCCGGCGCGCACCACCGATCACGTGGCCTTCACCATCCACCCACTCCTGACATTCCGGGTCACGTCCACGGGTGTGAACCCACGGGCGTGGACAGCTATTCCCGCGGCTCCCGCATCCGGTCACGGCGGCGGGAGCCAATTGGAGTTCTACCCTCGATCCGTGGGTCGCATACGCGTGGGCATCTCGGGCTGGACCTATCCCGCCTGGCGCGGTGACTTCTACCCCAAGGGGCTCCGGCAGCGCGACGAGCTGGCGTACGCCGCCGAGCGGCTCACCAGCATCGAGATCAACGGCTCGTTCTACTCCCTCCAGCGCCCGTCGTCGTACCGCACCTGGCACGAGCAGACTCCCGACGACTTCGTGTTCGCGGTGAAGGGCGGCCGGTTCATCACCCATCTCAAGAAGCTGGCCGGCGTCGAGACCGCGCTGGCCAACTTCTTCGCGTCCGGCGTGCTGGCGCTGGGTGCGAAGACCGGGCCGTTCCTGTGGCAGCTGCCGCCGATGCTGGGGTACGACGAGGCGCGGCTGGCGGCGTTCTTCGACCTGCTGCCGCGCACGGCCGGAGCGGCCGCCGAGATCGCGCAGGGACACGACGACAAGGTGCCCGACGACCGGGCGCTGACCAGCACCACCGACCCGGACCGCCCGCTGCGGCACGCGCTCGAGGTGCGCCACGCGTCGTTCACCCGGGAGCAGACGGCCGCGCTGCTCGAGAAGCACGACATCGCGACCGTGGTGGCCGACACCGCCGGCAAGTGGCCGCTGCTGGACTCGGTCACCTCCGACCACGTCTACGTGCGGCTGCACGGGGACGTCGAGCTGTATGCCAGCGGCTACACCTCCGAGGCGCTGGACAGGTGGGCCGAGCGCTG